>DASROP010000296.1:0-7329 GCA_035646835.1 Actinomycetales bacterium | reverse complement strand
CAGAGGGTGCCCTGGTCGGCGTGGTCGACACCCAGGCGGACGCGGTCGCCGAGACGGTCGGCTCCCTGCGCGCGTCCGGCGCGCGCGCCGAGGGCTACGTGGTCGACGTCCGGGACGCCGGTGCGGTCACCGAGCTGATGGTCCGGGTGCACGCGGACCTGGGTGGCCCGCACGTGCTCGTCACCCTCGCCGGGGGCTCGCTCGGTACCCCGCGGGAGCTGGACGCGATCTCACCCGAGGACGTCGACCTGGTGGTGGACGTCAACGTCAAGGGCACTTTCTACTGCTGCCAGGCGGCGGTGCCGTACATGGTCGAGGCGAGCGGCGGGGCGATCGTCACCACGTCGTCCATCGGCGGACGGCAGCCCTCGCCGGTGACCGGCGTCCCTTACGCCACGTCGAAGGCGGCCGTCGTGGGCCTGACGAAGCGGCTGGCGAAAGAGGTCGGGTCGTCCGGTGTGCGCGTGAACGCGGTCGCGCCGGGGCTGTTCCTCACCGGTCGTCTGCAGGCGATGTATGACGCGATGCCCGAGGGCGAGCGTCGCGAGGTGCTGGACGCGATCCCACTGAACCGCTTTCCCGAGCTGCGCGAGGCCGTCGAGCCCATCTTGTTCCTGGCATCTGACGCGGCCTCCT
The DNA here is from genome assembly GCA_035646835.1 of Actinomycetales bacterium. Taxonomy (GTDB): domain Bacteria; phylum Actinomycetota; class Actinomycetes; order Actinomycetales; family DASROP01; genus DASROP01. Next base: position 6,693 of record DASROP010000296.1, on the reverse strand, counting down.
ACATCACCGGTGTCGTGCTGGACGTCAACGGCGGTCGCTTCATGCCGCTGTAGCCGGTGACCTCAGTCGGCCTGCGGGGTGACCGGCGTGGCCTGGTGCGACACGGCATAGCGGTCCGGCACGCCCCAGTGCTCCACGATGCGACCGTCGGAGAACCGGCACAGGTCGAAAACGGTGAACGTCAGCCTGCGCCCCGTGTTCGGGTCGGTGCAGTGCCCGACCGAGCGCGCCCAGACCTTGTCCCCGTCCACGACGAGGTCGGCGACGGTCATGGTCAGGTCCACCAGGTTGGTCCGGGCGTCGCTGATCATGGTTCTCAGCAGCGGCGGCCCGTCGCGGCCGCCGGGAGCGTCGTACTCGTACTCGTACTCGTACTCGTGCTCGGTGATGGTCTCTCCCGCGAAGTCATCGGCGACGGAGAGGTCGCCGCGGCCGAACCCGCGCTCGATGACCTGACGCAAGGCATCTGCGTTGTCCACGGACGCTCCTCGGCTCTGCCGCCTGCGCGGCCATGCACGGTGTTGTGAGAGCGACAGAGTCTCGGCCGTGCGGGAGAACGGTCAAGAGTGGAGAGCGGCCTGTCGGCTGATGGCCTCCTTGGCGACGGCTGACACCGGTACCGCGTCGACGCGACCCGCCATGGACATCACCTTCACCGGCGCGGGGTCCTTGATCACCTCGGGGTGAGGGCGGTGCGGACGGCGGCAGGCCAGGGTGTCGTGCCGTCGCTATGCGGATCGGAGTTCACGCAGACCATCAGGCCCCGCGCCGCGACGACGTCGCCCCGACGGACGACGAAAGCGAACCGCAACGACGAGCTGCCGACGTCCGCGATGCTCAGCTCGACGTCCACCCGGTCGCCGAGCCACAGTCGCGCCAGGTAGTCGACCTCGTAGTGCACGCGCGGCGTCGTGCCGAACATGCCTACGCCGAGGTGCTCGTACAGCTCCAGCTCGGCGGCCTCGACCCAGCGGATCACCGACGAGTGGTGGTAGTGGCCCGACGCGTCGGTGTCGGTCCACTCGACCACGCGCTGCACGGTGATGCCGGTCGAGCCGGTCATGTCGCGGAGGTCTCGGCGGCGGCCTCCGTGATCTGCCGCAGCCGGAAGCGCTGCAGCTTGCCGGTCGCAGTCTTGGGCAGCTCGTCGACGAACTCGACGGAGCGCGGGTACTTGTACGGTGCGATCCGGGCCTTCGTGAACTCCTGCAGCTCCTGGGCCTTGGCGTCGTCCCCGGCCGCACCCGGGGCAAGAACCACGTAGGCCTTGACGACGTGCCCTCGGTCGACGTCCGGTGCCGCGACGACCGCGCACTCGGCGACGTCGGCGTGGCCGAGCAGCGCCTCCTCGACCTCGGGCCCGGCGATGTTGTAGCCCGACGACACGATCATGTCGTCGCTGCGCGCGGAGTACCAGAAGTAGCCATCGGCGTCCCGGGAGAACGTGTCTCCGGTGATGTTCCAGCCGTCCTCGACGTACACCGACTGGCGCTGGTCGTCGAGGTAGCGACAGCCGGTCGGCCCCTTGACCGCCAGCCGGCCCGGCGTTCCGTCCGGCACCGGCGCGCCCGTCTCGTCGAGGACCCTCGCACTGTAGCCGGGAACCGCGCGCCCGGTGGAGCCCGGCCGTATGTCGTCGTCCGCCGAGCCGATGAAGATGTGCAGCATCTCGGTGGACCCGATCCCGTCGATCAGGCGGACGCCGGTCGCGGCATGAAACGCCTCCCATGTGGCGGCCGGCAGGTGCTCGCCGGCGGACACTGCGCGTCGCAGGGGGCGCAGTGCATCCGCCCGTCCCGATGCGATCATCGCCCGGTACGCGGTGGGGGCTGTCGAGCAGATCGTGACCCCGTGCTCCGAGATCAGGTCGGCCAGCTGGTCAGGCGACGCCTTCTCGATCAGCAGCGTGGATGCCCCTACTCGCAGGGGAAAGACGACCAGGGCCCCCAGCCCGAAAGTGAAGGCGAGGGGCGGTGTCCCGGTGAACACGTCAGCAGGCGTCGGCTTGAGCACGTACTTGGAGAACGTGTCGGCGATGGCCAGGACGTCGCGGTGGAAGTGCATGGTCGCCTTGGGGCGCCCCGTCGTCCCGGACGTGAAGGCGAGCAGCGCGATGTCGTCCGCTGCGGTCTCGACCGGCGTGAAGTCCATTGGGAGAGCGTCGATCCGGCGCGTCAGGTCGTCATCGCAGTCAGCGCCGTAGGCCACCACGCACAAGCCGGGGACATCGGCCTCGGTCAGGTCGTCCACGAACCGGTGGTCGCTCAGTGCCAGTGCCGGTGAGGCGATCTCGGCGATGGTCCGGAGCTCGCCCGCCCGCAGCAGCGGCATCGTCGTCACGGCCACAGCACCCGCCCGCAGGACCCCGAACCAGCACGCGACCAGCCACGGGTTGTTCGGACCGCGCAGAAGGACGCGGTTCCCGGGCACGACACCGAGGTGGTCGGTCAGGTACCGGGCAACCTGGTTCGATCGGTGGAGCAGGTCGTCATAGGTCCAGGTGTCGCCGTTCTGGGCGCGCAGGCACAGGCGGTCACCGCCGTGGGTGGCGATCACGCTGTCGAGCAGCTCGACGCCGCAGTTCAGCCGCTCCGGGTACCGCACGTCGTCCAGCTCGAAGACGAGCTCCGGCCACTCCGTGGGCGGCGGAAGATGGTCGCGGCAGAACGTGTCGACGTGCGAGGAGGGCGAGAGCGGCATGGCGGCCAGTATGCTCCGTCCATGACGGCAGTCAATGGCTCGGCATGGGGGGAGGGCCAGGTGCGGGGGCTGCAGCCCCGGGCGCTGATCGTCACCATCTACGGGCTGTACGCGCGAGAGGCGCAGGGTTGGCTGAGCGTCAGCTCGCTGATCACGCTGATGAGCGAGGCGGGTGTCGACGAGCCCGCCGTCCGCTCGTCGATCTCCCGTCTGAAGCGACGCGGCATCCTTCGCGCGGAGCGGGTCGGGGGCAGCGCCGGCTACGCGCTCTCCGACGGGGCGCGGTCGATCCTCGACGAGGGCGACCGGCGCATCTTCGCGCGACCCCGCGCCACCTCCGAGGACGGCTGGGTGCTCGCCGTCTTCAGCGTGCCGGAGTCCGAGCGGCAGAAGCGGCACACCCTGCGCTCACGACTGTCGTGGCTCGGGTTCGGCACCGTCTCGGCCGGCGTCTGGATCGCACCGGGCCACCTGACGGACGAGACCGAGGATGTGCTGGGCCGCCATGAGCTAACGGCCTACGTCAACCTCTTCCGCGCCGACTACCTCGGTTTCGGCGACGTCGCCGGACGCGTCGCCACCTGGTGGGACCTCGACGGCCTCCAGGCGTTGTACGACGACTTCCTGACCGGGCACGAGCCGGTGCTGGCGCGGTGGAAGCGGCAGCGGGGCAGTCGCGACGGCGAGGCCTTCGCCGACTACGTCCGCACTCTGACGGCTTGGCGGCGACTGCCGTTCCTGGACCCGGGGCTGGCGCCGGAGCTGTTGCCGAGAGGCTGGTCGGGCGTCGCCGCAGCCGACCTGTTCTTCGAGCTGCGAGAGCGTCTGGCGGGCCGGGCGCACACCCACGTCGAGGCCGTCACCGGTCGCTGACCGTGCCCGTGGGGGATCAGGTCGGCAGGACGGCGACGCCCTGCACCTCGACCAGGGCCTCGGCGTGCCACAGCCGCGACACGCCGATCCCGGCCATCGCGGGGTAGCCGGTGCCGACCAGGCGCTTCCACACCGAGCCGATCTCGCGGGAGTGCGCGCGGTAGTCGTCCATGTCGACGATGTAGATGGTCATCGATGCCAGGTGCGAGGCGTCCCCCCCGGCGGCGGACAGGGCCGCCAGCAGGTTGGTCAGGGCCCGTTCGAACTGCTCGACGACGCCCGAGCCGGTGATGCGGCCCTCGGCGTCGAGCGCGGTCTGTCCGGCGAGGAAGACCGTCGTCCCCCGGCCGACCACCGCGTGGGAGAACCCGCTGGGGCGACCCAGCTCGGGCGGGTTGACGTGCTCGAGCGTCATGACTGGACCGCGCCTGTGTCGACGTTGATGCCCTGGCCGTTGACGCCGCCGTTGACGACGCACATCCAGACGGCCTCGGCCACCTCGTCCGGCGTGATCAGCCGATGGCTGGGCTGCTTGCGCTCGAGTGCACCGCGGGCCTCTTCCTCGCTGCGTCCGGTCTTCGCGCTGATGCCCGCGACCGTCGCGTCCGTCATCGGCGTGTCCACGTATCCGGGGCAGACCGCGTTGACCGTGACGCCGGTGGTCGCCAGCTCGGCTGCGGCCGAGCGGACCAGGCCGAGCACGCCGTGCTTGCTGGCGGTGTAGGCCGCGATGTAGGGCTCGCCGACCTTGGCCGCCACCGACGCGATCACCACCACCCGGCCGCTGCCGCGCTGGACCATCGCGGGCACGGCCCGGCGCACGCAGCGGAAGGGCGCGGTCAGGTTGAGGTCGAGCATCTGCTGCCACTGCTCGTCCGTGGTCTTGGCCAGCGAGGCCGAGACGCCGGCGCCGGCGTTGGCCACCAGCACGTCGACGGCGCCCCACTGCTGTTCGACGCGGGAGAACACGTCGTCGACCGCTGCCGGAGCAGTGATGTCGGCTCCGATGACGAGGGTCTGGCCAGTGCAGGCGCTCGCGGTCGCCTCCAACTCGCCGGTGTTGCGAGCCGTCAGCGCCACCGCGAAGCCCTCGGCGCTCAGCCGAACTGCCACCGCCCGACCGATCCCCCGGCCGGCGCCGGTGACCAGGGCGACGCGGGACGGCGACGGTTGCGGCACCCTGCCAACTTGCCATGCTCTGGTTACGACCGTCAATATGACAACATATGAACCAGCTCGAGTCCGTGTACCTCCTCGACGCCGTCCGGACGCCGTTCGGTCGCCACCGCGGCGGCCTCTCGCACATCCGCACCGACGACCTCGCCGCCCTGCCGATCGCCGAGCTCGTCGCGCGCCACCCCGACCTGGACCCGGCGTCGATCGACGACGTCTACCTCGGTAACACGAACGGTGCCGGGGAGGAGAACCGAAACGTGGCCCGGATGGCAGCGCTGCTGGCGGGCCTGCCGGTCACGGTGCCGGGCGCAACCGTCAACCGCCTCTGCGCGTCCGGGGCGGAGGCGCTGATCCAGGCCGGCCGCGCCGTCGCCACCGGTGACGCTGCCGTCGTGGTGGCGGGCGGGGTCGAGGGGATGAGCCGCGCGCCGTACGTGCTGCCGAAGTCCGACGAGGTGCTGGCCAGGGGGATGCGGCTGCACCAGACGACGGTCGGCTGGCGGATGGTGAACCCGAAGTTACCGGCGGAGTGGGTGGCGTCGCTGGGCGCCTGCGCCGAGAAGGTCGCCGGCGAGCTCGGCATCGGCCGCGAGGAGCAGGACGCGTGGGCGGTCCGGTCGCACGAGCGTGCCCACGCCGCGTGGGAGGCGGGCCTGCACGACGACTACGTGATGAAGGCCGGCGACGTCACGCGCGACGAGAGCATCCGCCCGGGGACGACGATGGAGACCCTCGCGGCGCTGGCTCCCGCGTTCACCGCCGACGGCACGGTCACCGCAGGCAACTCCTCGCCGATCAACGACGGCGCCCTGGCGGCACTGGTCGGTACGCAGGCTCTCGCCGAGAGCCTCGGCATCGAGCCGCTCGGCCGGATCGTCGCCAGCGCCACGGTCGCCACCGATCCGGACCGCTTCAGCGTGGCCCCGGTACCGGCGATCGCCAAGGCGCTGGGCCGCGTGGGCCTCGACCACGCGGACGTCGACCTCTGGGAGATCAACGAGGCGTTCGCGGCGATGGTGCTCTCGACGCTGAGCCGGCTGCCCGACATCGACCTCGAGCGGGTCAACGTCCACGGTGGTGCGCTCGCCTTGGGACATCCGCTCGGCGCCTCGGCGCCGCGTGTGGTCGTCGACCTCAGCCGCGAGCTCCGCCGCCGCGGCGGCGGCGTCGGGGTGGCCGCCGCCTGCATCGGCGTCGGCCTCGGCCAGGCTGTCGTCGTCCGCGTCTGACCTCACCGAGCCAGGAGGCACCTGTGATCAAGCCCGAGGAGTTCACCGACATCACGTACGTTGTCGAGGAGGACGCGTTCGCGATCATCACGATCAACCGCCCGGACCGGATGAACTCCTTCCGGGGCCGCACCGTGGACGAGCTCCTCTACGCGTTCAAGCACGCCTGGACCGACTCGCGCGTGGCGGCGATCATCCTCACCGGTGCCGGGGAGCGCGCGTTCTGCGCCGGCGGTGACGTGAAGGAGCGGGCGGAGACGGGCTCCTACGGCGAGACCGAGTGGGGCGTCTTCGAGGTCGAGCGGCTGCACCGGATGATCCGCGACGTGCCGAAGCCGGTGATCGCCGCCGTGAACGGGGTGGCCGTCGGCGGCGGGCACGTGCTGCACGTGCTGTGCGACCTGTCGATCGCCGCCGAGCACGCGCGCTTCGGTCAGGCCGGCCCACGCGTCGGGTCGTTCGACGCGGGGTTCGGCTCGACCTATCTCGCGCGGGTGGTGGGGGAGAAGCGGGCCCGGCAGATCTGGTTCCTGCTCGACCTGTACGACGCCGAGACCGCCGAGCGCTGGAACCTCGTCAACGACGTCGTCCCGGCCGACGCGCTGCTCGACAAGGCCCGGGAGTACGCCCGCAAGATCGCGTCGTACTCGCCGACCGCCCTGAAGTTCCTCAAGCACTCCTTCAACGCCGACACCGAGCACATCGCGGGGATCTC
>DASROP010000295.1:0-4060 GCA_035646835.1 Actinomycetales bacterium | reverse complement strand
ATCGACTCCGGCGTCCCGCGCCGTGACCGGCGCAGCGGAACCTACCGTCGCTACGTGCCCGACCTTCTCGAGGCTCACCCGATCACTCTCGATGGTCCTCTGTCCCAGGAGATGGCCGCCACGGAGCTGGCGGTCCGATCGCTGAGCGGGCCTGGCGCCGACGCCCTCGCGGCGATCGCTCGGTTCCTCCTGCGCTCCGAGGCGATCGCCAGCTCACGCATCGAGGGCCTGGTTCCCTCACCGCAGCAGGTCGCCTTGGCCGAACTGGGCAGCCAGGAGTCAGTCCGCGGCGTGAGCGAACAGGCACGTCTGGTTGCGAACAACATGACTCTCGTCCGTCGCGCCACCACGGAATTGGTCGATGCCAGCGAGGTCACGGTCGACCACATCGTCGAGTTGCATGCGGCCCTCCTGCCGGACGAGCCGCGGCACCACGGTCTGCGAGCGGTGCAGAACTGGATCGGCGGTTCGGACTGGCACCCGCTCGACGCCGACTTCGTCCCGCCCGATCACGAAAGCGTCCCTGGTCTGATGCGCGACCTGGTCGTCTACCTCAACGGGGCCGCCCACTCACCGATCGTCCAAGCCGCGCTGGTGCATGCCCAGTTCGAGACGATCCACCCGTTCACGGACGGGAACGGGCGGGTCGGCCGCGCCCTGATCCACACGGTGCTCACCAGGCGGGGGATGACCCCCACCGCCGTCCTCCCCGTGAGTCTCGTCCTCGCGACCCTCCGGGACGCCTACATCGGTGGCCTGACGAGCTTCAGGTACGACGTGCCCGCAACGAGCCTGGACGCGATCGCCGCGGTCCGCGAGTGGATCGCGACATTCGCTCGCGCGGCCAGGCTTGCCGCCCAGGAGTCGACCGAGCTCGCACGCCAGGTGCAGGAGCTCGAGAGCGACTGGCGGCAGCGCGTCGCGTCATACCGTTCGGCGCACGGAGTGCGCGAGACTCCTCGCGCCGACTCCGCGACGGCCCGACTTCTGACCCTGCTCCCCGAAGCCCCCGTCGTGACCGCTCGCACGCTCCAGAGGATCCTCGGCATCTCCTTTCCCGCAGCTGCGTCGGCGCTCGACGAGCTGCGCAACGCCGGCGTGCTCGACACCCGATCGATCGAGCGGGGGACGACCGCGTACCTCGCACTCGAAGTGCTGGACCTGATCACCTTCACCGAACGACGCCTGGCCAGTACCAAGTTCGACACCCGAACCTCACCACCCCGACGCCCGGTTCCGGCGGCACCCACTACGGAGGACGAAGGACGTGACTGACGCGAGGCGGCTGGTCGACAAGCTGTGGTCGTACTGCAACGTGCGGCGACACCACCTCGACGAGTTCGTCGAGTGCTACCTGCCTGGTAAGGCGCGGTCCGAGCGGGTCGAGAGCGTGCGCTTCCGGTCCTTCGGCCACGACGAGCTGGTCGCCCGTGACAAGGCGAACCTCGACATCATCTGGCTGCGCGACGAGTCGCTGGAGGACTTGGAGAACCTGCCCGCCCCCGCGGTGATCGCCCGCGAGATCGTCGAGGACCTGACTGCGGCCCTGGCGGAGTTCGAAGCGGTCGCGCTCGCGCTCGAGGCGAACCCCGCGTCCAATCCCCCGGCGTGAGACAGGCGCGGCTCGAGTGTCAGCGGCCGGAGCCCAGGCGCGCGCACGCGGCCGCGACCCGCTCGTCCGTCGCCGTCAGCGCGACACGCACGTGCCGTCGTCCCGCCTCGCCGTAGAAGGACCCCGGTGCGACCAGGATGCCCCGCGACGCGAGCCGGTCGACCGTCGCCCAGCAGTCCTCGCCCCGCGTCGCCCACAGGTACAGGCCGGCCCCGGAGTGCTCGACGTCGAAGCCCGCGGCGCACAGTGCCGGCAACAGCAGGGCCCGCCGCCGCCGGTACGTCTCGCGCTGGACGGCGACGTGCTCGTCGTCCCCCAACGCCGCGCGCATCGCGGCCTGCACGGGCGCGGGCACCATCATTCCGGCGTGCTTGCGGACGGCGAGCAGCTCGGCCACGAGCGCCGGGTCGCCGGCCGCGAACGCGGCCCGGTACCCGGCCATGCTGGACTGCTTGGACAGCGAGTACAGCGCGATCAGCCCGTCGTGCGATCCACCGCAGACCCGCGGGTCGAGGATGCTCGGCACCTCGACGTCGTCCCAGCCGAGCTCGGCATAGCACTCGTCGCTGGCGACGACGGCCCCCCGCGAACGGGCCCAGGCCACCACCTTGGCCAGGTGCTCGACCCCCAGCACCTGCCCCGTCGGGTTCGAGGGCGAGTTCACCCAGACGAGCTCAGCCGCGCCGGGGCCGACCTGCGTCAGCGCCGCGAACGGCACCGGCGTCGCCCCCGCGAGGCGGGCTCCGATGTCGTACGTGGGGTAGGCGACGGCGGGGACCAGCACCGTGCTGGACGGTCCGAGACCCAGCAGCGTCGGTAGCCACGCCACCAGCTCCTTCGAGCCGATCGTGGGCAGGACACCGGCGGGGTCGAGGTCCGGCACCCGCCGCCGTCGCGCGAACCACGCGGCGACGGCCTCGCGCAGCTCGGGCGTCCCGTAGGTCTGCGGATAGCCGTGGGCGTCCGACGCCGCGGCCAGCGCGTCGCGCACCAGCGCGGGCGTCGGGTCGACCGGGGTGCCGACCGAGAGGTCGACGATCCCGTCTTGGTGGCCCTGCGCCGTCTGCAAGAACGGTGCGAGGGTGTCCCAGGGGAAATTCGGGAGGGTGCCGCTGAGCGCCCGGCGACCGTCCCTCACCTCACTCGTCGTGCTCCTGCGGAGGCAGGGCCGCGATCAGCGGGTGGTCCTTGGGGATCAGGCCGAGCTTGGCGGCGCCGCCGGGAGAGCCGAGGTCGTCGAAGAACTCGACGTTCGCTTTGTAGTAGTCGGCCCACTGCTCGGGCGTGTCGTCCTCGTAGTAGATCGCCTCGACGGGGCAGACCGGCTCGCACGCCCCGCAGTCGACGCACTCGTCGGGGTGGATGTACAGCGATCGCTGACCCTCGTAGATGCAGTCGACCGGGCACTCCTCGATACAGCCCTTGTCCTTGAGGTCGACGCAGGGCTGCGCGATGACGTACGTCATGGGGGATGCCTCCGTTCGCCCGCGGGTCTTCGCGTGGTCCGGACCTAGTATCGCCGAGTCCGTAGGGTACGCCGAATCAGGGGGGTGTCGTGACCGTCCGCCTGTCCCCCGAGGACGTCGGCCGCCGCGTCGTCGTCCGGTACCTGCTGCCCGACGGGCGGGGGACGGACGTCGTGGGCGAGCTGGTCTCGTGGGCCGGCGACGCGCTCGAGGTGTGGCCGGACGACGGGCCCGCCGTCGCCGTCCCCCTCACGTCCGTCGTCGCGGCCAAGCCGGTGCCGCCACGGACGGTGCGGCCGACGTCGTCCGCCGATGCGGTGCAACGCGTAGCGGACGCCGGCTGGCCGGGACTGGAACGCGAGCGCCTCGGGGGGTGGATCCTGCGCGCGGGCGGCGGCTTCACCCGCCGCGCCAACTCCGCGCTGGCAGTCGGTGACCCGGGGGTCGGCACCGACCAGGCGCTCGCCGAGGTCGAACGCTTCTACTCCGCGCGGCACCTGGTGCCGTCCGTGCAGGTGCCGTTCGGCGTCGACGGACCCGACGACCCGGCGCCGGGCCTCGACGCCGAGCTCGCCTCGCGGGGATGGCTGTGCGACGCGCCGACACTGGTGATGACGGCGCGTCTGCCGGCGTCCGGAGCCGTCCCGGCCGGCGTCGACGTCGACCTCGAGCCGGACGACGCGTGGCTCGGCCTCTACCGGTACCACGGCACCGCGCTGCCCCCGGTGGCCCGGGACGTGCTGGTGGCCGGACCGGTGGTGGGCTTCGGGTCGGTGCGCCGTGAGGGGCGGACCGTGGCCGTCGGGCGGGTGGCCGTGGCGTCGGGCTGGGCCGGTGTGACGGCGATGCAGACGGACGACGGCCACCAACGTCAGGGCCTGGGGTCGCTCGTGCTGGACGGGCTCCTGGCCTGGGGCCGCGCCCGAGGCGCCCGTTTCGCCTACCTGCAGGTCGTCGCCGACAACTCCCCGGCGATCGCGCT
>DASROP010000294.1:0-3098 GCA_035646835.1 Actinomycetales bacterium | reverse complement strand
CTGTCAGGAAATCTGTGAGCAAATGTTAGCGCGGCGAGAAGAGTTCTCAGCTCATCAGGTCCTCTGGAGCGTTTCCGCAGGTCAGCGGCTTACAAATGGCTCCCGCGACTGGACTCGAACCAGTAACCGTCCGATTAACAGTCGGATGCTCTGCCAATTGAGCTACGCGGGAAGGTGCGCCGAGGCGCGAGGGGCAAGACTAGCAAAGGCTCAGGGATCGCCCCGAAGCCAGTGGATCCGGTCGATGAAGCCGTCGAGGCTCGGGTGCTCCCGCATCAGCACGTCGATGGCGTCGACGTATCGCCCGATGGTCTCGCGTGTCCGTGGCAGGCGGGCGTCGGAGGTGAAGACGAGGCCATGGTGCGAGAGCCCCCCGGCATGCCAGCGTCGGGCGATCACCACGAAGTCGGCCACGTTGTTCGTGAGCAGGACGCGCCGGTCCGCGCCGCACAGCTCGAGCAGCGGCTCGTCGTCCTCGGCCTGCCAGCCGGCGTCTCTCGCAGCGATGACGTCATGGCCTCGATCGCGGAGCTGCTCGGCGATCAGCGGCGAGTAGTGGTAATCCAGAGCCAGTCTCACGCCAAAGCGGCCTGCTCGCGCTCCCAGCGCAGCTGCTCGTCGGCGGCGACGTCCGCCGCCCATCTCGTGTCGGCATCGACGTCGTCGGAGAACTCTGCGTAGTAGGACACCGCGGCCCGCACCATGCGCGCGGGCACGTCGAGGTACGCCCCACCGGCGTCGACATCGCCGTCGTGGTCCCTCACCGTCTGAACCACCTGACGGACGAGCAGGCGAGTGCCGACGAGCAGAGGCTCGCGGCGTCCGGCAGCGCCGGTGCGAAAGCGGATCAGCGGGTGGCGATCCATCCGCACCGCCTCACCGAGCAGCCGGTCCGCGATGGCGTTCCGGGTCTCACCGCTCGTCCTGGCGGCAGCGTCGAGGAGGTCACTGGTCGAACGTGACAACCTGAATGCTCGCTGCACCGAGGCTTCCTTGCGATCCATGCATGACACTGTATCCCACGTGCTGGCAACGACCGCGGTCACGGGTCCCCCGCATCACGGGTCCCCCGCATCACCGGCGAAGGCGCCGGCGTCCTCCAGCACGGCCAGCGCCTCGGGCACGGAACCGAACGCCTCACGCACGTCCTCGGGCGTCGCGATCTGGTACGCCTGGGCCGACACGTAGGCCCGCAGGGAGGCATCGAACGCCGCCGGGTCCGCCACTGCCCGCGCCGAGGCCAGGACCGACGCGCCGGCGCCGTACACACCCGCCCCGTACAGGTCACCGCTCGGGTCCAGCTCGGCCCAGAACGGCATCGACGCGCCGAGGTAGCCGTCGGCGGGCGGAGGGACCGGCTGGTCGACCAGGAACTCGGAGACCCCGAGCACGTGCGCCTCCACGAAGCTCGTGATCCCCTCGTCCAGCCACGGGTCGCGGCCTTGGTGGTTGCCGACCAGCCCGTACAGCCACATGTGCGCGGTCTCGTGCGGCACCAGCTGGACGAAGACCGCCGGGTCGACGTCCCCGTAGAAGATCGCCCCCGGGAACTCCACGCCGGTCGGGAAGTCCGGGACGACGGTCACCCACAGGTCGGTGTAGGGGTACGGCCCGAGGTAGCCGGAGACCAGCCCCAGCGACTCGACCGACGCCGACTCCCACAGGTCCACGCCGGCCACCGACCCCGCAACTGGTACGGCGACGTGCACGGCCGTCCCGTCGACCTCCGTCGTCGACACCTCGAGCTCGCCCACCACCACCGCGACGTCCCGCACCGCGTCGGCGGAGAACACGTGGGCGACCCGTCCGGACGACCCGACGTCCGTCTCTCCCCTCGACGCACCGGTACCCATCACCTCGAGCCCTTCGGGCGCCACCACCTCCAACGACTCCAGCCGGAACGTCTCGCTGGCCACGGTCTCCCCGGCGAGCCCGACCGCCGGGTTCCGCATCCAGCCGACGCCGTGCTCCCACGCCAGCAACGGGAACGCCGTCGCGAACCAGGCCATCGACTCCTCGGCCGACCAGCCGACCCGCTCCGGCGTGTCCTCCCCGAGCACCAGCGCGAACTCCAGCTCGGCGGTCACCTGCTCCCCCGGCTCCGCGCAGCCCTCAACCGGGAGCTCCACCAGCGTCCCGGTGGTCCCGGACGGTGCACCGGCCGCCTCGACCACCGGCGTCACCGAAGCACCATCCACGGACGCCGACGTCACGGACAGCTCGTTGCCCGCCAGCGCGGTCTCGGGCTTGTTCGGCCACAGCCGGAAGACGAGCTCGCACACGCGCAGGTCCGGCGTGAACACCACGGTCTCGCTGCCGGCCACCGTCGTCAGGTCGTCGGCCACGTCGAAACGGAGCCGGACGACGGGCCGGTCGTCCCGTGGTTCGGCATAGGCGCCGGACGGCGGCTCGCTCGGCTCGGACGGCGGCGGACCGGGCGTCGGCAGGCCCGGCAGCGGCAAGGGCGGCGCCGGCTCGGACGGCGACGCCGACGAGATGTCCCCGCTCATCGTCACCGTCGCGGCGAAGCCGAGGGTGACGGCGACCTGCAGCAGCGCGCAGGCCGCGGCGCCGACGACGTAGGGCCATACCTTCACCGGCGTCACCACAGGGTCCCCTCCGGCGGCAGCGCACCGACCTGGTCGACCAGCTCGCGCCGGGCCTCCTCGACGGCCGCCGCGACAGCGGGGTCGTCCAGCGCCGTACCGGGGTCGGGCACCACCTGCAGCGCCAGACCCTCACCCATCCGCCGGACGACGAGGCGCGCGCCCCCGTGGCCGGGCACGGTGACGTGCTGCGACGTCACGACCGAGGACTCGACGCGCTCGCGCACCACCTCCGGCACCCGCGGCCCGGTTCCCGCCGCCAACGCCAGGTTGCTCGGGTCCTCCCCCAGCCATTGCACCGTCAGGACGCTCGTCTCGTGCTCCCAGCCAGCGGTGTCCACGCGAGCCCAGGGGCGGGCCCACACCACCGCCGGCGGAGCGACGAGAACCAGCCGGTGGCTTGTCGCGATCAGGGTCTCGCCGTCCACGGTGGGCGCGCTGGCGAGCACCCTCTCTCCCTGCTGGCAGTCGACGGCGCGGCGGACGTCGTCC
>DASROP010000293.1:0-25785 GCA_035646835.1 Actinomycetales bacterium | reverse complement strand
CTTGATCACCATCTCCGGCGTGATCAAGCACCTCGTCGCGCGACCACCTCGTCGTCCTCCCGCTCCCCCGTCTCCACGAAGCCGAGGGAGGCGTAGAGCCCGCGCGCGGCCGCGTTGTCGGGCTCGTAGCTCAGCGCCGCGCCGGCCAGCGCGTACCCCTCGTGGCCCGACGCGGCGAAACGTTCGAGCAGCGCCAGGACGGCGGCGCGCCCGTAGCCGCGACCCTGGGACGCCGCGTCCACCACCAGTCCCCCGATCCAGTGCGACGAGTCGTCGTCCACCGCCCACATCACGAAGCCGACCACGTCGTCGTCCACCCGGACCGCCAGGGGTTGCCACTGCTTCCCGTACGCGCACAGGGCGAGGTACCGGGCGACCGGCGAGACCCAACGGGCCTGGTCCGGCCGAGGCTCGACGTCGTAGACGGCACGCCAGCTGCCGGCGTCCACCGGCTCCAGGGTGAGGCTCACAGGGCCGGCGGCCGGGCCTCGTACGGCGTCGACAGGACGACGGTGGTGTGGGTCGAGACGTTGGCGGCGGCGCGTACGCGGGCCAGGAGCAGCTCGAGGTCGGACGGTGCCGCGACGCGCACCTTGAGGATGTAGGACTCCTCCCCCGCCACCGAGTGGCAGGCCTCGATCTCGGCGATGCCGGCGAGACGCTCGGGGACGTCGTCCGGGGCCGAACGGTCGAACGGGGCCACGGAGATGAAGGCGGTGAGCGCGAGGCCGACCTGCTCGTGGTCGAGGACCGCTGCGTAGCCGCGGATGACGCCCCGCTCCTCCAGCCGTCGCACGCGCTGGTGCACGGTGGACGTCGACAGGCCGGCGGCCTTGGCCAGGTCGGTGTAGCTCATCCGGCCGTCGGCGGCCAGCAGCCGGACGATCTGGGCGTCGGTCTCCTCCACGGCGGCGATCGTACGCAGCCGGAGACCGTGTCAGGCCCAGCGCGCCGGATTCGACGCGCTGGGCCTGACAGCGTTCAGCGGACCTGACGGACGGATCCGTCCGGCTCCCGGACGAACTTCGTCGCCGGGCCCAGCTGGACCCCGGCGTCGCCCGTGCCCGCCTCGGTCGGGCGGTCCGTGCCCTCCGGCGAACGATCCGCCGAGGCCGGTGCCGCGCCGCCCAGAGCCGTCCCGACGACCAGGACCGCCGCCGTCAGGACCAGACCGGCCGCACGGCCGATCGTCGTGCTCACTACGTCGTGCATGGGAGGACTCCCGTCCGTCGTGTCGACGGACGAGCCGGTCTCGCCACTCACTCCCCTGGTGGTCTAGGCGACCGACTCATCTCCGCACCCGCTGGGTCGCGGGCCGGTGGGGACCACCAGGATCAACGTGTCCCGTCCACGGGGCAGCCAACGTCGTACAACCCCGCTCCCCCCCATCGGCACGTCGCTCGCCCATCTTGAGTACCGGCTTTGCTCACCCAGCTCGGCGTTGCTCACCGAGCCCTTCGTCCGGGACGGCGACCCGCTGGTTTGGGTGCGTGAAGCGGGGGCAGGTGAGCAAAGTCAGCGGGCGAGCCGGCGGCCGATCACCATCCGCTGGATCTGGTTGGTGCCCTCGACGATCTGCAGCGCCTTGGCCTCGCGGAAGTACCGCTCGACCGGCCAGTCGCGGACGTACCCGGCGCCGCCGAACACCTGCACCGCGTCGGTCGTCACCTTCATGCACGCGTCCGTGGCGAAGAGCTTGGCCATCGCGGCCTGCAGCGAGAACGACTGGCCGGCGTCCTTGCGCCGCGCGGCGGCCAGGTACAGGGCCCGCGACGCCTCCACGGCCGTGGCCATGTCGGCGAGCATGAACGACAGTCCCTGGAAGTCGATGATGCGCTGGCCGAACTGCTGCCGGTCCTTGGCGTAGGCGACGGCTGCGTCGAGGGCGGCCTGGGCCAGCCCGACCGCGCAGGCGGCGATGCCGAGCCGTCCGGCGTCCAGCGCCTCCATCGCGATCGAGAAACCCTGGCCCTCGGCGCCGAGCAAACGGTCGGCGTCCAGACGCACACCGTCGAAGCGCATCTGCGCCGTGGGCGAGGCGTTGAACCCCATCTTGCGCTCGGGCGCGGCGGCCGAGAGCCCCGGGGCGTCACCGTCCACGAGCAGGCACGAGATGCCCTTCGGCCCGTCGGCGCCGGTACGGGCCATCAGGGCGTAGAAGTCGGCGACGCCGCCGTGGGTGATCCAGGCCTTCGTGCCGTCCACGACGTAGGAGTCGCCGTCCCGCACGGCTTTGGTGCGCATGGCCGCGGCGTCGGAGCCGCCGGCCGGCTCCGAGAGGCAGTACCCGCCGAGCGTGTCCCCACCGAGCATGTCCGGCAGCCAGCGCTCCTGCTGCGCAGGCGTTCCGTAGGCAACCAGCGGGAAGCAGGAGAGCGTATGCACGCTGACGGCCTCCGCGACCGTGGCCCAGGCCATCGCCAGCTCCTCGACGACCTGCAGGTAGACCGCGTACGGCTGACCGCCCCCGCCGAGCTCCTCCGGGTAGGGCAGCGACATCAGGCCGGCCTTGCCGAGCAGCCGGAACGCCTCGCGCGGGAACTCGCCGCGCTCCTCGGCGTCTGCCGCCTTCGGCGCCAGCTCGGAGGCGGCGATCTCGCGCACCAGCGCGATCAGGTCCTTCGACTCCTCGGTGGGCAGGTCACGCTCGACAGTCATCTCGGATGGCACCCGCCCACTGTACGGTCCCGGCTGTGACCGACCGCCTGATGCTCCTCGACAGCGCCTCGCTGTACTTCCGCGCGTTCTTCGGGGTGCCCGGGTCCGTCACCGCGCCCGACGGGACGCCGGTCAACGCCGTCCGCGGCTTCCTCGACATGCTCGCGCGGCTGGTCACCGACCACTCCCCCGACGCGCTGGTCTGCTGCTGGGACGACGACTGGCGGCCGGCGTTCAGGGTCGCGGCGATCCCCACCTACAAGGCACACCGCCTGCTGGACGAGGCGACGAACACCGAGGAGACGCCGGACGAGCTGTCGCCGCAGGTCCCGGTGATCGTCGACGTCCTGGCCGCGCTCGGGGTCGCCCGCGCGGGCGCGCCGGGGTACGAGGCGGACGACGTGATCGGCACCCTGGCGGCGCGGGCGGTGAGGGACGCGGTGGGCTCTGTCGATGTGGTCACCGGTGACCGCGACCTGTTCCAGGTGGTGGACGACGAGCACCGCGTGCGGGTCCTGTACACGGCCCGTGGCATCCGCGACCTCGACGTGATCGACCTGGCGCGCCTGCGCGAGAAGTACGGCGTGGCGTCCGGCCAGGGCTACGCCGACCTGGCCGCGCTGCGCGGGGACCCGAGCGACGGGCTGCCCGGCGTCCCCGGCATCGGCGAGAAGACCGCGGCGTCGCTGCTGGCCCGCTTCGGCGACCTCGCCGGGGTGATCGCGGCCGCCGCCGACCGCACCACCGACATCCCGAAGGGCCAGCGGGCCAAGCTGCTGGCCGGGCTCGACTACCTCGCGGTGGCACCCGCCGTCGTCCAGGTCGCGCGGGACGCGCCGGTCGCCGTCCACGACCCGGCCCTTCCCGCCGAGCCCGCAGACCTGGACTGGTTGGTCGCGCTGTCAGACACGTGGGGGCTTCGGAGCAGCATCAACCGCCTGCTGGCCGCCCTCGAGCGCTGACCGGCGTACCCCTGCGCTCAGGCCTCCTGGAGGCGTTCGGCCATCGCGACCTCCCGGCCGTGCGGGCCGTCGGGGTGGGAGGAGACGACGGTCCACGTCGTCGTCCGGCCGTCCGGCCCGGTCTGCTCCCCGCGACCGATCGCCGCCTCGATCCGGGACCGGACGACGTCCATCTCGTCGTCGTCCGCCGCCACCACGACCCGCAGCACGTGCTCCCCCGCCTCCTCGCGGACCCGGCAGTGGTGGGGCCAGTGACACGGCCCTTCGTGGTCCCAGTGACCGCACAGGCTCACCGTGACGGCGCCGCCGGGTGCCGCGGGGTCGGCGCCCTCGCCGAGCCGCAGCCTCGCCTCGTGAACGATGCTGGACCGCATCCGTCGAGGGTAGAGCCTCGTCACGATTTGGACACGTCCTCGCACCTGACGGGTTTCCGGGGTCCATGCTGTCCCGGTTCGGGGAGCGAAAGGGGCCG
Source organism: Actinomycetales bacterium (assembly GCA_035646835.1). Lineage (GTDB taxonomy): Bacteria > Actinomycetota > Actinomycetes > Actinomycetales > DASROP01 > DASROP01. The sequence continues at coordinate 21,693 of DASROP010000293.1, read as the reverse complement.
GCGTGCGGCAGCGGGGGTTGGTGGCCCGACGCTCGGCTGCCGAGGGGGCCGTGCTCGGGGCCGCCGCCCTGACCGTGCTGGTCACCACGTCCCTGCTCACCGCGCTGGTCGCCTACTCCGGTGTCGTCACCCGCGCCGGGGTCGCCGCGGTGGTCGACGACGCACCCGCCCGCCAGGTGTCCGTCGAGGTCTCCGCCCCACCGGACGCCGAGGGCGCACTCGACGCGCAGGTCCGGGCCGTGGCCGCCGAGGCCTTCGCCGGGCTCGAACCGACGGTGAACCTGAGCACGGTGTCCTCCTCCTTCGGCCTCCAGCCCGGCCTGGGCAACATCGAGAGCACGGACGGGCGGCCGCCGTTGACGGTGCTGGTCGCCTACGACCACCTCGCCTCCCACGCCGAGCTCGTCTCCGGCGAGTGGGCCACCGACCCGGTGGACGGCGAGCCGCTGCCCGTCACCGTGCACGACGAGGCGGCTGGGGCTCTCGGCCTGACGCCCGGCGACGAGGTGAGGCTGACCAGCCGTGGCGAGGCGGAGGTCGTCGACGTGGTCGTGGCCGGCACCTACCGTCCCCGGGACGACGGCGACCCCGCCTTCTTCGACGACGTGCTGGAGACCGCCGGCCGGGACGACGGCAGCTTCCTCGCACTCGGACCGTTCGCGGCGACCCGGGCCGGCTACGAGTCGCGGGTACCGGGGCGCAGCGTCGTCCGCTGGCGGGTCGCCCCGGACCCGGCGCTGCTTGACGTCGACGGCATCGACCTGGCCGTCGACGGCGCCGCGCAGGTCGAGGCGGTGATCGAGGACGACACGGTCTCGATCACCGGGCAGTCCGCGAGGATCCTCGTGGACAGCCGGCTGGCACGGCTCGACGACGCGATCGCCGGTCCGGTGCAGGTGGCACGCTCCACCGTGGCAGTCCCGGTGCTGCTGCTGTCGCTGCTCGGCGCGATCGCGCTGGTGCTGACGGTGCTGCTGCTCTCCGAGCGACGCCGGTCGGAGACGGCGACCATGCTGGCCCGGGGCGCCACCCGCGCCCAGCTCGGACGATGGACCGCGGCCGAGGCGCTCGTCCTCGTCGTCCCCGCCGCCGTGCTGGGCCCGCTCGCCGCCGCCGCTGTCCTGCACGCCCTCGGAACGGTGGGCCCGATCGCGGGCACCGACCTGGTCCTGTCGGCCGCGCCGGACGCCGGACGCTGGCTGACGGCCGCCCTGGTCGCGACGTCGTGCGGCGTGGTGCTGGTCGCGCTGACCCTGGCGACCGCGAGCGGCTCGTGGCGCTCGACGCACACCCGGGCGTCACGCCGCACCGTGATCTCGCGGGCGGGCGTCGACGTCGCTCTGCTCGCGCTCGCGGCGGTGGCACTGCTCCAGCTGCGGCAGTACGGCATCGCCGGGACGGCGGGGCTCGCGGGCACCGGGACGGACCCGCTCGTCGTGGCCGCTCCGGCGGTCGTCGTGCTGGCCGTCGCCGTCATCGCGCTGCGGGCGATGCCGCCGGTCACCGCGGCCTTGCAGCGCGGGCTCCGTGGAGGCGGCCCGGTCGGTGCGTCGCTGGCCCTGTGGCACGTCGGACGGCGACCCGGCCGCTACGCGGGACCGGCGCTGCTGCTGGTGATGGCCACCGCGGTCGGCACCCTCTCGCTGGTGTACACCGCCACGTGGACGACCGCGCAGTACGACGTCGCCGCGCAGCAGGTCGGGGCCGACGTCCGCGTGACGGCGTCGAGCCCGAGCCTGGAGGCCCTGCCGGCGTCCGACCGGAACGAGGCCTACCTCGCCGAGGCGGGCGTCAGCGCCGTGATGGGGGTCGCCCGCGCCGATTCGAGCGGAGGCGAGTCGAACGCGGTGCTGGCGGTCGATGCCGAGCAGGCAGCGGAGGTCGTCGTCGCCCGACCGGACCTGCTGGGTGGCGCGTCGTTCGCCGAGCTGGTGGAACCGCTGCTCACCGAGCGTCCCGGCCTGCCGACGGTGCCACTGCCGGACGACGCGGCCACCTTGGAGCTCACCGCGACGCTCGACAACGTCTCCATCGCCGACCCGACGCTGCCGCCGGTGATGTCGGCGCTGGTGGCCGACGACAGCGGGGCGGTGACCCGGGTGTCGCTGGGCGTGCTGCAGCCAACCGCCGAGCCGCATCCGCTCACCGCCCCGCTGGGGGCCCTGCGCGGCGGCTCTGCGGGAGCGTTGTCGCTGCTGGCGATCGACCTGCAGGTGGACTCCTTCCTCACGCAGCCGGTCGCGCTCGACCTGACGGTCGCGGACCTGGCCACGAACGGCCCGTCGGGTGCGGAACCGCTGTCCGCGGACGGGTGGGTCGGGGCGGCCACTGGCGGGTCCAGCCTGGTCCAGCCACCCCGGGTCACCGTGTCCGAGTCCGCGCCCGGCGGCTTCCGCTCCGGCCTCAGGACGGGCCTGGAGCCGCGGGTCGGCGCCACCACGGCGGTCTTCCGGTTCGCCGAGCAGGGTGTCCCGCTGCCGGCCGTCTCCCTCGAGCAGGTCTCGGGCGTCTCGCCGCCGGCGGTGGCCACCCGGACGCTGGCCGAGCGCGACGACCTGGCGGTCGGCGACGAGGTCGTCGTCCGGGCACCGGGAGGCCCGCTGGCCGTGCGGATCACCTCCGTCGTCGACCGGCTGCCGACGGTGGAGGCCGGCACGGCCGCCGTCCTCGTCGACCTGCCGACCGTCGCGACGCTCGCGCTGCTGCGCGACACCGACCCGGTGCGGGCCGACGAGTGGTGGCTGTCGACCTCCGCGGGCAGCTCGGCCCGGGTCGCCGATGCGGTGGCCGCCGTCTCCGGCGTCCCCGACGAGGTGCTCGACCTGGAGGAGCTCTCCCAGGCCCGGCTGACGTCGCCGCTGGGCATCGGCCTCGCCGGTGCGCTGGGCGTCGGGGCGGCCGCGGCCTTGCTCGTGACGGCGATCGGGTTCGCGGTGCACGGTGCCGCGAGCGCGCGGGAGCGACTCACCGAGTTCGCGTTCCTGCGGGCGATCGGCTTCTCCCGACGCCAGCTGCTGGGGGTGCTGGCCGCCGAGCAGGGCGTGCTTGCCTCGGTCGGTGTGCTCCTCGGACTGGCGGTCGGTGCGGTCTCCTCGGTGCTGCTGGTGCCGTACCTCGTGGCGCCCTCGCTGGCCGACATCGCGCCCCCGCTGCGCCTGGCGGCCGACCTGTGGGCCGTGGCGTTCTTCGCCGTGGTCGTCCTGGTGGTGCTGGCCCTGGTCGCCGGCGGCGTGGCACGGGCGTTGCGGGGACAGGGTCTGGGATCGGCGTTGCGCCTCGGGGAGGACCGGTGAGCACGGGCGCCCGACGGCTGCTGGCCCGCCAGGGCCGCGCCCACGCGGGGGCGCTGGCGGTGGTCGCCGCGGTCGTGCTCGTCACCTCCTTCCTGGCCTGCTCGGTGCCTCGGGTGCTGTCCCACGTCTACGACCAGGGGCTGCGGGACACCCTCGTGGCCGCCGGGCCGACCGGCCGTGACCTGACGGCGACGGCGTCCGGGTACCTGCCGCTCAGTGAGGACGACGACCCGCTGGCGGCGTACGACCGGGCGACCCAGGCCCTGCTGGCCGACACCGACCCGTCTCTTGCCGATCGCGTGAGCGGGACGACCTACAGCGTCACCAGCGAGCTGCTGACCGCCACGGTCGACCTCGGAGGCCAGGCCCGCCAGGACCCCGCCACCCGGCTGAGCCTGCGCGCGGCCGACGACTGGCAGGACCACGTCGACATCGTCGAGGGTGCGCGGCCGTCGGGAGAGATCCCCCCGGAGTGCGTCGGGCCCCCAGACGCTCCGGTCGACCCGCGGGCCTGTGTGATCGAGGTCGCGCTGTCGGCCGACGCGGCGCCCGAGATGCAGATCGCCGTCGGCGACATCGTTCCGCTGGAGCAGGGTCTGCCCTTCGGCGGCGGTCCGGTCCTCACGCGTGTGGTCGCGCTGTTCGAGCCCGTGGACGCCGAAGCCGACTACTGGTCACGGGCGGGCCGGGCGCTGTTCCCGTACCAGTTCATCAGCGACGACACCGGGCTCAACAACGAGGGCATCGCCTTCGTCGCGCCCCGCGCGTACCCGTTCGTCCAGGGCCAGGTGATCGGCATCTCGTCGTCGCAGGTGATGATCCAGCTGTTCACCGAGCCCGCCACCTTCTCGTCCGACGACGTGCACCCGGTGCAGAGGGCGCTGGACCGGCTCCCGGCGTCCCGGCTGGCGAGCGCGGACGCGCCGGTGATCACGTTGCAGCTCCGGTCCCAGCTGGACTCCGTGCTCGAGGACTACGTGGCGCAGCGGGCCACGGCGGACGCCGTGATGTCGGTCGCGCTGGCCGGTCTGCTGGCGGTCGCCCTCGCCGTCCTGGCGATGGCCGCCCGGCTGGTGACGGAGCGGCGCCGGGTCACGGTCCGTCTCGCCGTCGCGCGAGGTGCCTCGGCGCGCCAGCTCGCGGGGTGGCAGGCGATCGAGGGGCTTGCGGTCGCGGCCCCCGCGGCGGTCGCCGGGTCGGTGCTGACGGCGGTCGTGGTCGGGGGTCGTGGCGGCCGGGCGACCGTCGCCGTCCCCCTGTTGCTGGTGCTGGCCACCGCGGTGCTGGTGCCGGCACTGGGTCGCGCCGGCTCGCGCGGTGCGGGACGCCGGGACCTGTGGCGACGGTGGGCGGGCCCGGGGCGGCTCGTGCTCGAGCTGTCCGTCGTGGGGGTGGCGGTCGCCGCCGTCCTGACACTGCGCCGCCGCGGCCTGACGACGAGCGCGGTCGAGCTCGGGACCGACCCGCTGCTGGTCTCGGTCCCGGTGCTGCTGGCGGTCTCGGTCGGCATCGTCGTGCTCCGGGTGTTCCCGATCCCGCTGCGGTCGGTCGGATCCCTGGTGGCGCGGCGCGGCGACGCCGTGCCGTTCCTGGGGCTGGCCCGCTCGGGCCGCGACGTGGCCGGCGGGACCGCGCCGGTGATCGTCCTGCTGCTGGGGCTGACGATGGCGGTGTTCACCTCCGTCATCTCCGCCACGTTGGCCCGCGGTGGCGTCGAGGCGTCGTGGCAGAGCGTGGGCGCCGACCTGCGCCTGGCCAGCGCCGGCTACCCCGACGAGGCGATCGAGGCGGCGCGCGAGGTCGACGGGGTGGCCGCGGTGGCCCCGGCGGCGATCTCGTACGACGGCGAGTTCGAGCGCCGCGACGTCACCGTGGTCGCCACGGACATCGGCGCCTACCGCGACGTTCAGCGCGCGAACCCCGTCGGCCCGCCGTTGCCGGCGTCCCTCGACGGCGCCGACGCCCTGCCCGCCGTGGTGTCGTCGTCCCTGGCCCCCGACGGCGGCCCCCTCACCATCACCCTGCGTGACACCGAGCTCGTCCTCGACGTGGCGGCGACGGCGCCGACCCTGCCGGGGATCCCCGCCGACGCCGACTGGGTCCTGGTGCCGCTGGACCGGCTGCGGGAGGCGACCGGGTTCGGCCACGACGCCGAGACGGCTTACGTCGCGCTCGATCCCGGCACACCCACCGACCCTGCCTCCCTGGACCGGCTGACCGAGGACTTGACCGCGGCGCTCCCGGGCACGGCGGCCGTCACGACCCGTGCCGCCGAGGCACGCGAGGTCGCCGACTCCGGTCTCGTCACCGGCGTCCGCGGGCTGTTCGCCGCCGGGGTCGTCACCGGCGCGGCCTACGCGACCCTGGCCGTCGTCCTCACCCTGGTCGTCACGGCACGCCAGCGGGACGTCGTCCTGTCCCAGCTGCGGACGCTCGGCCTGTCGGGTCGCCAGGCCCGCGCGCTCGTCGCCCTGGAGATCCTTCCGCTCACGGGGGCGGCACTGGTCTCCGGACTGCTGCTCGGGCTGGCCACGCCGTGGCTGCTGGCGCCGGCGATCGACCTGAGACCCTTCACCGGGTCCGAGGTCGCTACCCCACTGACGGTCGACGCCCTGTCGGTCACCGCCCTGGCCGCGGGCTTCGCGGTCGTGGTCGGCGTCGCCGTCCTGCTCGTCACCGCCGCCAACCGGCGGCGGGTGCTCGGTTCCGTGCTGCGCGTCGGGGAGGACGCATGACCCATTCCCTGGAAGCCCTGGAGCGCCAGGCCACCGCCCACACCCCGGTGTTCGGGCACGAGGCTCACGTCGTCTGCGACAACCTGGTGCGGATCTTCAAGACCGAGGGCGTGGAGGTCGTCGCGCTGCAGGGCCTCGACCTGCTCGTCGACGAGGGCGAGATGGTCGCCGTCGTCGGCGCGTCGGGATCGGGCAAGTCCACCCTGCTGACGATCCTGTCCGGGCTCGACGTGCCGACGGCCGGGCTCGCGCGGGTGGCCGGCCAGGACCTGCTCGCGATGAGCGGGCGCGACCGCGTGCGCTACCAGCGCGAGGTCGTCGGGTTCGTCTGGCAGCAGACCGCCCGCAACCTCCTGGCCTACCTGACGGCCGCCGAGAACGTCGCGCTGCCGCTCGTCGTCGCCGGCGCCCCGCGGCGTCGGCGGGCCGAGCGGGTGGGCGAGCTGCTCGAGCTGCTCGGTGTCGGGTACTGCCGGGACCGGCGTCCCTCGCAGATGTCGGGCGGTGAGCAGCAGCGGGTGTCGATCGCGGTGGCCAGCGCCAACGCCCCGGAGGTGCTGCTGGCCGACGAGCCGACCGGGGAGCTCGACACCGCCACCGCGGGCGAAGTCTTCGACGCCCTGAAGACGGCGAACCGTGAGCTGGGGATGACCATCCTCGTCGTCACCCACGACCCGTTGGTCGCCGGCCAGGTGGACCGGACCGTCGGCATCCGCGACGGCCGGACGTCGGTCGAGGTGCTGCGTCGCACGGAGGTCGACGAGCACGGGCAGACCACCCACCACGCCGACGAGTACGCCGTCCTCGACCGGGCCGGGCGGCTGCAGCTGCCGCGCGAGTTCGTCACCGAGCTGGAGATGGACCGTCGCGTCCGGCTCGCCCTCGAGTCCGACCACATCGGCGTGTGGCCCGACGGTTCCGCCCGTCCGACGCGGGGGAGGCATCGTGGTTGACGACCCCGTGGTTGACGACAACATCGTGGTGGCCCGGGGGGTGCGACGGACGTTCGGCTCGGGGCCTGCGGCGGTCACGGCCGTCGACGGTGTCGACCTCGCCGTCCGGCGCGGTCAGCTCGTCGCCGTCCAGGGGCGTTCGGGGTCGGGCAAGACGACGCTGCTCAACCTGGTCGGGGGCCTGGAGGAGCCGGACGTCGGCAGCGTCACCGTCGACGGGCGGGACCTCGCCGGCCTCGACGAGGCGGGTCGGCTGCGGTTGCGTCGGCAGACCGTGGGGTTCGTGTTCCAGGCGTTCGGGCTGATCCCCATCCTCACGGCGGCGGAGAACGTCGGCGTGCCGATGAGACTGGAGAAGGTCGACCCCGACGTCCGCGAGCAGCGCGTCGACCTGCTGCTGCGCCTGGTGGGGCTGGCCGAGCACGCCCAGCAGCGTCCCGGCGAGCTCAGCGGCGGCCAGCAGCAGCGGGTGGCGATCGCGAGGGCGCTGGCCAACGAGCCGCCGCTGATCATCGCCGACGAGCCGACCGGACAGCTCGACTCCCAGACCGGCCTGGCCGTGATGACACTGCTGCGCGCGCTGGTGCGGGAGCGCGGCCTGACCGTGCTGGTCGCGACCCACGACCCGGCGCTCGTCGACCTCGCCGACCGCGTCGTGCAGCTGCGCGACGGCAGGGTGGTCGACGACACGGCGGCCGCGGCCCTCAGGTAGCACCCAGGGTGCTACCCTGGCCTGCATGGAGCGAATCGGTGTCCGCGAACTGCGTCAGCACGCCAGCCGCTACCTGGCGCGGGTCAAGGGCGGCGAGACTGTCGAGGTGACCGAACGCGGAAGGCTCGTCGCGCTGCTGGTGCCACCGGGTCCGGCGACCGGTGCGCGGGAGCGACTGATCGCCGACGGGCGGCTCATCCCCGCTGCTGAGCCGTTCCGGCTGCCATCGCCGGTCTCACCGCCACCGGGCGCGCCGAGCACCGGCGAGATCCTGGATGACCTCCGCGAGGAGCGGATGTGATCTACCTGGACTCATCCGCCCTGCTGAAGCTGGTGGTCGATGAACCGGAGAGCACCGCCTTGCGAGCCTGGCTGTCGGATCGGCCTGACGCCCCCCGCATCAGCAGCCAGATTGCGAAGATCGAGGTTGTTCGCGCCTGCCGTCGAGGACATGCCTCTGCCCTTCCCGCAGCGAGGACCCTGCTGTCAGGACTGGACCTGATCCCTCTGACCTCCGGCGTCGTGGACGCCGCGATGGACGTCGGTCAGCCGGCGCTGCGCAGCCTCGACGCGATTCATCTCGCCAGTGCCCTCCCCGTCCGCGAGGACCTGACCGCGTTCGTCGCCTACGACCTCCGCCTTGCGGACGCCGCCGCGGCCGTCGCTCTCGACGTCGTCCGGCCCGGGGCTCAGCCGACCGCGGAGTAAGCCACCACGCCGCGACGCACCCGGTCGATCGCGTCGAGCGCCGCGGTGCGCAACGGCGGGTCGTCGAGCGCGGCGGCCGCGACCTGGTCGAGCAGGTCGACGACCTGCTTGCACCACCGCACGAAGTCTCCGGCCGCCAGGTCGCCGTCCGCCAGGACGTCGTCCAACCGCTGGCCGGAGGCCCACCGGTGCACCGGCCAGGCCAGGCCGAGGTCGGGCTCCGGCGTCGGGTCGAGGCGGTGGTGGCTCTCCACGTCGTCCAGCTCCGACCACAGATGCACGGTGCCGCGGATCGCCTCGCGCACCGCGCCGCCGGGCACACGGGGGCCGGCTCCGCGCTCCTCGCGCCTGGCCTCGTAGACGATGGTGGACGCGACCGCGGCCAGGCCCGGCCCGTCGAGGCCGGTCCACACCCCGTGCCGCAGGCACTGGGCCACGAGGAGGTCCTTCTCGGCGTACACCCGGCGCAGCCGCTCCCCGGCGGGCGTCAGGGTGTCCTCGGCCGTCAGGTAGCCGAGCTGGGTCAGCAGCTCGCAGACCCGGTCGAAGGTTCGCGCGATGGTCGACGTCCGGCCCTCGATACTGCGGACCAGGGCCGCGTGCTCGCGCCGCAGCCGCAGCCACCGCTCTGCCCACCGCGCGTGCTCCTCGCGGTCGGAGCAGCCGTGGCAGGGGTGGGCGCGCATCCGGCGACGCAGGTCGGCGACCTCCTCCTCGGCCGCGCCGCCGTCGTCCCGTCGCTGCTTCGTCGCAGGCGTGGCCGCCCGACGTCCCTCGGTGAGGGCGTTGCGCAGCGACGACGCAAGATCCCGACGGGACGCGACGCTCCGTGCGTTGAAGTCCTTGGGGATCCGCACCCTGCCCATCGCCTCCACCGCGCCGTCGACGTCGTGCACGGACAGGCGACGGACCCGCCGCTCGGCCGTCAGGACGGTGGGACGCGGGCCTTCCAGACCACCGCCGGTGCCGGGGTCGAGGACGACGGCGAAGCCGGAGCGCCGTCCCGCCGGGACCCGGATCACGTCTCCGCGGGAGAGCCCCTCGAGCGACGCCAGCGCCTGTGCCCGCCGCTGCCGGGCGGCTCCGCGCGAGACGTCCTTCTCCCGGTCGTGGATCTGCCGGCGCAGCTCGGCGTACTCGGTGAAGTCCCCCAGGTGGCAGGTCATCGACGCGGCGTAGCCGGCCAGCGCCCCCTCCTGCTGTCGCGACTTGCGGGCCAACCCGACCACGGCCCGGTCGGCCTGGAACTGCGCGAACGACGTCTCCAGGATCTCGCGGGCCGCCGTCCGCCCCACCTGGGCGACGAGATTGACGGCCATGTTGTAGGTGGGACGGAAGCTCGATCTGAGCGGGTAGGTACGCGTCGATGCGAGGCCGGCAACGGACTCGGGGTCCGTGCCCGGTGTCCAGAGCACGACGGCGTGGCCCTCGATGTCGATGCCGCGGCGTCCTGCCCGCCCGGTCAGCTGGGTGTACTCCCCCGGCGTGATGTCCGCGTGCGTCTCCCCGTTGAACTTCACCAGCTTCTCGAGCACCACGCTGCGCGCCGGCATGTTGATACCGAGTGCCAGGGTCTCGGTGGCGAAGACAGCCTTGACCAGGCCGCGCGTGAACAGGAGCTCCACGACCTCCTTGAACGCGGGCAGCATCCCTGCGTGGTGGGCGGCCACACCCCGCGAGAGCCCGTCGACGAACTCCCAGTAACCGAGCACCGCCAGGTCGGCGTCCGGGATCTGGGTACAGCGCTCCTCGACCACCGCCCTGATCTCCTGGCGCTCGGCCGGGGTGGTCAGCCGCACACCCCAGGCGAGGCACTGCCGGACGGCGGCGTCGCAGCCGGCCCGGCTGAAGACGAAGGTGATCGCCGGCAGCAGGCCCTCGGCGTCCAGGCGCTCGACCACCTGCGCCCGGCTCGGCACCGCCGGCCCCCGGGGCCGCTGGTGGTATCCGCCCCGACCCCGCCGCGATCCCTTGCCGCGCAGCGGTGCACCCCGTGGTGTTGAGCCCCGTGCCTGCCGGACGTCGGTGCGCGCCAGCCGCAGCAGCTCGTCGTTCACGCCCAGGCCCGACCGGTGCTCCGGCTCCGTGCCCTCGGTGGTCTCCACCGGTCGGCCGGCGGCGTCGGTGAACAGGTCGACGATCCGGGTGCCGACCATCACGTGCTGCCACAGCGGAACCGGACGGCGGGAGGACACGACGATCGCGGTGTCGCCCCGCACGGTGTCGAGCCAGGCACCGAACTCCTCGGCGTTGCTCACGGTCGCGGACAGCGAGGCGATCAGCACCTCCTGCGGCAGGTGGATGATCACCTCCTCCCACACCGCGCCCCGGAAGCGGTCGGCGAGGTAGTGCACCTCGTCCATCACGACGTAGCCCAGGCCCGCCAGCGTGGGTGAGTCCGCGTAGATCATGTTGCGCAGCACCTCGGTCGTCATCACGACCACCGGCGCCTCGCCGTTGATGCTGACGTCCCCGGTCAGCAGCCCGACGTCCCGGTCGCCGTGGACCACCACCAGGTCCGTGTACTTCTGGTTGGACAGGGCCTTGATCGGCGTCGTGTAGAAGGCCTTGCGGCCGCCGGCGAGGGCCAGGTGGACGGCGAACTCCCCCACCACGGTCTTGCCCGCCCCGGTCGGTGCCGCCACCAGCACCCCGCGCCCGGCCTCCAGCGCCTCGCAGGCCTGCACCTGGAACGGGTCGAGCTTGAAGTCGAGGCCGCGGCGGAACGCCGCCAGGGCACTGCGGTCGGCCACCTGCCGCGCCCGCGCAGCACTGAATCGCTCGGCCGCCGACGACATCCCCCCAGGTTATGCCGCCGCCTCCCCCGTCCCGTGCTACCCGGACCTGCGTTGCTCACCGAGACCTGCGTGCGCCGCGCGTTTGTGCCGGTGCCGGCGAGCAATGCCGGGGCGAGTGAGCACGCGGGTTACGGCGGTGGGGCGAGCAGGCGGACGGCGCCCGGCACGACCTCGCAGCCCAGCGGCAGCGGGGCGACCCGCTCGCCGTCCGCATACCCCACGACCGGTGTGTCCAGCGTCGCGAGGTGCACGGTGCGGGCGCGGCGGATCGACACCGCCGGGTGGCTGACGTGGGCGCCGGAGAACACGGACGGGAAGACCCGCACGAACTCCCAGGTGCTCAGCGGTGCCAGCACCATCACGTCGAGCTCGCCGTCGTCGATGCTGGCGTCCGGGGCGATCTGCATCCCGCCGCCGTACGAGCGGCCGTTGGCGACCGCGACGAGCATGGCGCTGATCTCCTCGGTCTCGCCGTCGAGGGTGAGCGCGTACCGGATCGGCCGGAACATCGGCAGCTCGCGAGCGATCGCGAGGTTGTAGCGCATCCGCCCGCGCGGCCACGCCCAGCCGTTGGCGCGCTCGTTGACGACCGCGTCGAAGCCCGCACCGAGCACTCCCGCGAACCAGGTCGACCGGTGCGACGAGCCGGAGACGTCCGGGCCGCTGACGTCGCCGCTGTCCGGCGTGATGCGGACGGCGTCGACCCGGCGCCCGCCCGCGTCGAGCTGCTCGCCGATGCACCGCGCGGCCGCGATCACGTCGTGCGCCCGCAGCTGCAGGCCCCGTGAGATGTCGTTGCCCGTGCCGGCCGCGACGATGCCCAGCGGGACGTCGGTCCCCGCGCAGGCGTTCACCCCCAGGTGCACCATGCCGTCCCCGCCGACGACGACGAGAGCGTCGGTCCCCCCGGCCACCGCCGCGCGGGACCGGTCGAGCGCCTCGGCCGCCGTCTCGCTGGACAGGTCGTCGACCTCGTGGCCGGCCGCGGCCAGCAGCCGCGCCACCGCGGACCCGGCGCGCAGCCCCCGACCCTTTCCGGCGGCGGGATTGGCGACCAGTGCGATCCGGCGACGCGCCAGACCGCTCACAGAGTGCTGGCCTCGTCGTCGTCCAGGTCTGAGAAGTTCGGGCCCTTGCGTCGCCGACGACGGTCGTTGAGCGCGGCGAACCCGACCGCCAGGGCGAACAGGCACAGCAGCGGCAGCGCCAGCAGGAACATCGACAGGACGTCGGGGGTGGGGGTGGCGATGGCGGCGAACGTGAACGCCACGACGACGATCCAGCGCCAGGCGGAGACCATCGAGCGCGCCGACAGGACGCCGGTGACGTTGAGGGCCACCAGGACCACGGGGACGAGGAACGACAGCCCGAACGCCAGGATGATGCGCATCACGAAGCTCAGGTAGTCCTGCAGGTTCAGCAGGTTCTCGACGTCGGTGGGGGTGAACGCCACGAGGAAGCGCACGGCGTTGCCGAGGAAGAGGTAGGCCAGGCCCGCCCCCGCGGCGAACAGCGGCACCGCCGACAGCACGAAGGCGAGCGCGTACCGGCGCTCCTTGCGCGTCAGGCCGGGGGTCACGAAGGACCACAGCTGGTAGGTCCAGACCGGGCTGGACACGATCACGCCGATGAACAGCGACACCTTGAGCTTGAGGTCGAAGGCCCCGACCAGCGTCGTGATGTTGAGGTTGACCGCGATGTCCTGCTCCTCGGCGACGGCGCGCACCGGCAGGACCAGGGCGGCCAGCACCGGCTCGTAGAGGAACCACCCGGCGACCGCACCGGCCAGGAGCCCGAGCGCCGCGCGGACGACGCGCTTGCGCAGCTCACGCAGGTGGTCGCCGAGAGGCATCCGGCCCTCGGGGTTTGCCCCTCTCCGCGGGGTGGTGATGGCCATCGGTGTCGGGCGGCGTGGTGCTCAGAGGTCCTTGCGGCCTTCGCGCGAGTCCTTCTGGGTGCGGGCCTGCGGGTCACCGTCGACGACGCGCCCCTCGATGGGCTGCGACGAGCCGCCGGACTCACGCTGACCGGACTTGTCGTCGTCCTTCATCTCCTTGACCTCGCTCTTGAAGATCCGCATCGACTTGCCGACGCTGCGGGCCGCGTCGGGCAGACGCTTGGCACCGAACACCAGCACGATGATCAGGAGCAGGACGATCAGCAGGAGCGGATTGTCGAAGATGTTGCGCATGGTCTGGTCCTCCTCGGGACGTCTCGCCCCATCGTAGGCCGGGCGGGGTCACACGCCGGTGCGTGACCTCCGCCGGGCGGGCTGTCGTCCGCCCCGGCGACGCCGGTCCCGTTCGCGCCGCAGCTCGTGCGGGTCGGCGAAGACGGCCGGCTCGGGGTCGGGATGGCTGCCGAGCCGCTCGGCCTGCTCGGCGGCCTCGCCCAGCAGCTCGGCCGCCTCGCCCATCTCGCGGACGAGGGCGACACCCTTGCGGAACACGGAGCGGGCCACGAGACCGAGGACCACGGCGGCACCCACGACAAGGACCGTCCAGACGGCGAACCAGAGCACGGCGCCGACCCTACCGGGACGGGTACGAGCGCGGGGTGGCCGTCAGGCGACCGGGCGGCGACGCAGCAGGGTGCTGCTCGCGGCCTCGGCGACGAGGTCGGCGTCGGAGAGCCAGAGCGCGAAGTCGAGGACGTCGTCCCAGCCGATCTGCGGCCCGGAATGCTCCTCCAGAGCCTCGGCCGGGATGGTCCACGCCTCCGGCAGGACGCCACCGGCGGTCAGCAGCTTGACGACGTCGGCGCCGGCGGGCTTGCGGATCTCGTCGGAGCAGGTCGTGCACCGGAACGAGTAGAAGGACCAGTCGGTGACCGTGCACACGACGAGGCGCACCAGGGGCGGGGTCAGCTCGACGTCCCCGCAGCACGGGCACGACGCCTTGATCGTGGTCATCGCCGCCGCACCTCCGTACCTGTCCGGAACCGCTGTCGAGATCTCCTTCGGCGTCTCTTGACGATTCCTTGAGGATTCAGTCCGGCGCGGGGCTCCCCGAGTAGGCAGCCAGGGCCTGCTCCGCCGCCTCGGCGACGTCGCGGGCCAGGTCGGGCGGGTCCACGACCCGGGCGGTTCCCCCGAGGCGCACCATCAGGCGCCGGAGCCAGGCGGTCTCGGCCGTCCGCAGGCCGATGGTCAGGCCGCCGACTGCGGCTCCTGAGCTCTCGACCGACGACTCGACCGGGTAGTAGTCGGCGACCCAGCGTGCGGCGGGGCCCAGCTCGAGCGTGACCAGCAGGTCGTCCGGGCCCGGCCGGAACAGGTCGGAGTCGAGGTCGCGGCCCACCGCCTGCGGCGGCGGCGTGCCGTCGTGGTCGAGCTCGGTGGCCTCGATCACCCGGTCGAGCCGGAACAGGCGGACGTCATCCGCGCGGTGGCACCAGCCCTCCAGGTACCAGCGGCCGTCCAGGGAGACCAGGCGCATCGGGTCGACGTCCCGCTCGGTCGACTCGTCCCGCGCGGCCACGAGGTAGCGCAGGTGCAGCCGGCGGTGCTGCTGCAGCGCGGTCCGGCAGGTGGCGAGGACGTCGGGTCCGGCTCCGGTCGCGAGATCCACCTGGACGGCGGAGGCGGCGGCTCCGGCGTCCCCCGCAGCCGTGCTGAGCTTGGCCAGCGCCCCCTCCAGCGCATCCCGCCCGGCGACGCCGCGGACGTCGGCCAGGGTGCGCAGGCCGACGAGCAGCGCCATCGCCTCGTCCAGCCCCAGGCGCAGCGGCCGGGCGATGGCGTCGGCGTTGTCGAGGTAGACCTTGCCGGACTCCCAGTCGGCCTCGATCAGGTCGTCGGGCATGTGCCCCGGGGTGCCGCAGACGAACAGCAGCTCGAGGTCCTTGACGAGCTCGTCCTCGGTGAGGCCGAACTGCTGGGCCGCCTCGGCGAGCGGCACGCCCTGCCGGGCCAGCAGCCACGGCACCATCGCGAGCAGGCGGGACAGGTGGTCCGCCGCGCCGCCGGTCACGGGGCGGTCCCGCGATGGGCGGCGAGCGCGCCCCTGAGCCGCTCGACGACGGCCTCGCGGACGTCGTCCGGCTCCTCGACCACCGCGTCCGGGCCCAGGCCGGCCACCGTCTCGGCCACCTCCGCGACGTCGTGGAACGGCACGGTGACCACGTCGTTGCCGCCGGCGGCCCCGGCGCGCAGACGCAGTCCCTGCCCGGCACCGGGCGCGAGGCGGACCCGCGTCGTCCGGGCCGGGCCCTCGCTCGCCATCCCGGAGACGAGCGCGCGCGCGTCCACGCCGTCGGGGACGTCGAACATGCCGGCCTCGCCGATCCGGCGCACCGTGCCGGTGACCCGGTCCAGCCGGAAGACGCGGGTGTCGTCACGGTCGCGGTCGTGGCCTACCAGGTACCAGCGCCCATGCCACGAGGTGATCACCCACGGCTCGACGAGGCGTTGCGCCACCTGGCCGGTGCGGGCGGTGGCGTACGTGAACGAGACCGGTGCGCGGTCCCGCGCGGCCGCGTACAGCGGCTCGAACGCCGGCTCGCTCGTCCGCACGCGCGGTTCCACGCCGATCAGCGAGCCCTCGTCGGTCTCCACGCCGAGGGCCTTGAGCTTGACCAGGGCGCGCGCCGCAGGCCCGGCCAGGCTTGCCTGCTGCCAGACCCGGGACGCGAGACCGAGGACGGCGAGCTCGGCGGCGGTGAACGAGATCTCGGGCAGCGCGTAAGCCTCCCGGTCGATCCGGTAGCCGATCTCGTCGGAGAACCAGGCCGAGTCGCTGCCCGTGACCAGGGGGACGCCCAGCTCGCGCAGCTCCTCCTTGTCGCGCTCGAACATTCGGTCGAAGGCCTCGGACGACTCCCCCGCGGCGTATTGGGGCACGGAGGTGCGGATCTGCTCCTTGCTCAGCCACCGGCGCGTGGAGAGCAGGGCGATCACGAGGTTGAGCAGTCGCTCGGTGCGCTGCTGAGCCGTCGGGGAGGACATCGGCTCAGAACCTACCCGAGTAGCGTGCGCGCCCGTGGAACCGCTGGTGAGGTGGCGTGACGGCGTGGTGGTGGCCCTGGGGGTCCGGTGGCACGGGTCGGTCGAGCTGACCGCCACCGTGGACGGCGAGGGCTCGGTGCGCGCGTTGGCCCACCCCGCGCTGGTGGGCGAGCCGGTCGTCGGGGACCGGGTGCTGCTGAACACCGGGGCACTGTCCCGTGGCCTCGGCACCGGCGGGTACGCGCTGGTCGTCGCGATCCCCGACCGGCTGCCGGCCGACCCCGAGCGGCGACCGGGGCACCTGGTCAAGGCCCGGTACACACCCCTGCAGGCGATGGTCCTCGGCGCGGACGAGCAGGAGTCACCCCACCACGACCTGCTGGCTGCCGCCGAGTCGCTGGGCGGCGCGCCGGTCGTGCTGGCCGACCTGCACTCGGCGCTGCCCGCGGTGATCGCCGGAGTGCGTTCCTCGGCGCGGGGCGCGCGGGTCGGGTACGTGATGACGGACGGTGGCGCGCTGCCGGCCTGGTTCTCCCGCGCCGTGGCGGGCTTGCGCGACGCGGGCTGGCTGGCCGGCTGCGTCACCGTGGGCCAGGCGTTCGGCGGCGACCTCGAGGCCGTCACGCTGCACACCGGCCTGCTGGCGGCGCGGCATGTGCTGGGTGCGGACGTGCTCATGGTCGCGCAGGGGCCCGGGAACCTCGGCAGCGGCACGCCCTGGGGCTTCTCGGGCGTCGCTGCCGGTGAGGCCGTCAACGCCGCGGCCGTGCTCGGGGGCCGTCCGGTGGCCGCGCTGCGGGTGTCGGAGGCCGACCGGCGGGAGCGTCACGACGGCGTGTCGCACCACTCCCTGACCGCCTACGGGCGGGTCGCCCTGGCCGCTGCGGACGTCGTCCTGCCGTCGTCCGACGCGGCATTCTGGTCGCGCGTCCGCTCGCAGGTGGCCCCGATCGTCGAGCCTGCCGGACGGCACCGACTGGTCGAGGTGGACGTCGACGGCCTGCGCGCGGCGCTGGAGGCCTCGCCGGTGGCCCTGTCGACGATGGGGCGGGGCCTGGACGACGACGAGGCCGCGTTCATCGCGTCGGCCGCCGCCGGCCGCCACGCCGCTTCCCTGCTGTGACGACGGGAGAGACGGGTCAGCGGACGGCGACGAGGTCCACGACGAAGATCAGGGTCTCGCCGGGCGCGATGGCCGACCCGGCGCCGCGGTCGCCGTACGCCAGGTGGGCGGGGATGACGAGCTTGCGCCGTCCGCCCACCTTCATCCCCTCGATGCCGGTGTCCCAGCCGGGGATGACCTGGCCGACGCCGAGCCGGAAGTCGAGCGGGGAGCCGCGGTTCCACGACGCGTCGAACTCCTCGCCGGTGGAGAACGCCACACCGACGTAGTGCGCCGAGACGGTGCTGCCCTTGACGGCCTCGGCCCCGTCGCCGGCGATCTCGTCGTGGACCTCCAGGTCGGACGGCGGCTCGCCGCCGGGGAAGTCGATCTCGGGCTTGGTGCGGTCCGGCACGGTCATCTCCCTCGGTCAGCCCTCGGCCGCGGCGTCGAGGATGTCCACGACGAAGACGAGGGTGTCGGTCCCGCTGATCCCGCCCTGCGGGTTGCCCTGCTCGCCGTAGCCCTGCTCGGGCGGGACGACGAGCAGCACCTGGCTGCCGACCGGCTGGCCGACGAGGCCGGCGTCCCAGCCGGGGATCACGCCTCCGCTGCCGATCGGGAACGTCGCCGGCGCACCGCGCTCCCACGAGGAGTCGAACTGCTCTCCCCCGGGCCACTTCACGCCGGTGTAGTGGACGGTGATCTGCTGGCCGGCCTCGACCGTCGGCCCGGTGCCGGTGATCAGGGGCTGGACGACGAGCTCGGTCGGCGCCGGGGTCTCCGGCACCGTGATCGTCGGCGCGCCGTCCTCGGCGAGGGTGACGGTGGGCAGCCCGGCGGGGGGTGCGACCGGCGTCCCGGCGGCACGGTCGAGGACGTCGGCGGCGGCGGTGACGTCGATGACGAACAGGAGCGTGTCCTCCGCCTCGATCCCGGCGTCAGGGACGCCGCCCTGTGGACCGTAGCCATCGTCCGGCGCGACCGCGACCAGCACACGGCTGCCGACGTTGACGCCGTCCAGGCCGGTGGCGAAGCCCTTGATCACGGTGGCCTCGTCGAGGATGAACGTGGCGGGCGAGCGGCCGTAGGAGGTGTCGAACTCGGTCGCGTCGCGGCCGTTCACCGCGAGGTACTCGACCGTGACCTTCTGGCCGGGAGCGACCGGAGCGCCGTCGCCCTCGCGCAGCACGACACGGTCGGTGGCGTCGGTGGCGAACGGGGCCTCGAACTCCACCGTCGGCTTCTCGCCCTCCGCGCCGGCGACCTCGACGCTGGCCAGGTCGGTGTTCGTCGCCGCGGACTCTGAGGTCTCTGCGGCATTCGGTTCGCCCTCGCCGCAGCCTGCGACGAGCAGGAGCGGGAGGGCGAGCAGGGTGAGCAGGCGGCGCACAGTGATCCTTCGAGAGATGGTGGGGGAAGTCGCCAGGAACCCTAACCCGGGCTTCTGGACGCAACCTGAGCGCCCGTCACATCCCGGCGATCAGCCGCTCGACGCGCTCGTCGGTGGCGGCGAAGGGGTCCTTGCACAGCACGGTGCGCTGGGCCTGGTCGTTGAGCTTGAGGTGCACCCAGTCGACGGTGAAGTCGCGGCGGCGCTCCTGGGCACGGCGGACGAAGTCGCCCCGCAGCTTGGCCCGGGTCGTCTGCGGTGGGATCGAGGTGGCGGCGAAGACCTCGATGTCGCTGGTCACGCGCTCCACCAGGCCCTTGGCGGCCATCAGGTAGTACAGGCCGCGGCGCCGGGAGATGTCGTGGTACGCCAGGTCGAGGCGCGCGATCCGGGCGCTGGACAGCGGCAGGTCGTGCTTGGCCTGGTACCGCTCGACGAGGCGGTACTTGATCGCCCAGTCCAGCTCGCGGTCGACCAGGGACAGGTCGCCGTCGCGAACGGCCCGCAGGCCCCGCTCCCACAGGTCGAGGACCCGCTTGATGGTCGGCGTGTGCAGCCCCTCGGCGTCGACGAACGCCTTGGCCCGGGTCAGGTACTCCTCCTGGATGTCGAGCGCGCTGGCTTCCCGGCCGTTGGCGAGCTTGACCAGGCGGCGGCCGGTGAGGTCGTGGCTGATCTCGCGGATCGCGCGGATCGGGTTCTCCAGCGACAGGTCACGCATCGAGGTGCCGGCCTCGACCATCCGCAGCACCAGCTCCGCGGCACCGACCTTGAGCAGCGTCGTCGTCTCGGACATGTTGGAGTCGCCGACGATGACGTGCAGGCGACGGTACTTCTCGGCGTCCGCGTGCGGCTCGTCGCGGGTGTTGATGATCGGTCGCGACCGGGTGGTGGCGCTGGAGACACCCTCCCAGATGTGGTCCGCCCGCTGGGACAGGCAGAAGACGGCGCCGCGCGGTGTCTGGAGCACCTTGCCCGCCCCCACCAGCACCTGCCGGGTGACGAGGAAGGGGATCAGGACGTCGGACAGCTTGGCGAACTCACCGTGGCGGGCGACCAGGTAGTTCTCGTGGCAGCCGTAGGAGTTTCCGGCCGAGTCGGTGTTGTTCTTAAACAGGAAGACCTCGCCCTCGATGCCCTCCTCGGCCAGGCGGCGCTCGGCGTCGGTCATCAGGCCCTCGAGCAGCCGCTCCCCCGCACGGTCGTGCACGACGAGCTCGCGGACGTCGTCGCACTCGGGGGTGGCGTACTCGGGGTGCGACCCGACGTCGAGGTAGAGCCGGGCGCCGTTGCGCAGGAAGACGTTGCTGGACCGACCCCACGAGATGACCTTGCGGAAGAGGTAGCGCGCGACCTCGTCGGCACTCAGCTTGCGCTGTCCCGCGGCGGCACAGGTGATCCCGTACTCGGTCTCGAGCCCGAAGATCCGCCGGTCCATCGCGCCAGACTACGTCGGCTCGTCCTCCGGCAGGCCGCTGTGGCCGTGGTCGCCGGTGAGCGTGTCGTGCGGGCCGGGCCGGTCGTCGTCCGTGCGCGGGACGTCGGTGGTCGGGTCGTCGCTGGCGAGCAGCCGCTCCAGGAGCGGGCCCGCAAGCCGGCGGAAGGCGCGCCGGGGCCGCCGCCGGTCGAGGACGGCGACCTCGAGGGTGTCGGGGCCGAGGTCACGGGCGTCGCCACCGGCCGGGTCCGTCGACAGCGCCTGGACGGCGAGGGCCAGGGCCTCGGCTAGCGTGAGCCCGGGCCGCCAGCTGTCCGAGAGCGCGGCCGCGACCTGCTCGGCGGCGCCGCCCATCACGACGAAGCCACGCTCGTCGGCGACGGAGCCGTCATAGGTGAGGCGGTAGATCTGGTCGTCGTCGGGCGTCGGACCCACCTCGGCGACCACGATTTCCACCTCCACCGGCTTGGACTCGGTCGTGAAGATGGTGCCGAGCTGCTGGGCGTAGGCGTTGGCCAGCGCCCGCGCGGTGACGTCGGTGCGGTCGTAGCTGTAGCCGCGCAGGTCGGCGTACCGGACGCCGGCCACCCGCAGGTTCTCAAACTCGTTGTACTTGCCGACGGCCGCGAACGCGATGCGGTCGTAGATCTCGCTGATCTTGTGCAGCGCCCGGCTGGGGTTCTCCGCGGCGAAGGCGATGCCGCCGTCGTAGGCGATGACGACGGTGGACCGGCCGCGCGCGATGCCCTTGCGCGCGTAGTCGGCCTTGTCCTTCATCAGCTGCTCGGGCGAGACGTAGAACGGCATGGTCATCGCGGCTGCCCTCCGTCGTCCATCCGGGTCGCTCCCCCGGGGTCGCCGACGCGCCCGTCGACGACGCTCTGGACGACGTCCGCGAGCTGGTCGTCGCCCCACCGGGCGTATCCGCTGTCGGTGACCGTGGCGACGACCGGCCAGATGCGCCGGGTCATGTCGGGGCCGCCGGTCGCCGAGTCGTCGTCCGCGGCGTCGTACAGGGACTCGACGGCGACGCGCACCGCCTCGTCGATGCCGTGGGTGGGTCGGTGCAGCTTCTTCAGAGCCCCGCGGGCGAACAGTGAGCCGGAGCCGACGCTGTGGTGGCCGTGCTCCTCGTAGCGGCCGCCGGTGACGTCGTAGGAGAAGATCCGGCCCTCGGCGCGGTCGAGGTCGTAGCCGGCGAAGATCGGGACGACGGCCAGCCCCTGCATGGCCAGCCCGAGGTTGCCCCGGATCATCGTCGCCAGCCGGTTCGCCTTGCCGTCCAGGCTCAGCAGCGTGCCCTCGATCTTCTCGTAGTGCTCGAGCTCGACCTGGAAGAGCCGGACCAGCTCGACCGCGAGCCCGGCGGTCCCGGCGATGCCGACGCACGAGTAGTCGTCGGCCGGGAAGACCTTCTCGATCTCGCGGTTGGCGATGAAGTTGCCCATCGTCGCGCGACGGTCGCCGGCCATCACGACGCCGCCGGGGAACGTCAGCGCCACGATCGTCGTGCCGTGGGGGGTCTCCGGGATCGTCCCGGCGGGGAGCGTGCGCCGGCCCGGCAGCAGCTCGGGGCTGTGGCTGCCGAGGAACTCGGTGAAGGACGGGCTGCCGGG
>DASROP010000292.1:0-15744 GCA_035646835.1 Actinomycetales bacterium | reverse complement strand
GAGGCCGCCCGGCGTCCGTTGACGCGCGCCGACGGGGGAGGCGGAGCGCGTACCTCGTGAGTATGACACGAATGCGTGTCAAGGTCAGCCCGAGGTCCGGTCGTCCGGCGCGTCGGCCCACGGCTCGGTCGGCGGCGCCGGTCCGGCCAGCCCGTGAGGCTGCACGGACGGCGACTCGGGCGGCGGCGGGGTCGGCTCCCGGCCGGCGTTGGCCAGCACGACGGCCACGTAGGGCAGCACGACAGCACCGGCCACGAAGACCCAGCGCATCGGGCCGGTGACGACGAAGGCGAGGACGAGGCAGACCGCCCGGATGGCCATCGACACCGTGTACTTGACGATGCGCGCGTGCTGGTCGTCGGCCTGCGACCGGGGCGCGGACGTGATCCGGTGCACCTCGGGGTCGCCGGGACGATGGCCGGACGATCGGGCCTTCCGTGTCACCGCACCACGATACGTCCGATACCGCAGGACGGCGCGAGCGGGCTCAGGGCCTCAGGAGGCCTGGCTGGCGCTCGACATGTTGAAACCGCGGATTCGCAGCGCGGGCATCGCCGTCCGGGGGAAGTACTCGCCCCACTCGCGGGAGAGCGCGGGGACCGTGCCGCCGATGACGTCGACGCGGTCGAGCATGTCGACCGGCGACTCGTTGAACCTGAAGTTGTTCGTCGCGCCGACGACCTCGCCACCCTCGACGAGGTAGACGCCGTCACGGGTCAGCCCGGTCAGCAGCAGCGTCTGCGGGTCGACCTCGCGGATGTACCAGCTCGACGTGAGGAGCAGCCCGCGGTCGACGCCGGCGACCAGCGTGTCGACGTCCCCCGCCCCGTCGGGAGAGGACAGCACCAGGTTGTCGACGACGGGCGTCAGCGGCAGACCGCTGAGGTGGGCGGTGTGGCGCGTGGTGGGCAGTGCGGTGAGGCGACCTGCGTCGATCCAGGTGGCCGGCGGGGTCGTGATGCCGTTGTCGAACACCGACGCGAAGGGGCTGGACTGGGGTGTCAGGACGTACGGCTCGCACTCCAGGCCCGGGAGGCCGGGGTCACCGGTCAGGCTGAGCGGGACGTCGGTGAGCCGGTCGCCGACGCGCGTGCCGCCGCCGCGCCGGCTGAACACGCTCCGGCCCTCATGGGCGCTGCGCGCGTCACTCGACCAGTAGAGGTAGACCATCAGGTCGGCGACCGTGGTCGGGGGCAGGACCACGTCGTAGCGGCCGGGCTCGATGTCGAGGCGTCGCTCCTGCCAGCCCAGGCGCGTGCGGACCCCGTCGGCCATCGCCAGCACGTCGACGTCGGTGAAGTCCCGCGTGGCCTGGCACGCGTACGTGGACCGGCTGCGCTGGTGCGACTTGCCGGTCAGCTCGAGCGTGCCGCTCGGCTGGGTGTGGCGGCGCCGGACGCCGGCGCTCGTGCCGAGCCACGTCGTCCGCACGCCGTGCTCGGCGTATCCGAAGAGCTCGGACGAGTCCCCCCGCGCCGCACCGAAGGCATCGCCGAGACCGGCCGCGAGACCGGCGAGGACGGCGGGTCCGGTGGCGTCGGCGGGATCGGCCCAGTCGGAGTCCGCCTCGCCGCCGACCAGCTCGGCCGCGTCCTCCGCGGGCGGCGCCTGGTTGGCCACGGCGAGCGCGTCGTCCACCAGCGCGTCGACGTCGTCGAGACCGACGCCGCGCCGGCTGACGACGCCGAGGCACACGCCCTTGGCGGTTCTGACGGCGGTCGCCACCGCGACCGACTGGCCCGTCGTGACCCCGTTGGTGGTCAACGTGTTCGACGCCCAGCGCAGGTTGGCCGTCGAGCCCTCGGTGACGAGCACCGACGTGCCCGCGTGGTCCTTGGCGGCGGCCGCGCGCTGCAGGGCGCGCTCGACCAGCTCCTGCGCGCTCACCGCCCGCCCTCCTGCGTCGTGTTCAGCACGTTCACGCCGCTGAACAGGGCGACCGGGCAGCCATGGCTGACCGCGGCGACCTGGCCGGGCTGGCCCTTGCCGCAGTTGAAGGCCCCGCCCAGCTGGTACGTCTGCGGCCCGCCGAGCGCGGTGAGCGACCCCCAGAACTCGGTCGTCGTCGCCTGGTAGGCCACGTCCTTCAGCTGACCCGCGAGGCGGCCGTTCTCGATGCGGTAGAACCGTTGCCCGGTGAACTGGAAGTTGTAGCGCTGCATGTCGATCGACCACGACTTGTCGCCGACGACGTAGATACCCCGCTCGACGTTGCCGATCACGTCGTCCAGGCTGCCGCCGTCCGGCGCCGGCTGGAGGGAGACGTTGGCCATCCGCTGCAGCGGGACGTGGCCGCTGGAGTCCGCGTGGGCGCAGCCGTTCGAGCGCCCCGCTGGGTCGCCGAGGTCGTGCATCCGGGCCATCCGGCGATCGAGCTGGTAGCCCACCAGGACGCCGTCGCGCACGAGGTCCCAGCGTTGGGCCTCGACGCCCTCGTCGTCGTAACCCACCGTCGCGAGGCCGTGCTCGACCGTGCGGTCACCGGTGACGTGCATGATCTCGCTGCCGTACCTCAGGCTGCCGAGGCGGTCGAGGGTGGCGAAGCTCATCCCGGCGTACGCGGCCTCGTAGCCGAGCGCCCGGTCGAGCTCGGTGGCGTGGCCGATCGACTCGTGGATCGTCAGCCACAGGTTCGACGGGTCGATCACCAGGTCGTAGGCCCCAGCCTCGACGCCCGGCGCGGCGAGCTTCTCGCGGACCATCTCGGGCAGCTGCGCGAGCTCGCCGTCCCAGTCCCACGCGGCCCCGGTCATGTACTCCCAGCCGCGCCCCACCGGGGGAGCGGTGGTGCGCATCGTCTCCATCCCGTCGTCGGTGACTTCGACGACGGTCACCTCCGGCTGCATCCGCACCCGCTGCTGGGCGGTGCGGGTACCGCCCAGGTCGGCGTAGAACTTCTGCTCCTTGACGCTGCGGACGCTCGCGTCGACGTGGGTGACGCCGGCGTCCAGCAGCCGCCTGCTCCAGCCCTCGAGGAGGGCCGCCTGTTCGGCGGTCGGCACGTCGAACGGGTCGACGTCGTAGGCGCTGACCCATCGCGCGTCGGCGTGCACCGGCTCCTCCGCCAGCTCGATCCGCTCGGTGCTCAGCGGGCGGCTGACCCTCGCGATGTCGACGGCCCGCTCGGCGACGGCTGCCGCCTCGTCGGGGCTGAGCGCGGTCGCGGCGGCGAAGCCCCATGTGCCGTCGACGACGACCCGGACGGCGAGACCCGAGTCGGTGTCGTCGCCGCTGCTGGTCAGGCGGGCGTCCCTGAGGTCCACGCCGGCGTCTCGGACGCGCTCCACCCGCAGGTCGGCGTGCTCGGCGCCGAGCTCACGGGCTCGGGTCAGTGCCGCGTCGGCGAGGTTCGCCAGCGGCAGGTCGGTGAAGTCGGTGTCCACGTCGCGCACCCCCGGGAGGCTACCGACCCGTGGAACGCGCGTACCGCCGGACCTACCAAAGTCCGCGGCACGCCGTGAATCACGCGCCCGGTTGCCACGTCGGTCGGTCCGACGGTACGGCCCGGGTGTCAGTCGGCGTCGCGCAACGCCTCGCGTCCGCCGGCCTCGCGGTCGATGACGCGCAGCACGTCGGTCACGTCGGCACCCTTGGCGAGTCGCGCCGTGCCGTGCCGTAGGTCCTCGCCTGCTTGCGCACGAAAGCTGCTGGAAGTCCGGTCGCGAGTGACAGCGCGGTCGCCACCGGCACGCCGCCGAGCTCGAGACCGGCGAGCACCTTGGTGCCGGGCGGGACCAGCGGCGTCATCGCGTCGGCGACCCGGCGCAGCAGGTCCGGGCTGCATCTTCGCCCCGTCAGCGGGTGACGTCGAGGACGAGCTTGCCGGTGCTGCGCCGGGCCCGGAGGTCGCGGTGGGCCTGGGCGACATCCGACATCGCATAGGTTCCGCCCACGACCGGCTGGAGGCCGCCGGACGACGTCAGCGACAGCAGCTCCTCCATCGCCGGCCCGATCCCCCCGGGCCGCCGCATCGTATGGACGAGCCAGAAGCCGATCACTGCCCTCGACGTCGCCATCAGCTCGCCGGTGCTGACCGGCGAGCCCGGACGGCGGGAGGCCATCCCGTACGCGGCCAGCCGGCCGAACGGTGCCAGCGCCGCGAGCGACCCGTCGAAGACGTGACCGCCGGTCATCTCCAGCACGATGTCGACCCGCGTGCCGCCGTTGGCCTCCACCAGCAGGTCGCGCACACCGTCGCCGTCGGCCGCCGCGCCCAGGTCCACCGTGACGTCGGCTCCGAGGCGCTCGGCGAGCTCACGCTTCTCGGCGGTCGACGCGGTCGCGATCACCCGTCCCGCGCCCCACTGCCTCGCCAGCTGCACGGCAAGCGTGCCGACCCCGCCCGCCGCGGCGTGCACGACGACCGACTCGCCGGCCTGCATGCGGGTGCTGGTCCGGAGCAGGTGCCAGGCCGTCGTCCCCTGCAGCACGAGCGCGAGCGCGGCCCCGTCGTCGACATCGTCCGGGATCTCGAAGGTTGCTGCCGGGTGGGCGAGCGCCCGCTCCGCGTAACCGCCTCCGCTCAGCGTCAACGCGACGACGCGGGTGCCGTCGTCCGCCCGTGTCCCCACCACCTCGGCACCCGGGACCAGCGGCAGGTGCTGGCGCGCCAGGTACGAGTCCTCCGTCTGGTGGGTGTCGGCGTAGTTCAGGCCCGCGGAGGTCACGTCGATCAGGACCTGGTCGTCGGTCGGCCGCGGATCGGGGAGGTCGACGAGCTTCAGGACCTCGGGGCCGCCGAACTCGGTGATCTGGATGCCTCTCACGGTCGGGAACGCTACCCGCGGGGTAGACGCGATAGCGTCGCCGCCGTCGCCCGAGCCGTCCCGGCCCGGGCGGTCCACGGCGAGGAGGACGGGTGTCGGAGCCACGCAGCGTGCTGGTCACCGGGGGAAACCGCGGTATCGGGCGTGCGATCGCGCAGGCCTTCGTCGAGTCCGGCGACACCGTTGCCGTCACCTCGCGCTCCGGGAACGGCGGACCCGACGGCGCGTTGACCGTCGCCTGCGACATCACCTCGTCCGAGTCGGTGGATGCTGCCTTCGCGGCGGCCGAGGTGGCGCACGGCCCGGTCGAGGTGCTGGTGGCCAACGCCGGCATCACCGCCGACCAGCTGCTGCTGCGGATGAGCGACGACGACTTCACGTCGGTGGTCGAGACGAACCTGACCGGCACGTTCCGCTGCGTGCGCAGGGCCAGCAAGTCGATGATCAGGCTCAAGCGCGGGCGGATGGTGCTGATCTCCAGCGTCGTCGGCCTCTACGGGGCGCCCGGTCAGGTCAACTACGCGGCCACCAAGGCGGCGCTGGTGGGGATGGCGCGGTCGATCACGCGGGAGCTCGGGGGGCGCAACATCACCGCGAACGTCGTGGCGCCGGGGTTCGTCGAGACGGACTTGACGGCAGCGCTGCCGGAGGAGCGCCAGAAGGCGTACCTGGCGGCGATCCCGGCCGGCCGCTTCGCCGCACCGGGCGAGGTCGCGGGCGTCGTCACCTTCCTGGCCGGACCGGCTGCCGGATACATCAGCGGGGCCGTGGTCCCGGTCGACGGCGGCCTGGGGATGGGGCACTGATGGGACTGCTCGATGGCAAGACACTGCTGGTCACCGGCGTCCTCAAGGACACCTCGATCGGCTTCCACGTGGCGCGGCTGGCGCAGCAGGAGGGCGCCACGGTCGTGCTGACCTCCTTCGGCCGGACGATGCGCATCACGCAGGTGATCGCCAAGCGGCTGCCGGAGCCGGCCCCCGTGATCGAGCTGGACGTGACGTCGTCCGATGACCTCGACGCGCTGGCGGATCGCGTGCGTGAGCACGTCGACCACCTCGACGGGGTGCTGCACTCGATCGGGTTCGCGCCGCCCGGGGCCTTCGACTTCCTCGGTGCCTCGTGGGAGGACGTCGGCACCGCGCTGCACACGTCGTCATACTCGCTCAAGGCACTGGCGATGGCCGCCAAGCCCCTGATGGCCCGCGGCGGCAGCGTGGTCGGCCTGACCTTCGACGCGAAGTTCGCCTGGCCGGTCTACGACTGGATGGGCGTGGCCAAGGCCGCGTTCGAGTCGTGCGCCCGGTACCTCGCGCGTGACCTCGGGCCGGAGGGGATTCGCGTCAACCTCGTCGCTGCGGGGCCGATCAAGACCACCGCCGCGCAGTCGATCCCCGGCTTCGACGCCTTCGAGCAGATGTGGACCGATCGGGCGCCGATCGGCTGGGACATCACGGACCCGGAGCCCGCCGCCCGGGCCTGCGTCGCGTTGTTCTCCGACTGGTTCCCGGCGACGACCGCGGAGATCGTGCACGTGGACGGCGGCGTGCACGCTATGGGCTCCTAGCCCACCATGACCTCGCTCGTGGAGGTCCGGCTCCTCGACGGTCCGAACCTCTACTTCCCGCGCGCGGCGGTGAAGCTGACGCTCGACGCCGCAGAGCTGATCGGTGCACCCGCGTCCCGGGCGCGTGCGGCCGGGACGCCGCTCGGCGTCCCGGGGACGCAGCCCGGTGAGGCGGGTAGCGAGCAGCGACAGCAGTTCGCCATGCGGGTGGTGAGACAACTTGTCCGAAGGCTGGCCATGGCCTCGGGTGTCACGCGGCTGGCCGTACGCGCCCGCACCGGTGCGGACGTCCACCACGTCGTCCTCGCCTACCCCTGGCGGCACGCAGGGAGAGCCGAGGCGCTCGGTCACGCGGTCGCCGCCGTCCTCGACGCCTTGCTGGACAGGGACGACGGCGACGACACCGCCGCCGTCCTGGAGTCGGCAGCGTCGACGGTGCGGTCGGCGGAGCTGGGCCGGACGCCGTCCGCCCTGCGACCGCGGGTGCCGGTCGTGTCGGTGACCGGCACGAACGGCAAGACCACCACGACGCGGCTGCTCGCCCACCTCGCGATGACGGCGGGGCTGCGGACCGGGTGGAGCTCCACCGACGGTGTCGTGGTGCAGGGGGAGATGATCGAGCCCGGGGACTACTCCGGGCCGGCGGGGGCACGGAGGGTGCTCGAGGCGTCCGGCGTCCAGGTCGGAGTCCTGGAGACCGCCCGCGGTGGGCTGCTGCTGCGTGGCATGGGGGTGGTCGCCAACGACGTGTCCGTGGTGACCAACGTCAGCGCAGACCATCTGGGGTTGCAGGGGATCGACACCCTCGACCAGCTCGCCGAGGTGAAGTCGGTCATCACGCGAGTCACCAAGCGGAGTGGCTGGACGGTGCTCAACGGCGACGATCCGCGCGTGCTGGCCATGCGGGCCCTGTCGCCGGGACAGCCCTTCGTCTTCAGCCTCGACCCCGGCTCGCCCGCGCTGCGGGAGTCGTTGAACGCCGGTGGCCTTGGGATCACGGTGCTGGACGGCGACGTCGCGGTGCTGTCGTCGGGTGCCGATCCCGACCGGCTGGTGCACGTGGTCGACGTCCCGGTCACCCTGTCGGGTCTGTCCGAGCACAACGTCGCCAACGCTCTGGCGGCGACGGCGGCGGCGCTGGGCCTGGGGCTCCCGCGCGACGCGGTCGTCGACGGGCTGCGCTCATTCCGGCCCGACCCGTCGCTGAACCCCGGCCGGATGAACCTGTACACGGTGGCTGTGCCGGGCGGCTCGGTGACGGTGGTGGTCGACCTGGCGCACAACGAGGCCGGGCTGGAGGCTCTGCTGCACGTGTGCCGTGGGGTCTGCGAGCCGGGGAGCCGGGTCCTGCTCGGTCTGGGCACCGCGGGAGACCGGACCGACGTGATCCTGATGTCCATGGGCGCCATCGCCGCGATGGCCGCCGACCGGGTGGCCGTCGTCCACAAGGAGCGCTACCTCCGCGGACGGAGCGCGGAGGATCTGGAGAGCTGGTTGCGACGTGGCGCCGCCTCCGTGGGCGTGCTCGACCTTCCGTCCTTCGGTTCGGAGCTGGAGGGCCTGCAGCACCTACTGGCGGACGCCGGCCCCGGCGACGTCGTCGCCGTGATGGCGCACGCCGACCGTGATGACGTCCAGGCGTGGCTGGCGTCGGTAGGAGGCACGCCGGACGAGCCTGACACGGTGCGCGCCAAGGTGGTCGCTGCCCGGGGGCAGCACCCGGAGGAGGACGCCATCGTCGCCGCGCGCGACCTGACGGGCGACGCCAGGCTGGCGGCGATCGGCTCGCTCGTCGCAGGCTCGCGGGGGGACGCGCGGCTGCTCTACGAACGCGCCAGCGCCCTGGACGCCGAGGGTCGGGGGGCCGAGTCCGTCACCGACTACCGCAAGGCCCTGGCCAACGGCTTGCGCGAACCGCACCGGACGGCGGCGCGGGTGCAGCTGGCGTCGTCGCTGCGGGGGGCAGGCGAGCTGGACCTCGCACTGGCCGAGCTCGATGCGCTGCTCGTGGATCGCCCGGACTCGGCCACAGCCGCGGCGTTCAGGGCACTGGTGCTGCACGACCTGGGGCGTTCGACCGAGGCGGTCGCGCAGGCGGTGTCGGAGCTTGCTCGGCACCTGGCCGGCGGCGACGCCGAGGCCTTCGCCGCCACCCTGCAGGCGGACGCCGAGCGCCTCACCCCGTGATCATGCACGTCCTCGTGATCATGCTCCTCGTCGTGTTCGAGCCTGGTGCACGAGGGCCACATCGGTCGTGGCACCCACAGGATCTCCGGTCCTCTCACTGCGTCCGCACCTTCCGTCGTCCCAGGGACGGACTTGCCGGACGTAGCGCGTGCTCGTCCGCCACCGTCCGCATGGGCCGTCGCTCGAGCAACGTACTTGCCGGACGCAGCAGCCGGAGATCTCCGGCTTCCCCTCCGCCAACCGGGCCCGCGCAACAGGCTCGATCAAGGAGTTCGTTTCCACTTCTTGCCGTCAGTCGTTGAAGAACTCCTCGTCGATCTGCTTCAGGTCGAACGTCTCCCTGATCGAAACACCCACGTTGTAGCGAACCATCATTCGTGTGAGCTCGGTTCCATCCAGCAGAACCAGTCGCATGGAGACGCCATCGGCGAACTGGCGGGCCACTGCGCTGAACCTTCCCGTGGTGACGAATACACCACGGCTCGTCTGCGCGTTCATCAGCGCGCCGACGAATGCCTGCAGCTCAGGCCGCCCAACCGCGGCGGCGGAGTCGTAGCGCTTCGCCTGCACGCCGACGAGCTCGAGGCCCAACGCGTCCTGCCGTACCAAACCGTCTAGGCCGGCGTCACCGCTCTTTCCCGTGTGCTCCAGGAGCGCCTCACGACCCCCGTAGCCCATTGCTCGCAGCAGGCGCAGGGCGAGCCTCTCTAGAAAGGCAGGCGGTTGCGCGAGAACGCGTTCGAGAAGGTCAGCAGCAACCTCTTCGTCCGCCCTGCCGATCAGGTTGCCCACGGCCTCACTGGGCGACACCTCGACTGCGGCGGACGAGGATGGCCCCGCTGCCTCTGTGACTTGCACCTTCGACTCCCTGAAGGTCACGTACTCCGGGAAGTTGGACAGCACGGTCATGTCCACCCGGTCACGATGCTGATCGAGAACCTCATGGCCACGATCAGTCAGGACGTACTGTCCTCGTGCGAACCTTTCGACCAGACCCGCTTTGCCCATATGAGTCAACGCCCAGGCGACGCGATTCGAGTATCGCGTCTGCTTGCCGCTGGGTAGCAACCCCGCCTGGTCCTCCTCAGTGACCTGCAGCGAAGCCGCGACTGCATCCCTGATCTGCTGCAGGCTGTGAGGTGCGCGGTCGACAAGAGCCAGCAACGTGGGACGCATCAGGGTCTGGAAGTCTGGTACAGCCATCTGCGCAGCCTATGCACAGTGGGGTGCGGAGGGGTGGGCACGGAGTCCTTGATCAACTCGGGGATCAGTAGAGGAAGATCGCCAGCCAGTCGCGCTGGTGGGCGTGCAGCAGCACGCCGAAAAGCACCAGGTCGAACAGCAGGTGCACGGCCACCACGTAGCTCAGGGAGCGGGTGGTCGCGAACGTCCAGCCCTGCACGAGGGCGAACGGGTAGATGAGCAGCGGCCCGACGGAGTGGAAGCCGAGCTCCCAGAGGAACGACGTGAAGAGCACCGCCTGCAGCAGGTTCGCCTGCCACATCGGCAGATGACGTCGCAGCAACGTGAAGACCGTGCAGACGAAGAACAGCTCGTCCCAGATGCCGAGCACGTTGGTGCCGAGGAAGAGCCGGCCGATCTGGTCGGGCCCGTCGACTGCCGGCCAGTTCTGGTAGACGCCGCTGCGGATCATGTACACCGGCAGGATCGCGTACCCGAGCACGACGACGAGCACCAGCCACCAGCGTTCCGGCCGCGTCCACGTGCGGGGATGTGTCAGGGGAAACCGGATCGCACGGTCTCCGAAGACGAACCGGGACAACAGGTAGGGGACCGCCACCGCGACCGCCATCGCCGTCCCCATCACCGCCATGTGCGCGAGGCTGATGTCGGTGGTGATCGGCACCGCACTGACGGCGACGACACCGATCGCCACGAGTCCCAGGTCACGGAACAGCGCGGTCGAGATGGTGAGGGCGAGGACGAGGCTCGCGGCCAGGAGCGAGTAGCCCGCCAGGTCCAGCTCGAACCCGAACAGCAGGATCCCGGACGCCGCGAGCACCGACGCGGGCCCCAGCGCCAGCCGATGCGGCCGTGCTCCGACCAGAGGCCCGGCACGGGTGAGGATGCCGACGGCGGTCATCACGGTTCGGCCCGGGGGCGGTCGCGGTCCTTGGACGGCTGCACGCGCTTGGGCTCGCCGGGCATCTTCGGGTAGTCCGGTGGGTAGGGCATGTCCGTCAGACCGTGGTCGCGCTCGTCGCGCTCGTACCACTCCAGCAGCGGCGACAGGTCGTGCGCCACGTCGTCGATGGCTGCGTGCAGGTCGCCCACGTCGGCGAAGCGGGCCGGCATCGTGGTCACGGTGAAGTCGGGCGGGGACACGTCGGCCAGCTCGTCCCAGCGCAACGGCGCCGACACCGGGGCGTGGGCGATCGGCCGCACCGAGTACGCCGAGGCGATGGTGCGGTCCCGCGCGTTCTGGTTGTAGTCGACGAAGATCTGCTCGCCGCGCTCCTCCTTCCACCACTTCGTGGTGACCCGGCCCGGCATCCGCCGCTCCAGCTCACGGCCGAGCGCGATCGCCGCGTGACGCACGTCGGTGAACGTCCATCGCGGCTCGATCCGCACGTAGATGTGCACACCCCGGTTGCCGGAGGTCTTCGGGAAGCCGACCCACCCCAGGTCGTCGAACACGGCGAGGGTCTCCTGCGCGACGGCGACCGCGTCCGCGAAGTCCGTCCCCGGTTGGGGGTCGAGGTCGATCCGGAGCTCGTCGGGATGATCGACGTCGTCCCGCCGGACCGGCCACGGGTGGAACGTCAGCGTCCCGAGGTTGGCCATCCACGCGATCGTCGCCAGCTCGGTCGGCGCCACCTCGTCCGCCGTCCGCCCTGACGGGAACGTGATGTGCGCCGTCTCGACCCAGTCGGGAGCGCCCTTGGGCACGCGCTTCTGGTAGAACGCGTCGCCGTGCGGGTCATCGCGCGTGGCGCGTTTGGCGTCCTCGCGGAACCCGGCCGGCCACCGCTCCATCGTCGTCGGCCGGTCCGCGAGAGCCCGGAGGATGCCGTCGCCCACCGCGAGGTAGTACTCGACCATGTCGATCTTCCGAACGCCGGCGGCCGGGAAGTAGGGCTTCTCGGGGTTGCTGACCTTGACGGTCCGCGTACCGACCTGGAGCTCGACGAAGGGCGACGCCATGATCGAACGCTACCGGCACCCCGCGCCGACGTGCTTGATCACGGGGAGGGGTCGGCCTGGGCCTGCTCGGTGAGGGCGACGGGGTCGAGGTCGGGGTCGGCGACGACCTCGCCGGTGTGAGCGCCGGCCTGCGCCTGGTTGCCGAGGTTCTCGAGCTCGCCGAGCACGACCCCGGCGTAGTCGACACAGAGGATGACGAGGTCGCCCGGGTTGGCACGCGCCATGCAGTGCCGGACGGCGTCCAGCTCGTCGAGCACGACCTCGACCTGCTTGCACCGCACACCTCCGTCCGCCATCCGTGCTCGCACCCCCTCCGCGACCAGACCCGCCGTCTCACCGCGCGGCCGCCCGCGCAGGGCGACGTCCTCGCGCACCACGATCACGTCGAAGTGGTCGGCCGCAATCCGGCCGAGCTCGCGCATGTCGTCGTCACGCCGGTCTCCCGCCGTGGCGATCATCCCGATCCGTGACGGCTTGGCGAGGTCGGTGGCCCCGGCGCGCTGCTCGGAGTAGCGCTCGACGAAGTCACCGAGCTCGCGCATCCCGGGGGCGTTGTGGCAGTAGTCCACGACGCAGTCGACGGTGCCGTTGGGCAGGTTGACGGCGATCAGGTTCATCCGGCCGGGAGACAGGTAGTACGAGGTGGTGAAGGTCCGCAGGCCTTGGCGGATGTCGTGCAGCGGCGCTCCGCCGGCAAACGCCGCCCCGGCCGCGGCCAGGACGTTGGCCACGTTGAAGCGGGCCGCCCCGCCGAACGTCGCGGGGAGCAGGTGGGTCCACGCGAGCTGCATCGACCGTCGTCCGTGCCGGATCACGATCATCTCGCCCCGCTCTCCGGTCTCGAGGACGACGGCCTTGCCGCCGCGCCGGCAGTGGGCATCGATCATCTCCCGCACCTCGGACCCGCTCTCCGCCAACGAGAACCAGACGACCTCGCCGGAACAGTGCCGGCGCATCTCCCGCACGAGCTCGTCGTCCGCGTTGAGCACCGCAGCACCGGACCGCGGTACCGCCTCGACGACGACCCGCTTGACCGCCGCCAGCTGCTCGATCGTCTCGATACCGCGGAGCCCCAGATGGTCGGCGGCAACGTTGGTGACCACGGCGACGTCGTTGCGGTCGTAGCCCAGCCCCTCACGCAGGATGCCGCCGCGCGCCACCTCGAACACCGCCATGTCGACCCGCGGGTTCTGGAGCACCATCCGGGCGCTCTTGGGCCCCGACGCGTCGGCGCGGATCACGAGCCGCTCGTCGATGACGACGCCGTCCGTGCTGGTCATCCCGACCTTGCGGCCCAGCCCCTTGAAGACGTGCGCGATCATCCTCGACGTCGTGGTCTTGCCGTTGGTGCCGGTGACGGCGAAGATCGGCACCCTCGATGGCGCCCCGGGCGGGAACAGCGAGTCCACCACCGGCTTCGCGATGAACTGCGGGTCACCGACGGTGGGGTGGGTGTGCATCCGGAAGCCCGGCGCCGCGTTCACCTCGCAGA
This sequence comes from Actinomycetales bacterium, assembly GCA_035646835.1. Classification (GTDB taxonomy): domain Bacteria; phylum Actinomycetota; class Actinomycetes; order Actinomycetales; family DASROP01; genus DASROP01. The sequence goes on along the minus strand of DASROP010000292.1, from coordinate 2,567 downwards.
TCGCACCGCCGGTCTCGCGCACCGGCTCGGTGACGTCGGGGCAGATGAAGTCGATGCCCGCCACGTCCAGGCCGATCAGCCGGGCGGCCTCCTCGGCGATCTCGACGTTGTCGGGATGGGCGTCCAGGGTCCGGTCGATCGAGATACCACCGGTCGACATGTTGCCGGTCAGGGCCAGCTTGACCATCTCACCGGCCGGCGGGACGTCGTCCATGCCGAAGCCCTGCGCCTTCGCGAGGTCGACCGCGCCAGCGTCCAGCTTGATCTTGGTCAGTACCTTCTCGTGGCCCACTCCACGGCGCGGGTCGGCGTTGGTCGTCTCGACGAGCTCGGCGACCGTCTGGCGCCCGTCCCCGACGACGTGAGCCGGGACGCGCTCGGCGATCGCCTGCATCCGGCCGCCGATGATGAGGCAGCGGTAGTCCTTGCCGCTGACCATGGACTCGACCACGACGACGCCGCGACGGGACTGGTCCTGCGCGACCGGGAACGCCTCGCGCACCTGGTCGGCGTCCGCCAGGTCGAGGCAGACACCGCGGCCGTGGTTGCCGTCCAGGGGCTTGCACACGACCGGGTAGCCGATCCGGTTGGCCGCGGCCACCGCCGCGTCGACGCCGCGCACCGCCTCGCTGCGCGGCACGGGCAGCCCGGCGGAGGCCAGGAGCCTCGTCGTCAGCTCCTTGTCACCAGCGATGTCGACGGCCAGCGCGGACGTGTTCGACGTCATCGTGGCCCGGATCCTCTGCGCGTGCACGCCCTGCCCGAGCTGCACGAGCGAGTACTCGTTCAGGCGCTGCCACGGGATGTCCCGCGAGACCGCCTCCTCGAGGATGGCCTGCGTCGACGGGCCGAACGCGATCCGCTCCGCCCGCACCAGGAACGCCTCGATGGCCGTCACCGGGTCGAAGTCCGGCTCGGCCTCGACGAGGTGGTTGACGATCCGGACGGCGAGCTGCCCGGCGGCGACGCCGACCCGCTCGTCGGAGTACGCGTACACCAGGTTGTAGACCCCCCGTTGCCCCCTGACCTCCCGCGTCTTGCCCCGGGAGACGTCGTGGCCCGCCTCCTGCTGCAGCTGCAGAGCCACGTGCTCGGTGACGTGACCGAGCCAGGTGCCTTCGCGCAGTCGCTCGACGAAGCCGCCTCGCTGACCGCGCGAGCAGTGGTGATTCACCAGGCCGGGGAGGATCTCGAGCAGGTCGTCGGTGAACTCACCGAGGGTGTCGGTCGGGTGGTCCTCGAGACTGCCGAGGTCGACGGTGAGGTGGATCGCCAGGTCGTAGGACCAGACGTTCGGCCCGCGGTACACCTGCGTGGTGAGGATCGACAGGTCCGGCGCGGCCGGCCCCGCGGGAGTGGGTCGCTTCTCGCTCATGCTCGCCGTCCTCTCACTCATCCTCGGGCCGGCGCAGCTGGGCGCGCAGCTGGGCCGCCAGGGTGCGTGCCTCGTCACGGTCGGCGTGCGGCACCACGCCCGGCCGGTCGCCGTGCTTCTCGGTGAACGAGACCAGCTCTCGCCGGTGCAGGTCGAATCGCGCACCCGACGGCAGGCTGTGGACGACGGCCCCGGAGAGCAGCAGCGGTGCCCCACGCCGTGCCTCGTGCGCGTCGGAGACCGCGTGCTGGGCGTCGACGACGAAGACGGAGCCCGAGCCGACCACTTCCAGCCAGCGCTGCTCGGTGACCACGGCTGCGGTGTCCTCGTCGATGCCGACACCGAGCAGCGAGGGTGACGTCGCGACCACGGACATCAGCCGGCCGTGCCTGCTGCGCTGGTCGAAGTGCTGGTCGACGACGACGCCGTCGATCAGGCCAAGGCCGGCGGTGAGCTGGCTGCTCCGCTGCCTCGGGGTGACGCCCTCTCCGCCGAGGGAGATCATGTGGGTGCTCATGATGCTGGCCCCGGCCGATGTCCCGCCGATCACCGCGCCGCGCCGGTGGGCCTCGTGGATCGCCCCGCCCAGCGCCGTGCCCGCGACCCACTGCGCGAGCTTGAGCTGGTTGCCGCCGGTCAGGAACACGCCGGTGGCGTCACGGAGCAGCACCGCCGTGGCGAGGCTGTCGGCGTCCCGCCGCCCGGTCGGCCGGACCGCGCGGACGTTCGCCGCCCCAAGCCGGGTGAGGACGTCCGTGTAGACCTCGACCATCTCGGGCTCGACCGACGACGCGGTGGGCAGGACGACAATCCGTGCGGAGCGCCCCCCGGCGAGGGCGACGAATCGGCGCAGCACGCTGGCGCGGCGCGACTTGTCCTCCGCGCCCCCGATCACGACGAGGGGCCCGGGTGCGCCGGCGTCGGGCAGGGGGGCGGGCGTCGGCACCCGCACACGGTAGTGGCCGGCGGAGCCCGCGGTGCGACACCATGACTCGATGACGGACCCACGACGCCTTCTCCTCATCCGCCACGCGAAGGCCGCCCCGGACGACGACGGCGGCGACCACGGTCGAGGGCTGACGGCCCGCGGACGCCGTGACGCGGCGGCGATCGGGCGGTGGCTCGCCGACAACGACCTGGTTCCCGACCTGGTCCTGTGTTCGGACGCACGCCGGGCACGCGAGACCTGGAC
>DASROP010000291.1:0-3997 GCA_035646835.1 Actinomycetales bacterium | reverse complement strand
GGTCGTGCTCAGCGTCCGCGACACCGGGATCGGCATCCCCGAGGCGGAGCAGGACCAGCTGTTCTCGCGCTTCTTCCGCGCCAGCAACGCCGTCGACCGGGCCGTGCCCGGGACAGGTCTCGGCCTGACGATCGTGCGCAGCATCGTCGAGCACCACGGGGGCAGTCTGGAGCTCGACTCCTCTCCCGGACGGGCGACGACGTTCACGGTCCGGCTGCCCCTGGTCAGGCCGGAGGAGGAATCCGCAGGGGAAGGACCGCACGAGGAACAGGACGACGGGCAGCGGCGTTTCGACGCACTGGGACTGTCTCTGGCAGACTGACCCACCGGTTCCGGTTCACGCGCCGTCCCCGTCCGAGGGGGGTGCGACCCGGCGACCCGGCGACCCGATCCCGAGGAGAGCATCGTGAGGCGCGACATCCACCCGAAGTACGTCGAGACCGAGGTCACCTGTACCTGCGGCGCGACGTTCACCACCCGCAGCACGGCCGAGAGCGGTCAGATCCACGCCGACGTGTGCAGCCAGTGCCACCCCTTCTACACGGGCAAGCAGAAGATCCTGGACACCGGTGGCCGCGTCGCCCGCTTCCAGGCCCGCTACGGCAAGAAGACCGCCGAGCCCGCCGAGAGCCCGGACGCCGACAAGGTCGCCAGCTCCTAGCTCCGCCGCCGGCGCCGGTGCCCACGGGTGCCGGCGCCGTGGTCTGCGCCCGCGACGTGTCAGAACCAGGACGGTTCCCGGCACGTCGTGGTTCTGACAGAGGGAGGAGGCTGGGCGATGTTCGAGGCGGTCGAGCCGCTCCTGCGCGAGCACGCCGAGCTGGAGGCGCGGATGGCGGACCCCGCCGTCCACTCCGACCCCTCCCTGGCCCGCCGGCTGGGTCGCCGGTACGCGCAGCTGAGCGGCATCGTCGCGGCGCACGCCGAGTGGTCGGCTGCCGCCGACGACGCGGAAGCGGCGCGCGAGATGGCGGCGGACGACGCGTCCTTCGCGGCGGAGCTCCCGCTGCTGGAGGACGCCCGCGACGAGGCGGCCGAGCGGTTGCGCCGGCGGCTGGTGCCGCGCGACCCGGACGACGGACGCGACGTCATCCTCGAGGTCAAGGCGGGGGAGGGCGGTGCCGAGTCGGCCCTGTTCGCGGGCGACCTGATGCGGATGTACCTGCGCTATGCCGAGCGCCGCGGCTGGAGCACGGAGGTGCTCGACGCGACCGAGTCCGACCTGGGCGGGTACAAGGACGTCGCCGTCGCGGTGAAGTCCCGCGGGAGACCGTCGGCCGACGCGGCGGGCGTGTGGGCGCTGCTGAAGTTCGAGGGCGGCGTGCACCGCGTGCAGCGGGTGCCGGTGACCGAGTCGGCCGGCCGGATCCACACCTCAGCCGCCGGGGTCCTGGTGTTCCCCGAACCCGAGGACGCAGAGGAGGTCGCCCTCAGTCCGAACGACCTGCGGATCGACGTCTACCGCTCATCGGGCCCGGGCGGCCAGAGCGTCAACACGACCGACTCCGCCGTCCGCATCACCCACCTGCCCACCGGCATCGTCGTCCAGTGCCAGAACGAGAAGTCCCAGCTGCAGAACCGCGAGCAGGCGCTGCGCATCCTCCGGGCGCGGCTGCTCGCCGTGGCGGCCGAGGCCGCGCAGTCGGAGGCCGCCGACGCGCGCCGCAGCCAGGTGCGCACCGTGGACCGCTCCGAGCGGATCCGCACCTACAACTTCCCGGAGAACCGGATCAGCGACCACCGCACCGGGTACAAGGCCTACAACCTCGACCACGTGCTCGACGGGGACCTCGACGCGGTGATCGCCTCCTGCCTCGCGGCCGACGAGGCCGCGCGCCTCGCCGCCGCCGGCGAACCCCGTGAACCCCACTGATCGTCGGACCGAAATGGCTGTGATCGCAACCAATACGGTCCGACGATCAGTGGGGTCGAGGGGTGGGGGGAGCGGGTGAGGCTGGAGGAAGCGTTGCGCGAGGCGACGCGGCGGCTGGCGGACGCCGGGGTGCCCAGCCCGCGCGCGGACGCCGAGCAGCTGGCCGCGCACCTGCTCGGCACCGGCCGGGGTGAGCTCGCGGCCAGGGCGATCCGGGGGGACGCCGCGCCGTCCGGGCTCGACGACCTCGTCGCCGAGCGCTGCCGTCGCGTGCCGCTCCAGCACCTGACCGGCACGGCCGGGTTCCGAGGCCTCGAGCTGCGGGTGGGGCCGGGCGTGTTCGTGCCGCGTCCAGAGACCGAGGTGCTGGCGGGTCTCGCGGTCGAGGCAGCACGCGCCGCGGCGGCGGACGGCGAACCTGTCGTCGTCGACCTGGGCACCGGCTCGGGGGCGATCGCCCTGGCGGTCGCCCGCGAGGTCCCCGCGGCCCGAGTGCACGCCGTCGAGATCAGCCCGTCGGCGCACGCCTGGGCCGCCCAGAACCTGCAGGACACCGGCGTCGACCTGCGGCTCGGCGACGCGGCCACGGCGTTCGACGACCTCGACTCCGCGGTCGACGTGGTGGTGAGCAACCCGCCGTACATCCCGCCGGGCTCGGTGCCGGTCGACCCGGAGGTCGCCGACCACGACCCGGGCGTCGCGCTGTACGGCGGGGGTCCGGACGGCCTGGCCGTGCCTCGTGCCGTGGTCGCCACGGCCGCGCGCTTGCTGCGGGACGGCGGGCTGCTGGCGGTCGAGCACGCGGACTCCCAGCAGGTCGCGGTGCTCGACCTGCTCGACAGCCCCGCCTGGCGGGAGCAGCGCGGACACACCGATCTCGCGGGGCGTCCGCGGTGCGTGACGGCCCGCCGGGTGGTCGGGTGACAGACTCGGCGCTCGTGACCGAGCAGTTCGACGGCGCGGACGACGACGCGCGCGCTGCCGGCGTCCGCGCGGCCGCCGCGGCGCTCCGGCGCGGAGGTCTCGTCGTCCTGCCCACCGACACCGTGTACGGGGTCGCCGCCGACGCGTTCACACCGGCCGCCGTCTCCGCGCTGCTTCAGGCCAAGGGCCGGGGGCGCGACGTCCCGCCCCCGGTCCTGGTGCCGGACGCCCGCACGATCGAGGGGCTCGTCACGGACCTCCCCGACGAGGCGCGCGCTCTCGTCGACGCCTGCTGGCCCGGAGCGTTGACCCTCATCTGCTGGGCGCAGCCGTCGCTGAGCTGGGACCTCGGGGACACCGGTGGCACCGTCGCCATCCGGATGCCCGACCACCCGCTGGCCCTGGAGCTGCTCTCGGCGACGGGGCCGCTGGCGGTCAGCAGCGCCAACCTCTCCGGGGCGCCGCCCGCGATGACGGCGGCGGCGGCGCGTGAGCAGCTCGGTGACTCGGTGCGCGTCTACCTGGACGGCGGCCCCAGCGCCGGGAGCGAGGCGTCGACGATCGTCGACGCCACCCGCGCACCCCTGAGGGTGCTCCGGCAGGGCGCGCTCGGCCTGGAACGGCTCCGCGAGCTGGTGCCCGGCCTGCTGGACGTCGACGGCGCGGCCCCCGAGCCCCCGGTGTCGCTGGAGAAGCCGCCGGCGTGAGGGTCTACCTGTTCGTCATGCTCATCGCCGCGGCGGTGACCTACCTCGCGACCCCGCTGGCGCGGCGGCTCGCGGAGCGGGCCCAGGCGATGACCCCCGTGCGGGACCGAGACGTGCACTCGGTGCCGACACCGCGGCTGGGAGGGCTGGCGATGCTCGCGGGCCTCGCCGCGTCGTTCGCCGTGGCCAGCCAGGTGCCGTTCCTCGAAGGTGTCTTCGCCGAGTCGCGGGGGCCATGGGCCATCCTCGGCGCGGGCGCGCTCGTCTGCCTGCTGGGGGTGGCGGACGACGTGTGGGGTCTGGACGCGCTGACGAAGCTTGCCGGCCAGGTGCTGGCGGCGGGGCTGATGGCGTGGCAGGGCGTGCAGCTGGTGTCGTTGCCGCTGGCCGGGCTGACCGTCGGGTCGGGTGGGTTCTTCCTCGTGCTGACGGTGGTGGCCGTCGTGGTGGCGATCAACGCGGTGAACATCATCGACGGCCTGGACGGGCTCGC
>DASROP010000290.1:0-3266 GCA_035646835.1 Actinomycetales bacterium | reverse complement strand
CCCGTGGACGTCCCGGTGACCGAACCGCCTCCGCCCCCGGTCGACCCGACCGTCACCCTGCCCGAGTGCCCGCCGCCCGACCTGTGCGCCGTCGTCCCGCCCACAGATCCGGTCACGCCGACGCCGACGCCGACGTGCACGACACCTCCCGGCGTCACCGAGACGACCACCGGCACCCTGCCGCTGAGCGTCCCGTAGGCAGCCCGCGCTGACACCCGCTGCCCGCGGAGGCAGGATGGCGTCATGGCCGACACGACGCCCGCGTCCCCGCAGGAGCTGGAGCGCATCCTGCGCGGGACCGGGTACCTGCCCGACGAGGGGCTGGCCACGGTCGCGTGGCTCGCGATGCGGATGCGCCGCCCGCTGCTGCTCGAGGGCGAGCCCGGCACCGGCAAGACGTCCCTCGCCGACGCGCTCGCGGAGGCCACCGGTGCGCGCCTGATCCGGCTGCAGTGCTACGAGGGCATCGACGCCAGCCAGGCGCTCTACGACTGGGACTTCCCTCGCCAGGTGCTGCACCTGCGGGCGATCGAGGCGGCGTCGTCCGGGGCCGGATCCGTTGACCTGGAGTCGATCGAGCAGGACCTGTTCACCGAACGCTTCCTGCTCGACCGCCCGGTGCTGCAGGCGCTGCGCACCCATCCGGCGGTGCTGCTGGTCGACGAGATCGACCGGGCGGACGACGAGTTCGAGGCCTTCCTCCTCGAGGTGCTGTCGACGTGGTCGGTGAGCATCCCCGAGCTGGGCACGGTCCGCGCGGAGCACCCGCCCCTCGTCGTCCTCACGTCGAACCGAACGCGCGAGGTGCACGACGCCCTCAAGCGACGCTGCCTCTACCACTGGCTCGAGCACCCCGGCCTGGCGCGGGAGGTCGAGATCCTGCGCACCCGGCTGCCCGAGCTGCCGGCACGGCTCGCCGAGCAGGTCGTCGCCGCGGTCCACCGCCTGCGCGACGCCGACCTGCTCAAGCCTCCCGGCGTCGCCGAGAGCCTCGACTGGGCCAGCGCCCTGCACGAGCTGGGAGCCCGTGAGCTTGACACCCAGTCCGCCGCCACCACCCTGGGCGCCGTCGTGAAGTACCGCGAGGACGCCGACCGCGTGCGCGACGACCTCGACCGCCTGCTGGCCGGATGACCGCCACCGCGACGCCGTCGGGGGTGGACGTCGCCCTGGCCGGTTTCGTGCGCGCGCTGCGGTCCGCGGGGCTGGGGGTCTCGACGCAGTCGACCCAGTCGTTCCTGCAGGCGGTGGCGGAGGTCGGCGCGGGCGACGGCGCCGGCGTCTACTGGTCGGGCCGCGCGACCCTGTGCCACGACCCCGACGGCCGGGCCGTCTACGACCGGGTCTTCGAGGCATGGTTCGCGGGGCGGCTGGCACGACCCGGCCGGCCGACGCCGGTCCGGCGGCCGCACGTGGCCGCGTCGCTCGGCCAGACGCCGTCCGGACCCGGCGCCGAGCGGGACCCGGAACGAGTCCGGGCCGACGCCAGTGGGACGGAGGTGCTGCGGCACCGTGACGTCGCGGACCTGACCGCGGCCGAGCGCGCCGAGCTGGCGCGCCTCTTCGCGGGACTCCAGGTGCACCTGCCGCAACGCCGGGCCGCTCGGCGTCGCGGTGCCCGGAGGGGTGACCTCGACGCCCGCGCGACCGTGCGTGAGCAGCTGCGCCGGGGAGGGGAGGTCGGCCCGTTGCGCTGGCGGCGGCGGACGGCGAGACCGCGCCGCGTCGTGCTGCTCGTCGACGTCTCCGGCTCGATGACGCCGTACGCCGATGCCCTGCTCCGGTTGGGCCACCTGCTGGTGCGCGCCTCGGTCGCGGACGGCAACCGGGTCGAGGTGTTCAGCATCGGCACCCGCCTGACCCGGCTGACACCGGCCCTGCGCCGGACCCGTGACCCGGACGCGGCCCTTCGCCTGGCGGGGGAGCAGGTGCCGGACTGGTCCGGAGGGACCCGCCTCGGCGAGGTGCTGCGCGCGTTCACCGACCGGTGGGGGCAGCGGGGGATGGCGCGCGGCGCCGTCCTCGTCGTCTGCTCGGACGGCTGGGAGCGGGGCGACTCCGCGCTGCTCGGCGAGCAGGCGCAACGCCTGGCCCGGCTGACCCACCGCCTGGTCTGGCTGAACCCGCACCGCGGCAAGGACGGGTACCGGCCGGTGCAGGCCGGAATCGCCGCCGTCGTCCCGCACGTTGACGACCTCGTGGCCGGTCACTCGCTGGCGACGTTCGCCGAGCTGCTGGAGCTGGTGCGCGGTGCGTGAAGTGATGGACGACCTGCTCGGCTGGTGGCGCGACGGCCGCACGGTCGCGATGGGCACCGTGGTGGCCACCTGGCGGTCGGCGCCCCGCCCGGCCGGTGCGGCGATGCTCGTCGGGCCGGACGGCGAGGCCGTCGGCAGCGTGTCCGGCGGCTGCGTCGAGGGTGCGGTGTACGAGCTGGGCAACGAGGTGATGGCGTCCGGATCGCCTGTGCTGCAACGGTACGGAGTCAGCGACGACGAGGCGTTCGCAGTGGGCCTGACGTGCGGCGGCATCCTCGACGTGTTCGTCGAGCGCGTCGACCGCGCGTCCTTCCCCGGGTTGGACGAGCTCGCCGCCGACATCGACGCCGGCCGCCCGGTCGCGGTGTGCACGGTCGTGGAGCACCCGGACGCCGGCCTGCTCGGCCGGCGGCTCGTCGTCCGGCCGGAGGAGTCGCACACCCCGGTCCTCGGGACGTTCGGCTCGGAGCGTTTCGACGCCGCGGTGGCGGACGACGCCCGCGGCCTGCTGGCGGGTGGGCGCACCGAGACCCTCGGGTACGGGCCGGACGGCGAGCGGCGCGGCGAGGGTGCCCGCGTGTTCGTCTCCTCGTTCGCCCCCCGGCCGCGGATGATCGTGTTCGGCGCCATCGACTTCGCGGCCGCCCTGGCCCGCGTCGGGTCCTTCATGGGCTACCGGGTGACCGTCTGCGACGCCCGGCCGGTGTTCGCGACGGTGTCCCGGTTCCCCGACGCGGACGAGGTGGTCGTGGACTGGCCGCACCGGTACCTGGCGGCGGAGGCCGAGGCGGGGCGCGTCGACGGCCGCACGGTGCTCGCCGTCCTGACCCACGACCCGAAGTTCGACGTCCCCGTCCTCGAGGTCGCGCTGCGGCTGCCGGAGGTCGCCTACGTCGGGGCGATGGGGTCCCGGCGCACCCACGACGACCGGCTCGCGCGGCTGCGCGAGGCGGGGCTGGCGGACGCCGAGCTCGCGCGGCTCTCGTCGCCGATCGGCCTCGACCTCGG
>DASROP010000289.1:0-11003 GCA_035646835.1 Actinomycetales bacterium | reverse complement strand
ACGGCGGAGGAGCCGACCGACGCGCCGTACGGGCGCACCGCGATGTGCACCGACGACGCCGGCACCGAGTTCGCGCTGTACGAGCCGATGCCGGACAACGCCCGGCCTACGCCGAACGGCCTGCACCAGGGCGACCTGGCGTACGTCACGTTCGAGGTTACCGACTCGGCACGTCACCGGGACTTCTTCGGCGCGGTGCTGGGTTGGGAGTTCGAGCCCGGCCGCGTGGAGGACGGGTGGGGCCCCATCGACGTCCAGCCGATGACCGGCGCCTCCGGCGGCCACGCGCGCGAGGTCGCCCTGCCGATGTGGCAGGTCGACGACATCACCGCGGCCGTCGAGCGGGTGCGGGACGCCGGGGGATCGTCGTCCGACGTCCAGAGCCAGCCGTACGGGCTGATGGCCGAGTGCGCCGACGACCAGGGCGGCCGGTTCTACCTGGGCCAGCTCTGACCGCCCCGCTTCCCGGTACCTAGGGTGGACGCCGTGATCACCAGCGGGGTGGGCGGCCTGCTGGACGACGTCTGGCACGGCGTCGCCGTCCGCCGTTATCCGACGGCCGCCGCCACGCTGGTGGACAACCTCGACCGTGGCCGACGGCTGTGGCCGGACCGGTCGCTGGTGGTGGACGACGGGTCCGGGACGACGACGTACGCGGAGTTCGCCGAGCTGGTCGAGGGCGCCGCACGGCACCTGCGCGACGGCCTTCGCCTCGAGCCCGGTGACCGGGTCGCCGTCGCCCTGCCCAACGGCCTCGACATCGCCGTCGCGATCTGGGCGTGCGCCCGGGCGCACCTGGTCTTCGTCGGCCTGCCGACCCGCCTGGCCCCCGACTCGTGGGCCTACCTGCTGCAGCACTCGCGCGCCGCCGTCCTGCTGAGCGCCCCCGAGCACCTGGCGGCGTCGCGCGAGGCCGCCGCGGCAGCCGGACTGGACGCCGTCCACGAGGTCGCCGACCATCTCGTCGGCCACCGCTCGCCGTGGCCGGACGACCTCACCGAGGGACCGTGGCCGGTGCCGCCCGAGGACGAGACCTACGCCGTGATCTACACGTCGGGGACGACGGGACGCCCCAAGGCGATCCGGATGACCCACCGCGGCACGATGCAGGCCGCCGAGCACTACGTGCGCGCCCTGGGGCTGACCGAGACCGACCGGACGGCGGTCACGTTCAGCTTCCACTACCTCTCCGGCCACGTCACGCAGATGAACCCGGCGATGCTGTCGGGCGGCTCGGTGGTGCCGGTGCGGGAGCTGCATCCCCGCGCGGTCGTCGAGCTGTGCGAGCGGCACGACGTGACCTGGCTCGACATCGTGCCGTCGCTGCTCGCGTTGCTTGCCAAGGTGGCGGCGTTCGCCTGGCCGCAGCTGCCGCGCCTGCGCCTGGCGGTGTACGGCGGGTCGCCGATGCTGCCCGGTGTGGTCGAGGTGCTCCGGGAGCGGATGCCGCAGATGCGCCTCGTCGACACTCTCGGGATGACCGAGACGGCGGTGGCCTTCTGCTGCCTCTACGACCACGAGATCGAGCGTCGCCGCGGATCGGTGGGACGCCCGATCCCGACCGCCGACCTGCGGCTGGTGGACGACGACGGGGCCGACGTGCCGGCCGGCGGCACCGGTGAGCTGCTCGTGCGCGGTCCCTTTCTCACGCCCGGCTACGACGCGGACGACGAGGCGAAGGCGCGCGCCTTCACCGACGGCTGGTTCCACACCGGTGACGTGGCCCGGATCGACGACGAGGGCTACGTGTACGTGCTCGACCGCAAGAAGGACATGATCATCCGCGGCGGCAACAAGGTGTTCTCGGTCGAGGTGGAGCAGCTGCTCGGCCGGCTCGACGAGGTGGGCGAGGTCGCGGTGTTCGGCGTCCCCGACCGCACCGGCGGCGAGGTCGTCGCGGCCGTCGTCGTCCCCAGCCCGGGAGCCGAGGTCGACCCGCAGGCGCTGCGGCGCCACGTCCGTGAGCACCTGGCCGACTACGCCGTCCCGCGCCACGTCGACGTCGTCGAGGAGATCCCGCGCAACCGCACCGGCAAGGTCGACAAGCTCGCCCTGCGAAACGGGTTCTCAGCGGCGGCGCGATCGGACTAGTGCGAACACGGGACGAGAAGCAGCGCAGAAAGCGCGGGGCACGTCACCCGCCCGTCCGGCACCCACCCCGTCATCTGGTTGGACGCGCCCGCTGCTATGAGCCAGGCGATCGTGCTGCAGCACTGTCATCCTGTCCAGGGTTCAGGTACTTCACGAGCCGATCATCACCGCGCTCGTGCAACATGTCTTTCATGAATCGCATGGAGCGGCCTTTGCGCTCCTGATACGACTCGCCGTCCCGCACTTTCAGGGAACGAATGATGTTTCCTGGCTTCCGGAACTGCTCATGGGATAGTCGTGGCGAGGGAAGAACGACGATGGTCCTACGCTCTGACCGCATCTTTCGCACTATCTGGGGCATGTACGCGAGAAGTTGACCCCAGAGGACGACGGGGTCCGCTGGCGGCGACTTCCAAGTGACAAGACCGAGCTGGGTCGCATCCAGCGCCGTGAGCTCTTCATCCTGGTTGAGCTGGCTCTTATCGCTTGTTACGAGAACATCGAAACTTCGTTCCCGTGCAAGGAGGTAGACCATCCAGTCCGGCGTAGACACATCGGCGTACTCGGGAGCGACCACCGCGAAGTGGGCCACGACGACGGTCTTGTCCAGCACGTCGAAACGCATGCCTTGAGGCACGTTCGGAAAGTTCTGATCCAGCAGCAGGCGAAGCGTGGTGTCGTCCGCTTTCACGCGGCTGACCGTAGGCGCGCCTCGAGGTCGATCGCGTCTGAGACATCCTCCAGGCTAATGGTTGGATACAAAGCCACAATGTCCCCGGCCGACAGTTGTCGATCCTCATGCAGCGCATGGAGGGAGGCTGTGGGGATCCGTGAGTTACGGACTACGGGTTCTCCGCTCATCACCCACGGGGACATCGACGTTCGAGTCGAAGGGCGGATAAGGTTTGGTCCCCAAAGCCGACGAGTGACCTTCTCTTCTAGTGGCGCTAGAATATCGAACGTGCCAACGTAGGCAACCATGGTCTCGAAGGCGGTCTGACCGGATAGCTCGTCCACTTCCATAGTTGGTCCAAGAGCATAACCGCCCGACGCTGCGCTGACCTCCGTCTGAATGTTCTCAGCAGACAGGGAAAACTCCGCACGGAGCCTCGAGACCAAAGCCGTGGAGTCACACAGATCAACGTCGTGGCTCCGCAGAAACGCCGTGAGCCGCAGGTAGACAAGATCGCGATAGGACCAGGACTTCGGGCGCTCAAGCACATGGTCTGGGGTAAGCGCCTCGTGTCGCGCCCAATGGTAGACCGTGCGTTCCGGCACGCCGCTCAACTGCGCGGCACGAGCAGCGCTGTACAAGCCGCGAGGCAGGCGCAAAGCCTGGAGAAGCTGACCACGCTCTTCGATCGTGAGAGGCGCGGCAGTCTCCGACGGCGAACCCCTGAGCTGTGTGCGGACCATGCTCCTCACCTCGCCATCACTCAGTCTGGAATGTAGACCATGCGGGCATCCGGTACCCACATCAGCGGGCTCATCCCGGCCGACGGCCTGAGGCAGCCTGGATGGCGCCACATCTGAGCGTCCCACGACGGGGCGACACGCCCGCAGTCATCTACTGTTCCCGTCCCCTCGGTAGTCAGCGGTCCCGCTCGCCGACCAGGCGCCGGATCGGGTAGTCGAGGTAACCGGACGACGAACGCAGCCGCTCCAGCCGGGCCAGCACGCCCTGGTGGTCGGAGCCGTCGGTGTAGAACGACCGCGCCACCGTTGAGACGTCGTCGTCGGTACGGAGCGGGCGACGAAGCCGGTTCTCCTCCAACAAGACCAGCCGCCGGCCGAGTGCGCCGAGACGCGCGCCGACGTCCGGCTCCTCCACCGGGTGGGGGAACGGTGCCGCCAGCGACCCCAGGTCGCGCAGCGGCGCCGTGTCGTCGTCGGCCCCGGACAGCGGTGCCCTCGTCGGCACGATCGCCGACAACCGGGTGCCCGGGACCGTGACGCCGGCCAGCGGGGCGAGGACGGCGTCCAGGTCCAGCAGCATCAGGGCCATCGCGACGGTGACACCGGCCAGGTTCGGGCCGGCCACAGCCACGGCTTCCTCCGCGGCCACCTGGTGCAGCTCGGCGAGGGGAAGTCGGGCCCGCGCCTCGTCCAGCTCGGCACCGCTGACGTCGACGCCGACGTAGTGCAGCCCGGAAGGCAGGCGGTCGGCGACCGGTGCACGGCCACAGGCCAGGTCGAGGACCACGCCGGGGGTGCCGGGAGCCAGCGCCAGGCCCTCGACGAGCCACGCGTACGGGTCGCGGCCCTCCCACCTGGCCGGGGCGAGCAGGTCCTCGGTGACCGCCGGGTTCGCCTCGTGGTAGCGGCGGAGGAAGCCCGTCGAGCCGCCGGGTCATCCGATCAGCACCCGCTCGAGCACCTCGGCCTTCAGCCGCACGAACTCGGGCTCGGTGAGGGTCCGCCGTCCGCGGTCACGGCCGAAGGGGACGACGAGCTCCTCGACGACCGTCGCCGGCCGGGCCGAGAGCAGGCCAACCCGGTCCGCCAGCAGCAGCGCCTCGTCCACGTCGTGGGTGACGATGAGGCAGGTCGTGTCGCGACCGGCGAGCAGGGACCGCAGCCACTCGTGCATGCGCAGGCGGGTCTGGGCGTCCAGCGCGCCGAACGGCTCGTCGAGCAGCAGCACCGGGGGCCGGTTCGCCAGCACCTGGGCGATCGCGGCGCGCTGGCCCATCCCGCCGGAGAGCTCTCGGGGGAGCGCGCCGGCGAAGCCGTCCAGGCCGGTGGCGACCAGCAGCTCGTCCACGATCTGGTCGACCTCATCCTTGGTGCGGCCGCTCTCCTTCGGCCCGAAGCCGAGGTTGTCGCGCAGGGTGAGCCAGGGAAAGAGGGAGCCGGACTGGGACACCATCCCGTGGGACGGCGAGGGACCGGTCACCTCCTCGCCCGCGATCCGGACCGTGCCGGCGTCCGCCTGCTCGAACCCGGCCAGGACCCGCAGCAGCGTCGACTTGCCGCAGCCGCTGGGACCGAGCACGGCGTAGGACTCGCCGGGCTGCACGGTGATGTCGATCCCGTCGAGCACGCGCAGGTCGCCGAACGACTTGCGCAGCCCCGCCACGCGGACGTCGCGGAGCTCGGTCGGTGGGGCCGCCGTCACGTGACGCTCCAACGGATCCAGGGCCGGGTCACCAGCCGCAGCACCAGGTCCGCGACGAATCCCACGACGGCGAACACGAGCATCCCGACGATGATCTGGTCGATCCGGCCGGACTCCCGGGCGGCGTTCATCATCGCGCCGACACCGGTCGCCGTCCCGGTCAGCTCGCCGACGATCACGCACATCCACGCCAGCGTCAGGGAGAGGCGGAGGCCGGTGACGATCTCCGGCAGGGCAGAGGGAAGGTAGACCCGGCGCCACATCCGTCGCCGAGGGACGCCGAGCATCCGCGCGGCCTCGATGTGCGCGCTCGGCACCCGACCCACGCCGTCGGCGGTTGCGATCAGCACCGGCCACAGGGCCCCGATGAAGATCAGGGCCCGCGCCGCCCCCTCGCCCAGCCCGAACCAGATCAGGGAGATCGGCAGCCACGCGTACAACGGCACCGCCCGCAGGCCGTTGAGCACCGGGTCGAGCAGGTCCGCGAAGAGCCGGGAGAGGCCGAGCGCCAGGCCGACCGAGAGCCCGACCGCGACGGCGGCCGCGTACGAGACCAGGCAGCGCCACAGGCTCGCCGCCACGTGCTCGGGGCCGGCGCCGGCGAACGGCACGACGCCGGGGAGGGTCAGCAGCTGCTCCCCGGTGAAGAACTCGACCGCCGACTGCAGGACCTCCCAGGGCGGGGGCAGGAGCGTGCCGCCCACGACCCCGGTGCCCGACAGCCCGGCCCACAGGGCGAACAGCACGGCGGGCACCAGCACACCGAGCCACTTGCGCGACCGACGGATCCGCAGCGTCGGGCGGCCGGCGGCGGCGCCGTCGGCCGTGCCCTTGGTGAGGTTCTCCGTCAGCGTCGAGGACAACGGCTCACAGCTCCCAGTACTCGCGCGCGAAGAGCGACTCGTAGTCGGGTTCCTTCGTGATCACGCCGGTGGAGAGCATGAAGTCGCCTGCGGCCCGGTACTGCGCCTCGCGCTCGTCGTCGAACTGCCAGCGGGCGCCGATGTACGGCAGCACCTCTTCGTAGACCCCCGGGGACAGGCCGAACTGCGTCACCAGCAGGTTCTCCCACACCGCCGGGTCGTTCTCGCCGCCGGGCGACAGGTACTCCGACGCCTGCTTCTGCATCTCGGCCACGGCCCGGACCGTGTCGGGCTCGTCCGCGAGCACGGACGGCGAGGCGAACATCGCCGTGTTGAAGTCGCCGACGACGGTGGAGAAGGAGTCGCCGACCCGTACCCCGCCCTGCTCGACGATCCCGACGGTGGCGGGCGGCTCGCTGCCCATGTAGGCGTCGATGTCACCGCCGGCGAAGGCGATCACCTGGTCCGCGTAGCCGACCGGGATCCCGTTCGTGTCACTGGAGAGGCTCAGGCCCGCGGCCTCGAGCAGGAGGTTCAGGACGATCACCTGCTGGCCGGGGGGCGGGACGCCGATGGTCTTGCCGGCCAGGTCCTCCACCGTCTCGATGCCGCTCTCGGGGTTGCCGACCAGTCCCAGGCCGCCACGCGCGCACATGCCGACCACCTTGCTGCTGAAGCCGCCCTGCTCGTGGGCGAGGAGGGTGCTGTAGCCGCCGAGCATGCCGAAGTCCAGGTCGCCGTTCTCGAGCGCGGTCTGGATGTCGGCGCTGGACGTGACGATCTGCACGTCGACGGTCACGCCCTCCGGCGCGAACTGCTGCCAGTAGAGCGGGGACGACGCGTGGTTCGTCGCGTAGACGCAGGTGCGGATGTTCTTCTTCACGTTGGTGGCGTCGATCGGCTGCGCTGCGTCGTTGCGCACCTCCGGGCCGCTGCCGCACGCCGCGAGCGCCGCGGTGGCACCGAGCCCGGTCGCGAGACCGAACAGGTGCCGCCGGGTCAGCGGGGGGACGGGCGACATTCTCGGACCTCCGGGACGACGGGACACGGTCGCGTCACTTCAACGGACGTTACTACGCACGGCTTCAACGCCCGTTCAATGACTGAGGGGGTTCGGCGCCCGGTGGTCACCGGATGAGTGCCGTGTACGACATCTGGCCGTAGGGTGCGCTGGTGGCTACCGCACCGACCCGCCGGCAGGCCGACGACGTCTGCGCCGACCTGCACGTGCTCGCCGAGCCCCACCGGCTCCTCATCGTCCGGCACCTGCGCCGGGGCGCGCGCACGGCCGGCTTCCTGGCCGACGCGATCGAGATCTCGCCGTCCCTGGCCAGCCACCACCTGGGCGTGCTGATGGAGGCGGGCCTGGTGAGCCGCCGCCAGAGCGGCGCGTTCGCCTGCTACGCGGTCAACCGCGCTCGGCTGCAGGAGGTGCACCGGCAGCTGGGGCGCTTCGCCGGCGCCACCGGCGTGCCGGTCGACGTCCAGGACTCCGCCGACGACCCGTGCCGCACGTGAGCCCGACGTCCACCGTCGTCTCGATCCTCCTGGTCGAGACGGTGGCCGAGCACCTCGACGTCCGCGCCGACTCCCTGGCTCCCGACGTCCACCTGGGTGACGACCTCGGCGTCGACTCCTTGGCCCTCCTCGACCTCGCGATGCGGGTCGAGGACGTGTTCGACGTGTGGCTCACCGACGACCAGACGCAGGGCGTGCGCACGGTCGGCGACCTCTCCGACGCCGTCAGAGAGGCAATCGCGCGCCGCGACGCCTGACCTTCAGGTCAGCACTGAGCGCCGCCAGGACCGCGGCGCGCCGTGGTGGGCGAAGATTCGGTGCTCGGGTGCGGCCCGGACGACCCCCGTCCCTGACGAACTGGCACGTTCGGTAGGGCACCCGCTCGATTGGTACGTTGCGCTGGCTCGCCCCGGCGTGTCGCCTGCGCACCGTGCCACTCTGCCGCCACCGGCCGCCGCAAGGTGCCACTCCTTCGGCCGCCTGGATCTTCGCGTCAGGGTTCACTCCCCGGTGACGCCGTCGAGGAGTTCTCGCGTGCCGTCGGCGTGACCGGCGTGTCGTGCCGTCTCGTTGATCAGGTGGATGAGCACCCAGCGCAGATCGGTGCCCTCACCCCAACGGCAGGGCTCGTCGAGCGTCGGAGTCGCCCTGACCGCCGCGTCCGTCGCCGCCGCCCTCACTCGGTATGCGTCCCTGGTCGCATCGACGGTGAGGTCCGGGCCAGGTCTGAACTCCTCCTCGCTCCTGCTCACCTGGTGCGCCTGCATCCCGCCCTCGATCCACCGCCACTCGACATGTGTGAGGTGGTTGACGATGCCGAGCACTGAGATCAGCGCACCGTCGGGTGTCCAGCGAGCGTCGTGTTCGGACAAGCCCTCCAGCTTGCGCAGGACGGCGCCACGCAGGTAGCCGAGCCAGCTCAGGAGCAGCTCGCGCTCGTCAGGATTCCCTCCCGGAAACCCTGCTTCGTCATCGAGAGGCACCGCTCCACCGTAAGGGCGACTGCCGAGGGCGCGGCGTGCCAGCACCGTCGGTGGGCTGCGACAAGATAGGCGCATGGCCCGACGCACCACTCCCCCGCCGCCCGAGGACGTCGTCGAGAAGATCATCGACATCGACGTCTCCGCGGAGATGCAGGGGTCCTTCCTCGAGTACGCCTACTCCGTCATCTACTCCCGGGCGCTGCCCGATGCGCGCGACGGCCTCAAGCCGGTGCAGCGCCGGATCCTGTACTCGATGGCTGAGATGGGCCTGCGACCCGACCGCGGCCACGTCAAGAGCGCCCGGGTCGTCGGCGAGGTGATGGGCAAGCTCCACCCGCACGGCGACACTGCGATCTACGACGCCCTGGTCAGGATGGCCCAGCCGTTCTCTTTGCGCGTCCCGCTCGTCGACGGCCACGGCAACTTCGGGTCCTTGGACGCCGGCCCGGCGGCCTCGAGATACACCGAGTGTCGACTGGCGTCTCCCGCGCTGCTGATGACGGCGGGGCTGGACGAGGACGTCGTCGCCTTCGGCCCCAACTACGACAACCAGCTGACCCAGCCGCTGGTGCTGCCGGCGGCGTTCCCGAACCTGCTCGTCAACGGGGCCAGCGGCATCGCGGTCGGGATGGCCACCAACATGCCGCCGCACAACCTGGTCGAGGTGATCAGCGCCGCCCGGCACCTGATCGCCCACCCGGAGGCGCGGCTCGAGGACCTGCTGCGGTTCGTGCCCGGCCCCGACCTGCCCTCCGGGGGCAAGATCGTCGGGCTGGACGGCGTCCGCGAGGCC
The DNA here is from genome assembly GCA_035646835.1 of Actinomycetales bacterium. Classification (GTDB taxonomy): domain Bacteria; phylum Actinomycetota; class Actinomycetes; order Actinomycetales; family DASROP01; genus DASROP01. Next base: position 1,637 of record DASROP010000289.1, on the reverse strand, counting down.
TACGCGACCGGGCGCGGCTCCTTCCGCACCCGGGCCACCACGCGGGTCGAGAACGTCACGGCCCGGCGCAAGGGCATCGTCGTCACCGAGCTGCCGCTGGCGGTCGGGCCGGAGAAGGTGATCGAGAGGATCAAGGACGCGGTGCAGGCCAAGAAGCTGCAGGGCGTCTCGGCGGTCACCGACCTGACCGACCGCTCGCACGGGCTGCGGCTCGTGATCGAGGTCAAGACCGGCTTCAACCCGGACGCCGTGCTCGAGCAGCTCTACCGGCTGACGCCGATGGAGGACTCGTTCGGCATCAACAACGTCTGCCTGGTCGACGGTCAGCCGCGCACGCTGGGGCTGCGGGAGCTGCTGGTCGTCTACGTCGACCACCGCCTCGACGTGGTCCGGCGCCGCAGCGCCTACCGGCTGGCGCGGCGGCAGGAGCGGCTGCACCTGGTGGAGGGGCTGCTGGTCGCGATCCTCGACATCGACGACGTGATCCAGCTGATCCGCGGTAGTGACGACGCCGAGACGGCGCGCCAGCGGCTGATGGGGGTCTTCGACCTGTCGCAGGCCCAGGCCGACTACATCCTCGAGCTGCGCCTGCGCCGGCTGACGAAGTTCTCGCGGATCGAGCTGGAGTCCGAGCGTGACGAGCTGATCGCCGAGATCGAGCAACTGACCGAGCTGCTCGGGGACGAGCAGCTGTTGCGGACGACGGTCTCGGACGAGCTTGCCGAGGTGGCGAAGACCTATGGGACGCCGCGCCGCACGGTGCTGCTGGAGGGGTCCGGTGTGGCGACGAAGGCCGCCACCGCGCCGATGGAGGTCGCGGACGACCCCTGCTGGGTGCTGCTGTCGGGCACCGGCCTGCTGGCGCGGACGACGGACGACTCGCCGCTCGTGCGCGATGGTGAGCGGGCCGCGCACGACGTGCTGGTGTCGGCGGTGCGGACCACCGCTCGTGGCGAGGTCGGGGCCGTGACCGACCGGGGGCGGATGGTGCGTCTCGGGGTGGTGGACGTCCCGGCGCTGCCGCCGAGCGCCGGGGTGGTGTCACTGGCCGGGGGTGCGCCGCTGGCGGAGTTCCTCCAGCTGGAGCCGGGCGAGTCGGTCGTCGCCCTGGCCCCGCTGTCGGCGGACGGGCCGGGGCTGGCGCTCGGGAGTGCGGACGGCGTCGTCAAGCGCGTCGTCCCCGACCACCCCGCGCGGGATGCGTGGGAGGTCGTGTCGCTCAAGGACGGCGACCGCGTGGTCGGGGCCGTGGAGCTGGCGTCGGACGGCGACGAGCTGGTGTTCGTCACGAGCGACGCGCAGCTGCTGCGCTTCGGGGCCGACAAGGTGCGCCCCCAGGGACGGTCCGCCGGCGGGATGGCGGGGGTCAAGTTGTCGGCCGGCGCGCGGGCCGTGTTCTTCGGCGCCATTGCTGCGGAAGCCGAAGCCGACGCCGAGGTGCTGACGATCGCCGGGTCGTCGTCCGCCCTGCCGGGGACCCAGACCGGCGCAGCGAAGCTGACCCCGTTCACGGAGTACCCCGGCAAGGGCCGAGCCACCGGCGGGGTGCGCTGCCACCGGTTCGTGCGCGGCGAGGACGAGCTGATCCTGGCGTGGGTCGGCGCCGCGCCGGCCCGGGCCGTGGCCGCCGGGGGCGG
>DASROP010000288.1:0-2897 GCA_035646835.1 Actinomycetales bacterium | reverse complement strand
CGCGACGACGCACGCCTTCAGCCAGCAGATGCTCTCGGGGCTCGGTGTGACCGGCGACGTCGACGCCGATTCCGTTCTGGTGCCTGACATCGCGGACCTGATCGACGAGGTCGTCGACGACCTCTACCTGCAGCGCTACGCCGACTCCGACGGCACGGCCCTGCCGCTGACCCAGGCGCGCCCGGTGGCCCACGCCGCGGTCAGCGACCACCACGCGACGCTCGAACCCACCGGCGCCGACCCCGACAGCCTCGCCGGGGCGCGCTACGCGTTCGGCCGGGCGGTGCGCGTCGAGGTGGCCCGCCGCAAGCGTCATCGGCGCCTGGTCGACTACGACGACCTGCTCGTGCTGCTGCGCGACGCACTGGCCGATCCGGTCTCTGGGGAGCAGGCGGCCGAGCGGGTCCGTTCGCGGTTCAGCGTGGTGATGGTGGACGAGTTCCAGGACACCGACCCGGTGCAGTGGGAGGTGCTCCAGCGCGCGTTCGCCGGCCACCGCACCCTGGTGCTGATCGGCGACCCCAAGCAGGCCATCTACGCCTTCCGTGGTGCCGACGTCGTCACCTACCTCGACGCCTCCTCATCGGCCGGCGCCACCGCGACCCTCGGCCGCAGCTGGCGCAGCGACGAGCCCTTGATGCAGGGGCTCGAGACCCTCTTCGGCCAGGCCGCACTCGGCGACGAGCGGATCGTCGTCCGGCCGGTGGAGGCCCAGCACACGACACCCCGGCTGCGCGGTGCCCCGCCGCTGCGGCTTCGCCTGGTCACCCGGGATGCGTTGGGGCTCAAGCCGAAGGCTAAGCCTCGGGTCGGCCCGGTGCGCGAGCTGATCGCTCGTGACGTGGCCGCCGACGTCGTCGCGCAGCTCACCGGCTCCGTCGAGCTGCTGGACGGCGGCGCCTGGCGCGGCGTGCAGCCGGGGGACATCGCCGTCCTCACGCGCCGCAACGAGGACGCGTCGTCCGTGCGGCAGGCACTGGCGGACGTCGGCGTGCCGGCCGTGCAGTCCGCCCTCACCAGCGTCTTCGCGACGCAGACCGCTCGCGACTGGCTCACCCTGCTGCGCGCGCTCGAGCAGCCTGGCCGCTCGGGGCGGGTCGCGACGGCGGCACTGACCCCGTTCCTCGCCTGGGACGCCGAGCGGCTCGCCCTCGCGGACGAGCCCGCTCGCGACGAGCTGGCCACGCGCGTGCGCGACTGGGCGCGCGTGCTCGCGGGCCGCGGTGTCGCGGCGCTGGTCGAGGTGATGACGGCGGACGGCCTGGCCGAGCGGCTCCTGCGCACGGTGACGGGGGAACGCGACCTCACCGACGTCCGGCACATCGGGGAGGCGCTGCACGAGGCCGCGACTGCCGGCTCGTTGGGCCCGGCCGCACTGGCGGAGTGGCTGCGGCACCGCGTCGAGGAGGCCGGCGAGGACTACGCCGAGGAGCGCAGCCGCCGCCTCGAGTCGGACGCCGCCGCAGTGCAGGTGATCACCGTGCACGCAAGCAAGGGCCTGGAGTTCCCGATCGTCTACGTGCCGTTCGGCTGGGACAAGTACGAGAGCGGCACTCCGGAGGTGCTGCGGTACCACGACGAGAGCGGACGGCGGTCCCTCGACATCGGCGGGTCCAGCGGGCCCTCGTACAGCGACTCGCGCACCCGGCACATGGACGAGGAGCGCGGCGAGGACCTGCGCCTGCTCTACGTCGCGCTGACCCGGGCGCGGTCGCAGGTGGTCGCGTACTGGGCGCCGTCGAGCAACAGCGCCGCCGGGGCGTTGAGCAGGTTGCTCTTCGGTGCCGGCGGAGTCGGGCAGGTACCGGCGGCGACGGTGCCGGTGCCGTCGGACGACGACGCGCTGGCTCGGTCTTCCGCCCTCGCCTCGGGTGCTTCGGGCGCGATCGCGGTCGAGCGGGTGGACGGCGGGGGCTCGGCCATGTGGTCGCCTCCGGCTGGCGGCGTGGTGGACCTGGAGGCGTCCCGCTTCACGCGGCGACTCGACACCGCCTGGCGGCGGACGTCCTACACCGGGCTGACCGCGGCGGTGCACGGTGAGCCCGCGTCGGTCGGGGTGGGCAGCGAACCGGAGGTGTCCGGCGTCCAGGACGAGGCGGATCTCGAGGTGACGCTCGCGCCGGGCGGAGACGACACCCTGCGGGCGGTGCCGTCGCCGATGGCCGACCTGCCCGGGGGCGCGACGTTCGGCACCGTCGTCCACCGGGTGCTGGAGCGGCTCGACACCTCCGGTGACCTGGAGGCCGAGCTGGTGCGCAGCTGCCGGGAGGCGACGTCGTCACGGATCGCGGGTTTGGACGCCGACCTGCTCGCGGCGTCCCTGGTGCCGGTGCTGTCGACGCCGCTCGGCCCGCTGGCCGGTGGGGTCACGCTGCGGGACGTCGTGGCCGCGGATCGCTTGGTGGAGATGGACTTCGAGCTGCCGCTGGCCGGCGGTGACATGGCCGCGCGCTCTCACGCGACGCTGGGCGACGTGGCCTCGCTGCTGCGTGCGTACGTGCCGGCGGGCGACCCGCTGGGCGCGTACGCGGACCTGCTCGACGGGCCGCTGCTGCGGGGTGAGCGGCTGCGTGGGTACCTCGGCGGCAGCCTGGACGTTGTCCTGCGGGTTCGGGTCGACGGGGGGCCGCGCTACCTGGTCGTGGACTACAAGACGAACCGACTCGCGCCGTCCGACGAGCCGCTGACCGCGTGGCACTACCGGCCCAAGGCGCTGGCGGAGGCGATGCTCGCGGCGCACTATCCGCTGCAGCTGCTGCTGTACTCCGTTGCGCTGCACCGGTTCCTACGGTGGCGGCAGCCGGGGTACGACCCTGCGGTGCACCTCGGGGGTGGGCTGTACCTGTTCCTGCGGGGGATGTGCGGGCCGTCGACGCCGGTGGTGGACGGCGTGCCGT
>DASROP010000287.1:0-8893 GCA_035646835.1 Actinomycetales bacterium | reverse complement strand
GCGGTAGCGCGCCACCGCGCGGGCCACCGCCGCCACGTCGGCGGCGTCCAGCATCAGCGTCCGGGTCCGCCCGGACTGCGAGTAGCTCAGCGCCGTCGTCTCATGCAGCGCCTCGCCCGCGGCGCAGTGACAGTTGGGCTTACCGCAGCGGCGCCGTTGCACCACGACCGAGCCGCGCACCAGTGGCGGCACCCGCATCGAACCCCGATCAGCCATCTCACCCACACCCTCTCATCTGCACTGTGTCAACTTGCAGACCAGAATCGCTCGGCGCACCCGGGATCGTCATCATTGAGGGCGGCGTGTCACCGACAAGACAGCTGCCCCCGGGACTACCTCACCGGCTCAGCGCAGCCCCAAAAGTGCGAAAGTCCACTGCACCTCACTCCAGGATTCTCACCCCTGTCACGAAACAGCTCCGCGACCGACGCGGCGCGCTTCCGAAGGGGAACCCCATGAACAACAAGACCAAGGCAGTCGCGGGAGCTGGCGCAGGCCTGCTCGCGCTCAGCATGATCGGCGGCGGCACGTTCGCGGCTTGGAGCGACTTCGCCACTGTGGAGGGCAACGTGGCGACCGCGGGCGAACTCGTCCTCGACGCACAGGGCGCCGGCACCGAGACCGAGGACGTCGGACCTCTCGCGCCCGGTGAGAACAAGACCATCTACCGGTACGTGGCCAACCGTTCGGACAACACGACGGCCCTTCAGGACGCGCTCCTGGAGATCAGCATCCTCAACGTCGCTGACATGGACAACGGCTGTTCCAGCGATGGTGAGGCGGCCGCCGAGCAGGGCAGCGAGGCTGGGCTCGGTGGTGGGAACCCGGACGACGCCATCTGCAACAACGGCGGCGAGCTGTCGGAGCAGGTCTGGCTACAGATGGGCTCCAAGCCGGCGAGTGCGGATGTCGACACCCCGGAAGACTGCGAGAACGCCGGAATCAGCGGCACGAACTTCCGTGAGGCCAAGACTCTCGCCGCCTGGGGTACCTCTGACGCGAAGAGCCTTGGAACGCTCGACCCGCAGCAGGGTCTGTGCATCGTCTTCGAGCTCGGTCTGCCCAACGGGCAGGGTGGTGACACCGATGCCCCGGGCATCGACTTCGCCGGAGACGCGGACTCGACCAACGCCTCGCAGGGTGACTCCGCGACGTTCGACGTCCGCTTGGACCTGACGCAGCAGGTCGGCTGACACCAGCACGCGCAGCTTCGGGTGGGGTCGGCGGCGACGCCGGCCCCACCCGGCATCAGCAACGAGGAGAGGAAGCCGTGGCCAGGATCGGACGGTCCGCAGCAGGCGCCGCAACCACCGTCGCCGCGCTCGCCATCGTGGCGACCTTCACCCTCCTGGTTGCGCTTCCTCGTGTCACCGGCGGGGCGGCACTCACGGTGCTGACCGGCTCGATGAGTCCGACCATTCCCCAGGGGTCGGTCGTCCTGGTACGCCCAGTGGAGGATCCGCTCCGCCTCAACAGCGGAGATGTCATCACCTTCCAGGCGGCCCCGGGTGTGGAAGAACTCGTCACCCACCGGGTGGTGCGCTTCCAGCCTGACACCACGCCGCCGAGCTTCATCACCAAGGGTGACGCGAACAGGGGCGAGGACATCGACCCCGTGCCCGTAGGCGCGGTCCGCGGAGAGGTGTGGTTCCACGTGCCGCACTTCGGCAACGTCTCCGAGTTCGTCCGGGGCCCGCGTGGTTGGGGGCTCCTCGCCGCGTTCGGGGGCGTCATGGTGCTGACTCACCTGATCGGAATGCTGCGTCCCCGCCGGACGTCATCCGTCACCACAGCGGAGTCGACATGAGGCTGCGCCGTGAGCCCGTGATCGCCGCCATCGCCCTTGGCATGGCGCTAGCGCTACCGCAGCCCGCGCACGCGGACGAGCCGGTGCCGGTGACCGGAGTCGTCGTCAGCCACGACGACGGCGAGATCCGGCAGGCCGTTCAGATCGCCGACCTGTACCCCACCGCGATCCGTGAGGTCGTCTTCTTCCTCGACGGTGACGACCCGGCCGATGTTCGCCGGTTGGAGTTCGGTACCGGCGATGTCGTCGACCTCGAGAACGGCTGCAACCGGCCGGAACAGAACGCCGCGGACACGACCTGCGCCGACGACGCCGGACAGGGCGAGCTCTCCGACTATGTCGAGCTCACCCTGACCGCCGGTCGCGAGTCGGGCGGGACGGCGAACCGATCGTGCACCCCGGCCGGCGATCCGAACACCACCACCATCGCCGCGCTGGAGTCGGACCCCACCGTCGTCGGGTTGCCCGACGACGAGGGCGTGCTCTGCGTGCTGACCGCCTTCGCCCACACCGAGCGCGACGGGGACAACGTGACCCAGACCGACGCGGTCACCTTCGACCTGCTGCTTCGGTTCGACACGGTCACGGTCGATGAGGGACAGACGGATGACCCCGACCCGGACGACGACACCGAAGTCCTCGGAACGAGGTTTGAGAACACCGTCACCCCGACCGATGTGACCACGGGAGTTCTCGACCTCCGCCTACCACGAACCGGCCTGCCGGTGAGCCAGTTGCTGCTCGGTGGCGGCGTACTCCTCGGCGCAGGCGCAGTCCTGCTGCTCGTCAGTGGACGTCGACAGGCCGCGAAGAGCAGTGAGGTGGGGTCGTGACTAAGCACCGCGCGGCCGTGCCTAAGCGGCACCGGGCTGTCGCCGTCCTGGGTGGTGCTGCGCTCGTCGCGACGGCCACCGTCGGCAGCACGTACGCAGCCTTCTCGGACTTCGCCCTAATCGGCGACAACACCATCGGCGCCGGCACCGTGGTGATCGGAGGAGCCGGCGGCGTCGCCCCGGCCCTGCAGTACCTCGACCTGATGCCCGGCGAGCCGAAGACCAACGAGCTTCGCCTCCGCTACGACGGCAGCATCAACGCCGACCTGCTCCTCGGCGTCGACCCGGTCGATGAGAGTGACTTCTGCCAGCAGGACGATGACGAGAACTGGGAACCGCTGATCGGCGGCGCGGTCCAGATCAAGACCCCGACCTCGGAGTGGACGCCATACTGCTCGCTGCTCAACGGCCTGCACCTGCCGCTGGGCGACGACATCGAGCCGTTCACCGACCTCGCCCCTGTCGTCGAGGTCCAGCTCACGGCAGCGACGGACTCCCGGTACGACGACCTCGACGACATCGACCCGCTCCGTGTGATGGCGCGCCAGACCGGCCCGGCCGGCGCCTTCACGGACTATGTGCTGGGCACGATCGAGATCACCACGGCTGAGATCCTGCCGACCGTGCCGCAGGAGTGCAGGGACGCAGGTCTCGACGACTTCGATGCGGACAACACGATCTACGGAACCGAGGCGAGCGAGACCATCCCGGTCCCGCAGCAACCGAACCACGGTCGCGGCTATCTCGTCTTCGGGTTCGGCGGCAACGACACGATCGTCGGCTCCAACCAGGCCGACTGCATCGTTGGCGGGGACGGCGACGACGAGCTGTGGGGCGGCAACCAGCACGATGTGCTGATCGGAGGCGAGGGCAACGACACCTTGAACGCCGGCACGGAGACGGTCGCCGAGCACGTGACCCACGGCAACGGAAAGGACCACCTCTACGGCGGGCCAGGGGACGACATCCTTAACGGCGGGAACGGCAAGGACCACCTCTACGGCGAAGAGGGCGACGACCTGCTGCAAGGTGGAAACGGAACCGACACGTGGGACGGCGGTTCCGACGAGGACGTCTGTGTCGACCCCCGCTACGACGGTGACGACGAGGACAAGTACGTCAACTGTGAGCACATCGGGAGCACCGAGGCCGACGCTTTGGCCGCGACCGCGGCGCCCCTGGTGACGAGCTCGCGGACCCTGCTGCAGGAACTGGTTGCAGATCCCGAGTCGGACACCGCGAACACCGGAGTGCAGCCGATGGAGGAGCCTCGCGCCGAGGACGACGGGTCGGAGTCGTCGACGACCTCCGAGGAGCCCCAATCGGACGTCGTCCAGCCCCCGACAGAGCCGGAGGAGGAGCCGACGACCGAGCAGCAGTCGACCGGCACCGGCACGGGCGGCACCGAACCGGACAAGGTCGAGGAGCCGGCCGGGTCGACGCCACCGCCACCGCAGGAGTAGCCCGACCGCTCGTAGGGTGACCGTCATGGCCCTGCTGATCGACCCGCCGGCGTGGCCGGCGCACGGGCGGCTGTGGTCGCACCTGGTCAGCGACGCGTCCCTCGAGGAGCTGCACGCCTTCGCGGAGCGGCTCGGGATCCCCCGCCGCGGATTCGACCTCGACCACTACGACGTGCCCGCCGACCGCTACGACGGCCTGGTCCTGGCCGGCGCCGAGCCGGTGACGGGCAAGGACCTGCTGCGCCGGCTGGTGGGGAGCGGTCTCCGCGTGCCCGGGCGGGATCGGTGACCGTCGCCGGGCTGCTGCTCGCCGCCGGCGAGGGACGCCGGTTCGGCGGGCCGAAGGCCCTGGCGCAGGACGACGACGGCGCGACCTGGGTGCGGCGCCGCGCGCAGACCCTCTTGGACGGCGGCTGCTCGCCCACCGTCGTCGTCACCGGCGCTGCCCGGTTCAAGGTCGCCCGGCAGCTCGCAGGCCTCGATGTCCAGGTGGCACACGCCACCTTCTGGGAGGAGGGGATGGGGGCGTCGTTGCGTACCGGCCTGGCCGTCGCGGCCTTCGACGCACAGACGGATGCGGCGTTGGTCGCGCTCGTGGACACGCCCGGGCTGACGGCGGACGTCGTCGCCCGGCTCGTCGCGCACGGGTCCGAGGAGGCGTTGGTCCAGGCATGTTACGACGGCGCGCCGGGTCACCCCGTCGTCCTCGGGCGGCGCCATTGGAACGGGGTGATGGCGGTCGCGGTCGACGACCGCGGCGCCCGCGACTACCTGCGGTCGCGGGACGTGACCCAGATCGAATGCGGCGACTTGGGCGATGGGCGCGACGTCGACGAGCGGTAGCGCCGCACTCATCAATTCTGACGATGCTGCCCGGACCCTCGTCAACGATCCTGAACATGTCGCTCGAGCGGCTGGTCGCCGGGACCTGTCCCGCGACGCGGCCCGGTCGGCGTCCGTCGTCACGCTCCCCCCGAGCGGCGCCCACAGCGCGACGGACGCCGGCCACCGCCGACTATCCTGGCAGCGTGACCAGGCCCGCGGCGGACGCCGATCATCCGGCTCTCACCGGCGAGGGGACGTACGCGCCGGACACCACACGCCTGAACGAGCCGTCGCGCCGCGTCGTCCTGGCCACGATGACGACCGACGTCCTGGACGTCGGCGCCCTCGCCGCCGCGGTCGAGGACGGCGCTGCCGGCGCCGTCGTGACCTTTGCTGGCGTCGTCCGTGACCACGACCGCGGGCGTGGCGTCACCTCGATCGAGTACGTCGCGCACCCTTCAGCCCAGCAGGTGATCGAGCAGGTGGCCGCCGACGTCGTTGCATCACGGCCTGTGGATGCCCTCGCCGTCGGCCACCGCATCGGGGAGCTCGCCGTCGGGGACTGCGCCCTGGCCGTCGCCGTGTCGGCGGCCCACCGTCGCGAGGCGTTCGATGCGGCCTCCGAGGCGGTGGAGCAGGTCAAGCACCGCCTGCCGGTGTGGAAGCGTCAGGTCTTCACCGACGGCAGCGACGAGTGGGTGTCGTGCCCCTGAGGCATACTCGTTCGCGTGAGGGGAAAGCGACCGTAGGAGGTCGGGATGACTGAAGCACTGCTCTCGTTCGGCGACACCCGACGCATGACGTTCGAGCAGTTCTGGGAGTTGCCCGACGACCTCCGTGCGGAGTACTCCGACGGAGAAGCCATCGTGAATCCTCCCGCCAGCATCCGGCACCAGCAGATCTGCCACAAGCTCGCCAACGTGATCACCGAGCAGCTCGGCGACGCGGCCGTCGTCGTCATCGCGGGAGGTTGGCAGCTGATCGCGAAGAGGCGTCTCCGGATCCCGGACGTCATGGTCCTGGCGGCCCAGCCGGCGGGTCTGGTGGCTACCGAGCCGCCCGTGGTTGTCGTCGAGGTGCTGTCAACCAACCGCAGCAGCGACCTGGTGCGCAAGGCGAAGGAGTACCTGGACGCCGGCGCCGGTCAGTACTGGATCGTCGACCCCCGTGACCGGGAAGTCGCCGTCTTCGGCGCGGCCGAAGGCCGCTGGGAGCAGCTGGCGAAGCTCACGGATCGGCGGCCCGAGGCCACCGTCGACGTCGCGCCATTCGGCACCGTCAGGCTGGCCATCGGCCAGATCCTGGGCTGACCACTCCGGAGCAGTCGCCGTTCACGTTGCCGTGACGCTCCCGGCGCGAAAGTGCAACAGCCTCGATCACCCGCCGGCGAAGGGCGGCAGCACGTCGACCGACGCCCCGTCGGGCACGACCGCCGAGGCGTCGCGGACGGCGGCCTCGTCCAGCAGCACGCTCGCCACCGCCAGCACCGGCGCCAAGGCCGGACGGCGAGCCACGATCTCCTCGCGCAGGGACGCGACCGTGACCGGCCCGTCGAGCGCGAGCAACTCCTCGGTGACGCCGGCCGCGGCGGCGGCGCCCGCGAAGTAGCGGACGTGGACCGTCACGCTCATCCGCCGATCGCGCTCATCGGCCGGGTCGGCTGGAGGAACCTCTCGTCGTCGATGCCGTGGCCGGCCCGCTTGACCCACATCGCGCCACGCCACGCAACGGCGAGCTCGGCGTCCGACGCTCCACCTCGCATCAGGTCGCGCAGATCGGTCTCGGACTGGGCGAACAGACAGTTGCGCACCTGCCCGTCGGCGGTCAGGCGCGTCCGGTCGCAGTCGCCGCAGAAGGGTCGCGTCACGGACGCCACGATGCCGACCAACCCACGTCGTTCGCTGCCGCCGGCGTCTCGCACCCACCACGTCTCGGCGGGCGACGCACCGCGGGACGATGGGTCGGTGTGCTCGAGGTCGAAGACCGCCTGCAGCGACGCCAGGATCTCCTCGGCGGTGACCATCGACGTCCGCTGCCACGAACCCTGCGCATCGAGTGGCATCTGCTCGATGAAGCGCAGCTGGTAGCCCTCGTCGAGCGCCCAGCGCAGCAGCACCGGGGCCTCGTCGTCGTTGATGCCGCGCATCAGCACCGTGTTGATCTTGACCGGGGCCAGGCCGGCGTCCGCGGCGGCACGGCAGCCGGCCACCACGTCGTCCAGCCGCTCCCGATGCGTGATCGTCAGGAACCTGCCGGGGTCGAGGGTGTCTAGCGAGACGTTCACCCGGCCCAGGCCGGCGGCCGCGAGCCCGGCAGCCCGTCGCCGCAGCCCCAGGGCGTTGGTCGTCAGCGAGGTGTGGACGGCGGCGCCGTTAGCGGTCCGCAGCGACGACGTCGCCTCGACGATCTTCTCCAAGCCCTTGCGCAACAACGGTTCGCCGCCGGTGAATCGCACCTCCTCGACTCCGAGCTGCTCGACCGCCACCTGGACGAGACGGATCATCTCCACGTCGGTCAGGACCCGCTCGTCGGCCATCCAGTCCAGCCCCTCGGCCGGCATGCAGTACGTGCAGCGCAGGTTGCACTTGTCGGTGAGGGAGACCCTCAGGTCGGTGGCGACACGGCCGTATCGGTCGATCAGCCGGTTGTCGCCGGGTCGGGCCGGGTCCACGATGGGGCCGTCTCCCGAGCGGACCCTCGGGACGCCGAGCCGGACGGTGCTCATGCCAACAGCCTAAGCGGCGTTCCGGGACTCCTACCCCCAGGTCGCCCCTTCGGGGTGGTGGGATCATGGTCTGAAATGAGAAGGTTTGTCCCTATGTGGTATTCCCGGCGGGATCGCGACGAGCCGGTCTTGGACGACGGCCCGGTCGTCGTGCGGCTTCCCCGCCCGCGGGCGGGGAGCAACGTGGCGCCCGCCCTGGCCGCCCTCGCGGTCGCGGTGGTCGCCGCCGCCTCCGCCGCGCTGCCGGACGGCGGCGAGCAGACGGTTCGCGAGGTCGCCGTGCCGGACCGTCTCACCCGGCCCGTGGTCTCTGACCTGGACGACGCCCAGTTCGTCGCCTGGTCGCGCGAGCGCCAACCGCTCACCCCCGTCGCCCCGGTCGCTCCCACACCCCACGCGCCGCCGGTCGACATCGCTGGCTTGGCGGGCACGGGCATCCCCGATGTCGCGCTCGCCGCGTACCGGTCCGCGGCGGCAGCCCTCGCGCTGGCGGACCCGGGCTGCCACCTCGACTGGGCCCTCCTCGCGGGCATCGGCCGCGTCGAGTCGTCTCACGGCCGCTTCGGCGGCAGCCAGGCCGGGCCGGACGGCGTCGTCTCGCCACCGATCATCGGCATCCCGCTGGACGGTGGCCCCGGCGTCGCGAGCATCACCGACTCCGACGGCGGACGTCTGGACGGCGACTCCTTGTACGACCGCGCCGTCGGCCCGATGCAGTTCATCCCCGGCACCTGGGCGGGCTTCGGCCGGGACGGCAACGGTGACGGCGTCGCCGATCCGCAGAACCTCTACGACGCCGCCCTCTCCGCAGGCACCTACCTGTGCGCCGGCGAGGGCGACCTGAGGCAGCCGGGGGACCTCCGCGCCGCGGTCAAGCGGTACAACAACTCCGACAGCTACGCCGACCTCGTGATCGCGCTGGCGGCCGCCTACCGCGACGGCACCCCCATCGACGGCGACGCGCTGGTCCTGGTGGCGCCGCCCGCCGTCCCCGCCGAGGCCCCGGCACAGCCTGCGTCAGCGACCGATCCCGACGCCCCGGGGTCCGCCGTCTCCCAGCCGACTGGGTCGCCGGAGCCGGAACCCCCGCCGCCGACGGCGACCCAGACCGCCGAGCCGTCCACCAGCCCGACGACGAGCCCGACGACGAGCCCGACGACGAGCCCGACGACGAGCCCGACGACGAGCACCACGACCACCCCGCCGACGCAGACGACCGCACCGTCCCCCAGCGAGACGC
>DASROP010000286.1:0-14698 GCA_035646835.1 Actinomycetales bacterium | reverse complement strand
GGCCGGCAGCGGCTGCGTGACGGTGTCGCCGTCCACCTCCGGTGCGTCGAGCGTCAACGCACCCGCCGGACCGGTGACGGCGACCTCGGTGCCCAGCGTGACGACGGACTGGTCGAAGGTGAGCTGGACGTCGGCCGGCGGCGTCGCCACCACCGCGCCGTCCGCGGGGGTCGAGGACCGAAGCACGTTGTGCGCGGACGCCGGCACCGCCCCCAGCAGGCCGACACCGAGAACCAGCAACCCCACCACCACCGCGTTGATCAAGGACTTCATGCCCGCCACCTGTCCATGAGGTCCTTGATCAACTCGGGGGGGTGAGGTTGAGGGGTGGGCCTTTCAGCGGGCTCCAGTCGGGCGCGCCGCCGTTCCGGACGACGACGATCACCGCGGCGATCGCGACGATCAGCAGCAGGGCCACCAGCACCTGGGCGCCGACGTCCCCCGGCGTCACCGCCCGGACGACGGAACGGGTACCGCGCCGCAGCGACGAGCCGCCCGGGCCCCACCAGGCCGTCACCACCGCGGCGGCGGCCGCGAGCGCCAGCGGCAGCGACTGCCCCGGCGCCGGGTTCGACTGCTGCAGAACGAAACCGGCGATGAACATCACGCTGACGCCGACGAGCAACGGCAGCACCAGCATCGGCACCGACGTCAGCGCGGCCACGGTGAGGTGCCACGGCGAGGAGATGGTGGCCACGGCCCGGTCGCCACGTCGCGGGCCGCGCTCGTACCGACGCCGCAGCAACGACCCCGCCGAGCGGTCCACCGTGCGCGCGATCACCATCCCGATGGCGCCGATGATCGCGGCCGCGACGGGGGCGACCGCCGCCGTGCCGCACAGGGCCAGCAGTCCGACCGCCAGCGTGCCGCTGCGGCGCGGACGGTGCGGTGTGGGCCACTCGGGCTCCGCGGGCGCGGGTGGTGCAGCCTGCCGCGGTGCAGCCTGCCGCGGCGCGGCCTGCTGCGGCAGGGCGCGGGTCTGCGGCACCGCGACCGGCATCGGAGCCGTCGAGTGTCCCTCTGGTGCACGACTCGCCGGCGTGTCGCGCAGCACAGGGACACTCGACGGGGGTTTCGACGGAGACGTGGCCGCGGCGCGCAGGTCGGCGACGGCCATCCGCAGCACACCGGGGGCCGGTCGGTGCGCCGGGTGCACGGACAGTGCCCGCGCCAGCACCGGGACGAGCGCCGCGGGGACGCCGTCCAGGTCGGCCTGGCCGCGGCGCACGCGATCGAGCACGGCCTCGATCGGCCCGCGCCCGAACGGCGGCCTGCCCGTCGACGCGAACGCCATCGTCGCGGCCCAGCCCCACCAGTCGGTCGCCTGGCCGACCCCCTCACCCGAGATCACCTCCGGCGAGAGGTAGCCCGGCGTCCCCATCACCAGGCCGGTGCTGGTCAGGCGGACGTCGTCCGCGACGTGGGCGATGCCGAAGTCGATCACGATCGGGCCGTCGCCGGTCATCAGGACGTTGCCGGGCTTGAGGTCCCGGTGCACGACGCCGGCGGCGTGGATCGCCGCCAGCGCCTCCCCCAGGCCGTCACCGAGCTGCGCCAGACCCTGCCCGGTCACCGATCCGTGCTCGCGCACGTGCGCGTCCAGCGGCTGCCCCGCGACGTACTCGGTGACGACGTACGGCGTCTCGCCGTCGGTGTCCGCGTCGATCACCTCGGCGATCCGCGGGTGGGTGATCCGCCGCAGGGTGGAGACCTCGCGCGCCAGGCGCCGGCGGGCGTCGGCGTCCCCGGCGACGTGCGGCCGCAGGACCTTGACGGCCACCGTCCTGCCGTCGTCCGTCAAGGCCAGGTGCACGACGCCCATTCCGCCCTCGCCGACGCGCTGCACGAGCCGGTAGCGGCCGAGCCGCGTGCTCGTCGTGACGGCGCCATCCATGCCGCCCACCGTACGTGAGGCGGCGATGACGGGCCTCACGCCGCGGCGGTCCCTATGCTTCCGCCGTGATCACCGCGGACTCGGTCGCCGCCGCGCTCCTCCACACCTGGAGGCTGCTGATGCCGGCTGTCCCGGGCGGGTGGTTCCGCGCCACCGACGGCATCGGTCGCGGTGTCAGCGGAGCGGCGATGCCCACGACGAACGGCGTCTGGGTGACGGGCGCGGACGCCGACCCGGCGGCCGTCGCCCGCGGCCTGGACGAGGTCTCCTCGGCCGGCGTCCCGTACTGCCTGCAGGCCAGGCCAGGGCACGAAGACGCCCTGCGTGACCTCGCAACGAGCCGGGGCATGACGTCCGACGCGGCCGTCCCGGTGATGGCGCTCGTCGACGGCCACGCACTTGCCGGTCGCGACCAGGTCGACGGTCTGCGTCTGCGTGCGCTGGCCCCGCACGAGGCCGCGACCCACCGTGACCTCCTGGCGGCGGGCTTCGACGTGCCGGTCGACCTGGTCGCGCCGCTGGCGTCGGAATCGGTGCTGTCGGTCCCGGGAGTGCGCGCGTTCGTCGGCGAGGTCGACGCTGTCGCTGTCACCACGGCGCTGGCGGTCCGCGTCGGCGAGCACGTCGGGATCTTCAACGTCGCCACGCCCTCGCACCACCGCGGCCGGGGGTACGGGACGGCCATCACGGCCTTCGCGACGCTGGACGCGGTGAGCGACGGCTCCACCGGGGCCTGGTTGCAGTCGTCGGCGGTCGGCCTTTCGGTCTACGAGCGGCTCGGTTTCCGCACGCTCGAGCACTGGCCCTGCTGGGTCGTGGACGCCTGATCGGCGCGGGTCAGCGGCTGATGTACGCGGTGAGGTGGTCGCGCTCGTCGGTCAGCTCGTCGATGCGGTGCTTGACGACGTCGCCGATGCTCACGATCCCCGCGAGCCTGCCGTCCACGACGACGGGGATGTGACGCACGCGCTGGTCCGTCATCGTGCGCATCACGTCGACCACGGTCGCCTGGGGGGTGCACGTGTGGACGTCGCTCGTCATGATCTGGGCGACCGTCTCGGACAGCATCACCTCGCCGTCGGAGTTCAGGTGCCGGACGACGTCCCGCTCGCTGACGATCCCGTCGACCGTGCTGCCGTCGGCCGAGACCACCATCGCGCCGACCTTGTGCTCGGCCAGCTTGGTCAACAGCGTGCGCACGGACTCGTCCGGGGGCACGGTGACGACCTCGTCCCCCTTGCGGCGCAGCACGTCGGAGATCCTCATGGCACCGTGACTCTATCCATCACTCGCCTCCGACGGCACCCCCTCTCGGAGGGCGCGTGGGCGACGCCGTCGATAGGCTGGCCTCGACATTTCGGGGCATCGGCGTCCGAGGAGCTGGTCAGCAGTGCCGCAGGGGCGCGAGACCGGGTACGACTTCGTCGTCGTCGCCAACCGGCTGCCCGTCGACCGCGTGAGCCAGCCCGACGGCGGCACCGGGTGGCGCCGCTCCCCCGGCGGGCTGGTCACGGCGCTCGAGCCCGTGATGCAGAAGGCGGACGGCGCCTGGGTCGGCTGGTCGGGGTCGCCGGGCGAGCAGCTGGACGCGTTCGACCACTCCGGGATGCACCTGGCCCCGGTCGAGCTGTCCACCGACGAGGTGGCCCAGTACTACGAGGGTTTCTCCAACGGCACGCTGTGGCCGCTCTACCACGACGTGATCGCCCCGCCCGAGTTCCACCGCCCGTGGTGGGAGGCCTACGTCACCGTCAACGAGCGGTTCGCCCAGGCCACCGCGGAGCAGGCCAGCTCGGGCGGGACGGTGTGGGTGCAGGACTACCAGCTGCAGCTCGTGCCGGCGATGCTGCGCGCACGGCGGCCGGACCTGCGGATCGGTTTCTTCAACCACATCCCGTTCCCGCCGTACGAGATCTTCTCGCAGCTGCCCTGGCGAAGGCGGGTCGTCGAGGGCCTGCTCGGGGCGGACCTCCTCGGGTTCCAGCGGGTGCAGGACGCCAACAACTTCCTGCGCGCGTGCCGCCGCGTGCTCGACCTCCCCAGCCGCGGCCACAGGGCCGAGGTCACCGACCCCGACGGCACCCGGCGGACCGTGCGGGCCACGTCGTTCCCGATCTCGATCGACTCGGGTTCGCTGGACGAGCTGGCCCGGTCGCCCCAGGTCGCCGAGCGTGCGCGCACCATCCGCGCCGAGCTGAGCGACCCCCGCCAGGTGCTGCTCGGCGTCGACCGGCTCGACTACACCAAGGGCATCGCCCACCGGCTGAAGGCCTACGGCGAGCTGCTCGCCGAGAGGCGCATCGACCCGGCCGACACCGTGCTGATCCAGGTCGCGACACCGAGCCGCGAGCGGGTCGAGCAGTACCGACTGCTGCGCGACGAGATCGAGCTCGCGGTCGGGCGGATCAACGGTGACTTCTCCTCGTTCGGGCGGGCCGCCATCCAGTACCTGCACCACTCGTACCCGCGCGAGGAGATGGCGGCACTGTTCCAGGTGGCCGACGTGATGCTGGTGACCTCCCTGCGCGACGGGATGAACCTGGTGGCCAAGGAGTACGTCGCGGCCCGCCACGACGAGCGCGGGGTGCTGGTGCTCAGCGAGTTCACCGGCGCCGCGGACGAGCTCGGCAGGGCGCTGCAGGTCAACCCGCACGACATCGACGGCGTCAAGGACGCGGTCGTGGCGGCACTGGCGATGGACCCCCGGGAGCAGGGACGCCGGATGCGGTCCATGCGGCGGCGCGTGATGGAGAACGACGTGACGCGGTGGGCGGACCGGTTCCTCGTCACCCTGCAGAGGCCGGACGGCGGATGACCGCGTCGGCTCGGGCGCTGCCCCCGGACCTGCTCCACGCCCTGGAGGAGTTCGCGCGCCACCGCACCGTGCTCGTGGCCCTCGACTTCGACGGCGTGCTGGCACCGATCGTGGACGTCCCCGGGGGCGCGCGCGCCCTGGCAGGGTCGGCCGCCGCGCTGGCGGCCCTCGCACGACGTCCGCGAGCGCGGGTGGCCCTGGTCAGCGGCCGAGCGCTGGCCGACCTGCGGGCCGTGGCAGCCCCGCCGGCCGGCGTCCTGCTGGTGGCCAGCCACGGCGCGGAGCTGGACGGCGTCCCGACCCCGCTGGACGACGACGCCCAGGCCCGCCTTGCCGACGTCCTGACCGGCCTGGAGCAGGTCGCGGCCGCCCACCCCGGCACCCACGTGGAGCGCAAGCCCGCCGGAGGGGTGCTGCACACCCGCCGCGCCTCGCGGGAGACCGCCGCGGCGGCCGGCGAGGCGGTGCGCGGCGGCGTCGGGTCGCAGGCCGGCGTCCACACCATGCAGGGCAAGGAGGTCGTCGAGCTGTCCGTCGTCCGGGCGGACAAGGGGACCGCGCTGACGACCCTGCGTGAGCGTCTCGGCGTCGACGCCGTGCTGTACGCGGGCGACGACGTCACCGACGAGACCGTGTTCGCGGTGCTGCGCGGGGACGACGTCGGGGTCAAGGTCGGCGACGGCGAGACCGCCGCGCGCCACCGGGTCGCCGACCCGACCGCCGTCACCGCCGTCCTGGAGCACCTGGTCCACCTCCTCACCCGGGGTTGACCGCGGGGTGGGAGGGCCGAGGGAGAGGTACGGTCGGACGGTGCCCCGGTCACGACGCCTCCTGGCCGCCGGCGCGGTGCTCCTCCTGGCCGCGTGCGGCGGTGGGGACGGCGGGCCGGCCGCCGGCGGGCCGGCCGCCAGCGCCGCGGCGGGGCCGGAGACCGTCACGCGCGCCGACGCCGACCTCGTGATCTGGGCCGGCGAGGCGCAGGCGGCGGCGCTGGACGGCGCACTCGCCGCGTTCGGCGAGGAGCTGGACGTCTCCACCGCCGTCCAGGTCGTGGACGACGCCGAGCGGCGGGCCGCCTTCATCAACGCCAACACGGCCGGCGAGGGCCCCGACGTCGTGGTCGGGACGCACGACTGGCTCAGCGGGCTGCTGCAGAACGGGGCGATCGACCCCGTCGCGCTGTCCCCGGTCGACCAGGGTCGCTACGTGCCGATGGCCCTGCAGGGCGTGACCAGCAACGGCCAGCTGTACGGGCTGCCCTACGCGTTCGAGTCCCTGGCCCTGTACCGCAACACGGACCTGGCGCCGACCCCACCGGCGACGTTCGAGGACCTGGTGGCCGCTGCGTCGTCGCCCGGCGTCGAGCACCCCCTGTGCCTGCCGGTCGGCACCGGCGGCGACGCTGTGTCCCTCCAGCCCCTGTACGCCTCGGCCGGCGGCTACCTGTTCGGCGTCACCACCGAGGGCGAGCTCGACCCGAACGACCTGGGTGTCGGCCAGCCGGGATCCCTCGTCGCGGCCGCGAAGCTCTCCGAGCTGGGCGGCTCGGGGGTGCTGCAGACGGCGATCACCGCCGACAACGCCGTCCCGTTGTTCGCCGAGGGTCGCTGCCCCTTCCTGGTCGCCGGGCCCGATGCCGCGGCCGACCTCGGCGGCGTCCCGGTGGCCGTCTCGGCCGTCCCCGGTTTCGCGGACCTGGCGCCCGCGGTTCCGTTCACCGTCGTCCACGCCTTCTTCGTGGCGAGCAAGGGGAGCAGCGGTGACCTGGCCCAGCAGTTCGTGCTGGACGCCGTCAACTCGCCGGCGGCGATGGGCGCCCTGCACGACGCCGAGCCGAGGCCGCCGGCGATGACGGACGTGCTCACGCAAGTGGGGGCCGCAGACCCGGCGATGGCCGCCTTCGCCGCGGCCGCGCTCGGCGGCCAGCTCCTGCCGGACCTGCGCCGGCTGGCGGAGGTCCTGGGCCCGCTCGGGCACGCCGAGGCGGCGATCATCGCCGGCGCCGCCCCGGAGGAGACCATGCGCAGCGCGGGCCGCACCATCGCCGACGCCCTGCAGTAGCCGAACCCTTGACGGTCGCGTCCCCGTGCGGGAGCGTGACCACGCCGACCGCCGTCCCGGTGTCGCGGCGTTTGCACCCTGTCACTCGGATCGTCCGGCACGTTCCTGCCGGTGAAGGGATGTACTTTTCCATGGCTACCGTCACGTACGACAAGGCCTCCCGGGTCTACCCCGGCAGCGAGAAGCCCGCGGTCGACGCGCTCGACCTGCACATCGAGGACGGCGAGTTCCTCGTCCTGGTGGGGCCCTCCGGCTGCGGCAAGTCCACCTCCCTGCGGATGCTCGCGGGGCTCGAGGACGTCAACAGCGGCAAGATCCTGATCGGCGACCGCGACGTCACCGACGTCCAGCCGAAGGACCGCGACATCGCGATGGTCTTCCAGAACTACGCGCTCTACCCGCACATGACCGTCGCCGACAACATGGGGTTCGCCCTCAAGATCGCCGGCAAGAAGAAGGACGACATCCGGACGCGCGTGGTCGAGGCGGCGAAGATCCTCGACCTGGAGGACTACCTGGACCGCAAGCCCAAGGCGCTCTCCGGCGGCCAGCGGCAGCGCGTCGCGATGGGCCGGGCGATCGTCCGATCGCCACAGGTATTCCTGATGGACGAGCCGCTGTCGAACCTCGACGCGAAGCTGCGCGTGCAGACACGCACCCAGATCGCCCAGCTGCAGCGGCGCCTCGGCACCACCACGGTCTACGTCACGCACGACCAGGTCGAGGCGATGACGATGGGCGACCGGGTCGCGGTGCTCAAGGACGGCGACCTGATGCAGTGCGACACTCCGCGGCGGATGTACGACCACCCGGACAACGTCTTCGTCGCCGGCTTCATCGGTTCGCCCGCGATGAACCTGCTCGACCTCAAGGTCGTGGACGGCGGCGTGCAGTTCGGTGACGACGTCCACCCGGTGGAGCGCGAGGTCCTCGGCAAGGCGGCCGCCGAACGGGTCACCGTCGGGGTGCGCCCGGAGGACTTCGACGTCGCCGACAAGGGCATCGAGGTGGAGGTGGACGTCGTCGAGGAGCTCGGCGCCGACGCCTACATCTACGGGACCACCGACGTGGACGGCGAGGAGCACCAGATCATCGTCCGCGTCGACGGCCGTCGTCCGCCCGAGAAGGGGGCGAAGGTGCACCTGCGCCCCAAGCAGGGCCACACGCACCTCTTCGACACCGGCGACGGTCACCGCCTCGGCGACTGACCCGACCCCACCCCCTCCCGACGATCAAGGAACTCCGCGACGATCAAGGAGCTCCCGGTCGCCAGAGGACGGGGACGCCGATGTCACCGCTGAGCATCACCGCCGCCGCGCCCGACCCGGCGCTGCTCGACCTGCCGTGGGAGGTGCCGCTGGAGGACTGGCCCGCCAGTCACCTGGCGGCACTCCCCCGCGGCATCTCGCGGCACGTGGTCCGGTTCGTGCGGCTCTCGGATTCGGTGATCGCGGTCAAGGAGATCTTCGAGGACCTCGCCCGGCGCGAGTACCGGTTGTTGCGGATGCTGGGCCGGCTCGACGTGCCCTGCGTCGTCCCCGTCGCGGTGATCACTGGCCGGACGACGGCGGCCGGGGAGCCGCTCGACCCCGCCCTGGTCACGCGGCACCTGCAGTTCTCGCTGCCGTACCGCGCGCTGTTCAGCCAGTCGCTGCGGCCCGACACAGCGGCTCGTGCCATCGACGCGCTCGCCGTGCTGCTGGTGCGGCTGCACCTGACCGGGTTCTTCTGGGGCGACGTGTCGCTGTCGAACACGCTGTTCCGACGCAGCGCCGGGGCCTTCGCGGCATACCTGGTCGACGCGGAGACCGGTGAGCTGCACGACGAGCTGAGCGACGGGCAGCGCGAGCACGACCTCGAGGTCGCCCGCGTGAACATCGCCGGCGAGCTGATGGACCTGGCCGCCGGCGACCTGCTCGACCCCTCCGTCGACCCGATCGACACCAGCGAGCTGATCATGCAGCGCTACCGGTCGCTGTGGTCGGAGCTGACCGGCCCGGAGTCCTTCGAGTCGGGCGAGCGGTGGCGCGTGGCGGCGCGGATCGAGCGCCTGAACTCGCTGGGCTTCGACGTCGGCGAGCTGTCGATCACCACCGACGTGGACGGCACCACCGTGCACATCGAGCCCAAGGTCGTGGACGCCGGCCACCACTGCCGCCGCCTGCTCCGGCTGACCGGCCTGGACGTCGAGAACAACCAGGCCCGCCGGCTGCTCAACGACCTGGACGCGTACCGCGCGGCCACCGACCAGCAGGGCGAGGACGAGGAGATCGTCGCCCACGAGTGGCTGGCTCGGGTCTTCGAGCCCGTCGTCCGGGCGGTTCCGCGGCAGTTGCGCGGCAAGCTGGAGCCCGCCGAGGTCTTCCACGAGGTGCTCGAGCACCGCTGGTACCTCTCCGAGCAGGAGGGCCGCGACGTCCCGCTGACCGACGCGGTAGCGGCGTACGTCGAGGGCGTGCTGCCGCACAAGCCCGACGAGGCCGCGATCCTGGGCGTGGACACCGCCGCCCTGCCCGTCGTCGCCGACCCCTGACCCCGACGATCAAGGAACTCCGCGACGATCAAGGAACTCCCGACCGCCTGTGGACAACTCCGGCCGGTCGGACGGCGATTCCGGCACGATCGGGCGCATGCCTGCGGTGGAGATCCCCGAAGCCCCGTTCCGCGCGCTGGACGCCCGGTCACTCGGCCTTCCGCTGAAGACCCTGCGCACCCTGCGGACGGAAGGGCTCGTCGTCCAACCCGTCCGGGGAGTGCTCATGCGCAGCGACCGGGCCGCCGACCCGGTGGCGCGCAGCGCGGCGGTCGCGCTCGCGCTGCCCGACGGCGCCGCCGTGACGCGCTCGCTCGCCGCGTGGATGCACGGCGTGGATCCACGCGCACCCTGGCAGCGTGACGAGCCTCTGCCGGTCGAGTGCGTCGTCCCGCGGGGGACCGAGCCGCCTGACCTCCCGAACGTGATCTCTCACGTCGACCTCCTCGACGCTCGGGACGTGATGCACGTGAACGGCGTCCCCGTGACCACGCCTGACCGCACGGCACTCGATCTCGCCCGCTTCCTGCGGCCGCACATGGGTCTGGCCGTGTTGGACTCCATGGCGCACGCCGGGCAGATCGACGTCGATGCGCTCGCCGAGAGGGTCGGGATCTGGCGTCGGCAACGTGGCATCGCCCAGGCACGACGCCTGATCGGGCTGTGCGAACCCGACACGGAGTCGTTCGGCGAATCGTGGCTGCGCCTGCGCATCGTCGACGCCGGCTTCCCCCGGCCCGAGCCCCAGATCTGGGTCTTCGACGAGAACGGGATCGCCCTCTACCGGCTCGACATGGGCTGGCGGGAGAGGCGGATCGCGGTCGAGTACGACGGGCTCGAGTTCCACGATGCGCCCGAGCAACGGAAACACGACATCGCGAGGCGGGACGAGCTCGCTCGCCGGTTCGGGTGGGACGTTCTCGGTGTGGGGCGGGGCGAGGTGCTCGGGCGGTCTCTGGAGCTGGAACGAGGAATCGGCGACATGCTCGGCCTGGCACCGCAGATCACGACCCGGACGTGGTGACTCGAGTTCCTTGATCGTCGCGGAGTTCCTTGATCAACGCGGGGTGCGTTGGCGGGCGACCTCGTACAGCGCCACCCCGGCGGCCACGCCGGCGTTGAGCGACTCGGTGGCCGAGTCCATCGGGATCGACACCACCTGGTCGCAGGTCTCGCGCACGAGCCGCGACAGCCCCTTGCCCTCCGACCCCACGACGAGGACGACGGGCTCGGTCGCGAGCGCCAGCGACGGCAGCATCACGTCGCCGTCCGCGTCGAGCCCGAGCACGAAGCAGCCCTGAGCCTTGAGTGACTGCAGCGCCCTGGTCAGGTTGGTGGCCCGCGCGACCGGAACGCGCGCGGCGGCCCCCGCGGAGGTCTTCCACGCCGACGCCGTCATGCCCGCCGCTCGCCGTTCGGGCACGATCACGCCGTGCCCGGAGAAGGCCGCGACGGAGCGGACGACGGCACCCAGGTTGCGGGGATCGGTGATCCCGTCGAGCGCCACCAGCAAGGCGGCCTGCCCGCGCGTGGACGCCGAGGCGAGCAGGTCGTCGACGTGCGCGTAGGAGTACGGCGGCACCTGCAGCGCCAGCCCCTGGTGCAGGGCGCCGTCCGTGAGGCGGTCGAGGTCGGTGCGCGACGCCTCCAGCAGCGGCAGGCGCCGGTCGGCCGCGGTCTGCAGCGCCTCGCGCACGCGGTCGTCGCTGTCGATCCGTGCCGCCACGAACAGCGCGGTCGCGGGCACCTCGGCACGCAGGGCCTCCACGACGGCGTTGCGCCCGGCCACCACCTCGGACGACGCCCCGCCCTTGCGTCGGGGCCGGGAGGGGCGGGCGGACGGCGTCGCGCGCCGCTCCACCGCAGCCTTCCGCTTCGACGCGGAGTGGTAGGGACGTTCGATGGCCTTGGGCGTAGGACCCTTGCCCTCCAAGGCCTTTCGTCGCTGGCCCCCGCTCCCGGCCGTGGGGCCCTTCTTCGACCCGGGCTTGCGCACCGCGCCCCGGCGCTTCGAGTTTCCTGCCATCACCGACCACCGTCCAGGCTCCATCGGGCACCCGTGGGGGTGTCCTCGATCACGACGCCGGCCGCGGCCAGCCTGTCCCGGATCTCATCGGCCGCGGCGAAGTCCCTGCCCGCGCGTGCGGCCTCCCGAACCTGCAGCTCTGCCTCCACCAACGAGTCGAGCGCCACGCGCTCGCGCGACCCCCCGGCGTCCGAGACCCACTGCGGCGCCAGCGGATCGAGACCCAGCACGTCCAGCATCGCCCGGGTCGCCCGCAGGTGGGAGACCGCCGGCTCGCCCGCGGCCAGCGCACGGTTGCCCTCGCGCACGGTGTCGTGGACGACGGCCAGCGCGCCCGAGACGTTGAGGTCGTCGTCCAGGGCCGCGGCGAACTCGGCGCAGACCGGCGCGGCCGCCACTACGGCCGGATCCTCGACGCCGCAACGCTCCGAGGCGCGCAGCACGAACCCCTCGAGCCGCTCCCAAGCCGCACCGGCCTCCGCCAGCGACTCCGGCCGGTACTCGATCGCCGAGCGGTAGTGCGCCGCGCCGAGGTAGTACCGCAGCACGACGGGGCGCACGCTCTTCAGCACCTCGGAGACCACCAACGAGTTGCCCAGCGACTTGCTCATCTTCTCGCCACCGAGGGTCAGCCAGGCGTTGTGCAGCCAGTACCGCGCGAAGCCGTGCCCGGCCGCCCGCGACTGCGCCTGCTCGTTCTCGTGGTGGGGGAACCGCAGGTCGACGCCGCCGCCGTGGATGTCGAACTCGGACCCGAGGTAGCGCTCGACCATCGCCGAGCACTCGAGGTGCCAGCCCGGCCGGCCGCGGCCGAACGGGGTCGGCCACGAAGCGCTCGCCGGCTCCTCCTTCTTGTGTCCCTTCCAGAGCGCGAAGTCGCGCGGGTCCCGCTTGCCGCGCGGGTCGGCGTCCTCGGCGGGCTCGAGGTCGTCCAGCCGTTGGTGGGTGAGCGACCCGTACTCCGGCCACGACCGGACGTCGAAGTAGACGTCGCCGCTGCCGTCGGCGGCCGGGTAGGCGTGCCCCCGGTCGACCAGCGTCTGCATCAGGGAGACCATCTCCGGGACGTGACCGGTGGCGCGCGGCTCGTACGTGGGCGGCCGGACGCCGAGGGCGTCGTACGCCGCGATCGTCTCGCGCTCGTGCCGCAGCGCCCAGGCCCACCACGGCTGGCCGGCGTCCGCCGAATTGGCCAGGATCTTGTCGTCGATGTCGGTGACGTTGCGCACGAAGGTGACGTCGTAGCCGTGTCCGCGCTCGAGCCAGCGCCAGAGCAGGTCGAACGCCACCCCCGAGCGGACGTGCCCGATGTGCGGCGGCGCCTGCACCGTGTTGCCGCAGAGGTAGATGCCCACGCGGCCCGGCGAGACGGGGACGAACTCCCTCACCTCGCGGACGGCGGTGTCGTACAGGCGCAGGCTCACCGGGCCAAGGCTACCGGCGCCGGGCAGGACGACCCTCCACGCGGCCGGTAGGTTGACGAGCCGGCTCACCGAGCGAAGGAGGCAGGCGTGCCAGAGACCGTCGAGGGAGTGATCGCCCGGGCCAAGGGCGCCGAGGTCGAGCTCGTCGAGGTCGTCGTGCCGGACCCCGGACCGGGCGAGGTCGTCGTGGACGTGCAGGCCTGCGGGGTCTGCCACACCGACCTGCACTACCGCGAGGGCGGCATCAACGACGACTTCCCGTTCCTGCTCGGCCACGAGGCGGCCGGTGTCGTCAGCCGGGTCGGCGAGGGGGTGACCGGCGTCGCGGTCGGTGACTTCGTGGTGCTGAACTGGCGTGCGGTCTGCGGCACCTGCCGGGCCTGCGCCAGGGGCAAGCCCTGGTACTGCTTCAGCACCCACAACGCGGCGCAGAAGATGACGCTGGCCGACGGCACCGATCTGTCGCCGGCGCTGGGCATCGGGGCGTTCGCCGCCAAGACGCTCGTGCACTCGGGGCAGTGCACGAAGGTGGACGCGGCGGCCCCGGCGACCGCCGCCGGCCTGCTGGGGTGCGGGGTGATGGCCGGATTCGGTGCGGCCGTCAACACCGGTGGCGTGGGGCGGGGCGACAGCATCGCGGTGATCGGCTGCGGCGGGGTGGGCAGCGCAGCCGTCGCGGGGGCGAGGGTCGCGGGCGCCACCACCATCATCGCGGTGGACATCGATGACCGGAAGCTGGCCTGGGCCAAGGGGTTCGGCGCCACCCACACGGTGAACTCCACGACCACGGACCCGGTCGAGGCCATCCGCGAGCTGACCGGCGGGTTCGGTGCCGACGTCGTCGTCGAGGCCGTCGGCCGTCCCGAGACGTACGAGCAGGCGTTCTACGCGCGCGACCTGGCGGGCACCGTCGTCCTCGTCGGGGTCCCGACACCGGACCTCACGATCGAGCTGCCGCTGATCGAGGTGTTCGGCCGCGGCGGCGCACTGAAGTCGAGCTGGTACGGCGACTGCCTGCCGAGCCGCGACTTCCCGCTGCTGATCGACCTGTACCGCCAGGGCCGGTTCGACCTCGACGGCTTCGTCTCGGAGACCATCGGCCTGGGCGACGTCGAGGCCGCGTTCGACAAGATGCACCGCGGCGAGGTGCTGCGGTCGGTCGTCGTCCTCGACGGGGGAGCCTGATGCACACGCGGATCGACCACCTCGTCACCTCCGGCACGTTCAGCCTGGACGGCGAGACCCACCAGGTCGACAACAACGTGTGGGTGATCGGGGACGACGACGAATGCGCCGTGATCGACGCGCCGCACGACGTCGACGCCATCGCGGCCGCCATCGGGCAGAGGCGACTGGCCGCCGTCCTGTGCACGCACGCGCACGACGACCACGTCCGTGTCGCCCCGGCGGTGGGCGAGCGGTTCGCCGCCCCGGTCCTGCTGCACCCCGACGACCTCGGCGTCTGGACGCTCACCCACCCGACGCGGGCGCCCAACGGAAACCTCACCGACGGCCAGGTCGTCACCGTCGCCGGCACCGACCTGCACGTGCTGCACACGCCGGGCCACTCGCCGGGCGCCGTCTGCTTCTACGTGCCGTCGCAGGCCACCGTGTTCACCGGGGACACGCTGTTCGCCGGCGGCCCCGGTGCGACCGGCCGCTCCTTCAGCGACTTCGACACCATCATCGACTCGATCCGCGAGCGCCTGTTCGCCCTGCCGCCCGAGACCCGCGTCCTGACCGGGCACGGCGACTCGACCACCATCGGCGACGAGGCACCGCACCTGGCCGAGTGGATCGACCGCGGCCACTGACCGCCGTCCTGGGCGCGCCCACCCTCACCCCATGTGAGTGCAGGGACGCCCAGCGCTCGCTCTTTGAGAGCAGGGACGCCCTGCGCTCACGCGGGGTGAGCGTGACGGCGCCCGGGGGAACAGGGGCGGGG
>DASROP010000285.1:0-7266 GCA_035646835.1 Actinomycetales bacterium | reverse complement strand
CGAGATCGGCTGCTCGGCGACCCGTTGCCTTCCCGAGGAGGCCCCGAGAGTGGCCGCGCCCTGGCTGGGCCGGTGCGCGGCGGGCCACGAGGTCGGCCGGCACCGACGCCCCGAGCGGGTGATGTCGTGTCGCCGCTGCTCGCCGTCCTTCGACACCGGCGCGTTGCTGACCTGGACCCACCGCGGGCAGCACGTCCCGATGACACCCGGGTACGAGGCCGAGCTCGCGCTGCTCACCGAGGCCGCCGGGGCCTCCGGCGGTCCCCGCGCGAGCACCGCCGCGCGGGTCGCGCAGGCCCAGGCCCTGCTCGGCGCCGCCCACGCCGTGCTGCCCGTCGGTGCTCGGGTGCGGCTCGGCGGGTCCGGGCGCTACGGAGGGCTCCTCGGGACGGTCGAGAAGCGCGGCCGCACGCGCTACCACGTGCGGACGTGCCTCGGCCTGGTCACCGCGCCCTTCGCCCTGGTGCGGCCCAGCACTTGTACAGATGTGGTATCCGGTGACGTACAGTAAGGGCATGGACGTCGCGGTCAGCGCCCTGCGGGCCGAGCTCGCCACCTGGATCGAGCGTGCGCGTGCCGGCGAGGAGGTCGTCGTCACCGACCGCGGGGTCCCGGTGGCCCGGCTGTCGCCCATCGACGCCGCGCCGCTGATCGACCGGCTCACCCGGGACGGCGTGCTGAGCAAGCCGACCCGATCTGAGCGCCCCCGTGCGAGCAAGGCGTCACGCGTGAGCGCACGAGGACCGGTCGCCGAACTGGTCGGCGAACAGCGCCGGTAGCCCGATGGCGATCGTGTACTTCGACAGCAGCGCGTTCGTGAAGCTCGTCGTCGACGAGGAGGGGAGCGACCTTGCCGCCGCGCTCTGGGACGGCTGCGACGCCGCGGTCTCGAGCCGGCTCGCCTATCCGGAGGTGAGGGCCGCGCTGGCGGCCGCCGGCCGGGCCGGACGGCTCGACCCGCGCGCGCAGCGTCGGGCCGAGGACCTGTGGGAGGACTTCTGGTCGTCGACGCGGGCCGTCGAGCTCACCGACGCGGTCTCCCGGCGTGCCGGCGACCTGGCCGGCGAGCGATCCCTTCGAGGGGCCGACGCCGTGCACCTTGCCTGCGCGCTCGCCGTCGGCCCGGAGGAGGTCGTCGTCGCCGTCTGGGACCGCCGGCTGCGCGCCGGTGCCCGTGCGTTCGGCGTGCGCGTGGCTCCCGTCACGGACGGCTGATGCCCTTCCTGATCCGGTAGAGCACGTGGGGGCGCAGCCGGTGCCCTTCGGGCACGCGGATGTGCTCGAAGTCGTCCGCCGGGTCGCGGGTCATCCCGAGTCGCTCCATCACCGCGATCGAGCGGGTGTTCACTCTCGCGGTCAGGGACACCACCTCGTCCAGTCCGAGCGGGCCGAAGGCGAGGTCGAGGGACGCCGAGGCCGCCTCGGTCGCGTAGCCGTGGCCCCAGGCCGACGAAGCGAGCCGCCACCCGACCTCCACCGCCGGCGTGAAGTGAGCCTCGAAGGTCTGCAGCGCGAGCCCGGTGAACCCGACGAACTCCCCGCCGGCTCGAACCTCCAGCGCCCACAACCCGTACCCGTTCTCGTCGAACGACGCCACGATCCGGTCGACGAGAGCGTCGCTCCCGTCGCGTGTCATGGGAGCCGGGAAGTGCTCCATCACGCGCGGGTCGGCGTTGATCCGCGCGAACGGCTCGCGGTCGGCGTCGGTCCACCGCCGCAAGAGCAGTCGGGGGGTAACTAGGGTGCGCGGGTGCGCATCCTGATCTGGCACGGCTACCTCCTTGGTGGTACGGGCTCCAACGTCTACACGCGGGCCCTGGCCCGCGCCTGGGCGCGGCAGGGACACGACGTCGTCGTCCTGGCTCAGGAGCCCCACCCGGAGCGCTACGACCTCGGCGGCGCGACCGTCGTCCGGCCGGAGATCGACGGCCCCCTGCCGGTGTTCGTACTGGACCACTACGCCGACGCCGACCCGCGCCTGCTGCGCGACCTGAGCGTGGCCGAGCGCGACGCGTTCGTCCAGCGCAACGCCGACGCCGTCCGGTCCCAGGGCCCGGCCGACCTGCTGCTCGTCAACCACGTGCTGCTCGGCGCTCCCGTGGGCGCCGCCTCCGGGATGCCCTTCGTCGTCAAGGCGCACGGCTCCGAGCTCGAGTACGCGATGCGCGGTGACGACGAGCTGTGCGCCTGGGCGGGGCAGACCCTGGGCAAGGCTCGCGCCGTCCTGGCGGGGAGCGAGCACGTCGCCGGCGTCCTCGACGAGCTCGTGCATCCCGACCCGGCGACGGTGCACATCGTGCCGCCGGGTGTCGACACCGACGAGTTCCGGCCCCGCCCGCGCGCGCTGGCGCTGCCCGCGCTGATCGCGGAGTGCGGGGCCGACCCGCCGAACCCGGCCGGCCGCCACGACCACCGACGTCCGGACGACGGCAACGCCGACCGGCTCGCCGCCTTCCTGCACGGCGAGCGCCCCACCGTGCTCTACGTCGGCAAGATCAGCGAGGAGAAGGGCGTCCCCCTGCTGCTGGAGGCGCTGGACGGCATCGACGCCCGGGCGGTGGTCGTCGGCTTCGGGCCCGAGCGGGCGCGTCTCGAAGCCGCCGCCGGACCCGACGTCCTGTTCACCGGCCCCCTGGAGCACCGGCACCTGGCCCAGCTGTGGCCGCTCGCCGACGTCAGCGTGACGCCGTCCGTCTTCCCCGAGGCCTTCGGGATGGTCGCCGCCGAGGCCGCGTCGTGCGGGACCCCGCCGCTGGTCGCCAGGCACTCCGGGCTCGCCGAGATCGCCACCGGCCTGGAGGCCGAGTACCCCGAGCACCTGCGGCACCTGGCCTCCTTCGAGCGGGGGGACGTCGGCGACCTGGCCGCCAAGCTGGGCGCGCTGCTCGCCCTGCCGGGGCCGGAGTGGCAGGGCCTGTCGGACGCCGGCCGGCGGGCCGTCCAGCGGCACTGGAGCTGGGAGCACGTCGGCGATCGGATCCTCGCGCTGGCCTGACGGCGGGCGTGGCAGACTGTCGGGTGCAGTGCACGACTGCGCGTGCTCCGGGGTCGGTGAAATTCCGAGCCGGCGGTGATAGTCCGCGACCCGACCGCAACCAGCGGCCGGTTGACCTGGTGGAAGTCCAGGACCGACGGTGAGAGTCCGGATGGGAGGTAGCACGCCGCGTCGTCGCCGTCGGCGCACCTCCAGCGTCCGGGGCGTCCACGCGTCGAACCTCCCGTGCTCCGGAGTCCGCGCCCGACGCGACGGGACGGGACGGGACATGCTCAGCCCCCACGGGGTCACCACCGACGAGGCCGACGCGATGCGTCGCGCGCTCGTGCTGGCGGCGACCCCCGGCATCCGGCCCGGGGTCAACCCCAGGGTCGGCTGCGTCCTCCTGCGACCCGACGGCGGTGTCGTGGCCGAGGGGACGCACCGGGGCGCGGGCACCCCGCACGCCGAGGTCGAGGCGCTGGAGCGCGCGGGCGGCGCGGCCCGCGGCGCCACCGCCGTGGTCACCCTCGAGCCGTGTGACCACACCGGCCGGACCGGCCCCTGCACCCAGGCCCTGCTGGCCGCCGGCATCGCGCGGGTCGTCTTCGCCCAGACCGACCCGCACGCGGTCGCCGCCGGCGGTGCCGCCACCCTGCGCGCCGCGGGCGTGGACGTCGAGGGCGGGCTGCTCGCCGACCAGGCAGAGGCGCTGAACCTGGAGTGGGCGGCCGCCGTGACGCTGGGCCGCCCCCACGTGACCTGGAAGTACGCCGCCTCCCTCGACGGCCGCTCCGCCGCGGCCGACGGGAGCAGCCGCTGGGTGAGCGGCCCCGAGAGCAGGCACGAGGTGCACGAGCGTCGCCGCGCCGCGGACGCCGTCGTCGTCGGCACCGGCACCGTCACCGCGGACGACCCGCGGCTCACCGTCCGTGTCGACGGCGAGGTGCTGCCCTACATCCAGCAGCCGGTCCGCGTCGTGGTCGGCCGGCGCCCGGTCCCGGCCGGGGCGCGGGTGCTGGACGACAGCGCGCCCACGTTCCACCTGACCACCCACGACGTGGACGAGGTGCTGACCTGCTTGTGGGACACCGGGATCCGGCGCGTCCTGCTGGAGGGCGGCCCCACTCTGGCCGGCGCCTTCTGGCGTGCCGACCGGGTTGATCGAGTGGTCGGGTACGTCGCTCCCGCGCTGCTCGGCGCCGGTGCCCCGGCCCTGGTGGGAACGGGCATCACGACGATCGCGGACGCCGTCCGCCTCGAGCTCGTGGACGTCGCACGTGTCGGCGCCGACATCCGCCTGGTCGCCGTCCCCACCGCGAGGAGGAGCCCCTGATGTTCACCGGGATCGTCGAGGAGCTCGGCTCCGTGGTCGACCTGACGCCGGACGGCGAGGGCGGCGCCCGGCTGGGCGTTCGCGGCCCGGTCGTCACCGACGGGGTCGCCCACGGCGACTCGATCGCGATCAGCGGGGTCTGCCTCACGGTGACCGCGTCCGCGGACGACACGTTCACCGTCGACGTGATGGCCGAGACGTTGTCGCGGACGTCGCTCGGCTCGCTCGCTCCGGGCGACCCGGTGAACCTCGAGCGTGCCCTGCCGGCGAGCGGACGCTTCGGCGGGCACATCGTGCAGGGTCACGTGGACGGGGTCGGTCGCGTCGTCGACCGGGTCCCCGGAGGTCGTTGGGAGACAGTGCGTTTCGCCGTCCCAGCGCCGCTGTCGCGGTACCTCGCCGAGAAGGGCTCGGTCGCCGTGGACGGCGTGTCGCTGACGGTCATCGAAGCCGGCGACGAGTCGTTCACCGTCGGCCTGATCCCGACGACCCTCGCCGCGACGACCCTCGGGCGCGCGGCTGGAGGCACCGTCGTGAACCTGGAGATGGACGTGGTGGCCAAGTACCTGGAGCGACTGGTGGCAGCGAGGAGTACGCGATGAGGCTGGACAGCATCGAGGTGGCGGTGCGTGAGCTCGCCGCGGGGCGCCCCGTCGTGGTGCTCGACGACGAGGACCGGGAGAACGAGGGCGACCTCGTGCTGGCTGCCTGCTCGGCGACCCCGGGCTGGTTGGCGTTCGTCGTCCGGCACTCCAGCGGCATCGTCTGCGCACCGATGGAGGGCGCCCGGGCCGACCGGCTCGGCCTCCCCCTGATGGTCGAGCGGAACCACGAGGCGATGGGGACCGCCTTCACCGTGTCGGTGGACGCCGGTTCCGGTGTCACGACAGGCATCTCGGCCGCCGACCGTGCGCGCACGCTGCAGCTGCTCGCCAGGGATGACGTGACCGAGGACGACCTGGCCCGCCCCGGGCACGTCTTCCCGCTGCGGGCCCGTGCCGGCGGCGTGCTCGAGCGACCGGGTCACACCGAGGCCGCGGTCGACCTCGTGGGCCTCGCGGGGCTGCCGCCCGTCGGCGTGATCGCCGAGCTCGTCTCCGACGACGGCTCGATGCGCCGTGCCGCCTCGTGCCGCGAGTTCTGCGACGAGCACGGGCTCGCGCTGATCAGCATCGCCGACCTCGTGCGGTACCTGCGCCAACCCGACCCCCGCCGCGTGGCCACCACGCGGCTGCCGACCGAGCACGGGGAGTTCACGGCACACGCCTTCGCCGACCCGGTCGACGGTGCCGAGCACGTGGCGCTGGTCGTCGGGGACGTCGCCGACCGCGACGAGCCTGTGCTCGTCCGCGTGCACTCCGAGTGCCTCACCGGTGACGTGCTGGGGTCACTGCGGTGCGACTGCGGTCCCCAGCTGCACGCGTCGATGGAAGCCGTCGCCGCCGAGGGCAGCGGCGTGGTCGTCTACCTGCGCGGGCACGAGGGCCGGGGGATCGGCCTGGGCGCGAAGATCGCCGCCTACGCGTTGCAGGACGACGGCGCCGACACCGTCGACGCGAACCTGCACCTGGGCCTGCCCGTCGACGCCCGTGACTACGGGGCCGCCGCCCGGGTGCTCGACGACCTGGGGGTGCGCACGGTGCGGCTCCTCACCAACAACCCCGCCAAGCTCGAGGGCCTGCGGGCGCACGGGGTCGACGTGCGCGAGCGCGTGCCGCTCGACCTGCCCGCGCACGCCGAGTCGCTGCGCTACCTGACCACCAAGCGCGACCGCCTCGGTCACCTCCTGCCGCACCTGGCGGTCCGGTGAGTGGCCGGGGGGCTCCCGAGCTGCGGGTGGACGGTGCGGCGGCGCTGCGGGTCGCCGTGGTCGCGGCGCAGTGGCACCGCGAGGTGATGGACGGCCTGACCGACGGCGCGCGCCGGGCGCTGGCCGATGCCGGCGTGGACGACGTGCTGTGGTTGCGCGTGCCCGGGTCGTTCGAGCTGCCGGTCGCGGCGGCGCGCGCGGCCCGGGCCGGCTACGACGCGATCGTCGCCCTGGGCGTCGTCGTCCGGGGCGGGACGCCGCACTTCGAGTACGTGTGCGCGGCGGCGACGGACGGCCTGACCCGGGTGGCGGTCGACACCGGTGTGCCGGTCGGCTTCGGGCTGCTGACCTGCGACACCGACGCACAGGCCCGCGACCGGGCCGGCCTGGAGGGTTCGACCGAGGACAAGGGCTACGAGGCGGCGCAGGCGGCGGTCGCGACGGCCCTGGTGCTGAGGTCGGTGGCGCTAGGGTCGCCCGCGTGACGACCCGGGTGGCGGTGATCGGCGCCGGCGGCCGGATGGGCCGCGCGGCCTGCGCCGCGATCGAGGCCGCCGACGACCTCGACCTGGTGGCGCGGGTGGGCAGGGGCGACGACCTGCAGGCCGTCGTGGACGCCGGGGCGCAGGTGGCCGTCGAGCTCACGGTGCCGGACGCCTCGCCCGGCAACGTCGACTTCTGCGTCGCGGCCGGCGTGCACGCCGTCGTCGGCACCACCGGCTGGGACGACGAGCGCCTCTCCGCCGTGCGCTCGTCGCTGGAGGGCAGCGACACCGGCGTGCTGATCGCCCCGAACTTCGCCCTCGGGGCGGTGCTGGCGATGCGGTTCGCCGCCGCCGCGGCCCCCTACTTCGAGTCGGTGGAGATCGTCGAGCTGCACCACCCGGACAAGGTCGACGCGCCCTCGGGCACGGCACGCCGGACTGCCGAGCTGGTGGCGGCGTCGCGCCGTGCCGGCGGCGTGGGTCCGTCGCCGGACGCCACCGACTCGGCGCTGGAGGGGGCGCGTGGGGCCTTGGTCGACGGGGTGCGGGTGCACTCGGTGCGGCTGCGTGGACTGGTCGCCCACGAGGAGGTGCTGCTCGGCGGCGTCGGGGAGCAGCTGACGATCCGGCACGACTCCTTCGACCGTGCGTCGTTCATGCC
>DASROP010000284.1:0-4052 GCA_035646835.1 Actinomycetales bacterium | reverse complement strand
ACTACACATGAGGTACAATCAGCCGTATGTCGGTGCGAATCCAGGTCGTGCTCGATGCACGCGAACGCGAGCTCTTCCGGGCCCGCGCCAAGGCGGAGGGGCGCTCGCTGTCGCAGTGGCTCCGGGACGCCGGCCGCGCGCGGATCCGGGCCACCGAGGGGTCGGTGCTGCGCACGCCGGAGGACCTGAAGGACTTCTTCGCCGACTGCGACGCCCGCGAGCAGGGGCAGGAGCCGAGCTGGGACGAGCACGCAGCCGTGATCGCGGCATCGAGGATCGATCACCTCCCCACCGCATGATCTTCGTCGACACCAACGTCTTCATGTACGCCGTGGGCGGGGCGCACCCGCTGCGAACGCCGGCGCGCGAGACCTTGACCGGCCACCGCCGGGCCAGGCGCCCGATGGCGACGTCGGTCGAGGTGCTGCAGGAGTTCCTGCACGCCTACCTCCCGGTCGGACGGCTCGAGACGTTGGACGCCGCTCTGCAGCTGGCCACCGACCTCGCCGAGGTGTGGACCGTGGACCCCGACGACGTCCGGGACGCGCGGCTCCTGCACGACCGCCACCCGCACCTGTCGGCCCGCGACCTGATGCACCTCGCGGTGTGCGCGAGCCGCGGGGTCGACGAGCTGCTCACCTACGACCGCGGCCTGGCGGCAGCCTTCTCTCGGTGAGAGCCGCTGGACGGGCGGGCGCGTCCCCGTGCTGCCAGCCTTGGCGACCGTGGGCACTGCGACCGAGGAGCTGACCGGTCTCGCGGGGGTTCGTGGCGGACGTCGTCAGCTCGCTCGGCGCCGTCGGCGTCGGCCTGATGGTGGCGGCGGAGAACATCTTCCCGCCGATCCCGAGCGAGGTGGTGCTGCCGGTCGCGGGCTACGTGGCCTCGCAGGGCCGGATGTCGCTGGCGTGGACCATCGTCGCGGCGACGCTCGGGTCGCTGGTCGGGGCCTGGCTGCTGTACGGGCTGGGCGAGCGGGTCGGCGTCGACCGGCTGCGCCGCCTCTTCGACCGGATGTGGCTCGTGGACGCGAGCGACCTCGACCGGGCCGTCGACTGGTTCGAGCGGCACGGCGGCGCCGCGGTGCTGATCGGACGGTGCGTTCCCGTCGTCCGCTCCCTCGTGTCGGTTCCCGCGGGGGTGGCCCGGATGCCGTTGTGGAAGTTCACCCTGTTCACCCTGGTTGGCAGCACGGTCTGGAACGCCGGCCTGGTGCTCGGCGGCTACGTGCTCGGCAGTCAGTTCACCGAGATCGGCCGCTACAGCGACTACATCAACTGGGCCGTCTACGCGCTGATCGCGTACCTCGTCGTCCGGTTCGTCGTCCGCCGTCGGTCACGTCGGGCTGACCACCCGCAGCCCTGACTCCTCGGCCGCGCCGGCGAGCTCGGTGTCGTAGACCACGATGGCGTCGGCGTTGATCCGCAGTGCCGAAGCGAGGTGCAGGGCATCGAGCGTGCGCAGGGCTCCCGGGACGACGGCGGCGGTCGTGAGGTCGCTGCGCTCGAGGTCGAACAGGTCGATGGTCGAGAGGACCCGCCTGACCGTGCGCGGGTCGACCTCAGCCGGTCGGCGGCGCGACGCACGGTGCATCTCGGTGTGCATCAGCAGGGACGCGACGAGCCGGTCGCCGCCGGCTCGTGCCTTCTGCAGGTAGCCGGCGGCGGCCGCGGACTCCTCCTCGTCGACCACGAGCTTGAGGGCGGCGGACGTGTCCACGTACACGATCACCGGTCCGCCCGGACGTCGGCGAGGATCTCAGCGGTCGGTGCGGTGGCCGGGCGCCGCTTGATCCTGCGCAGGTCCACCCGCGCGTCCGGGTCGGCGAGCCGGACCCTGCCGGCCGCGACGAGCCGGTCGTAGACGGACGTCGACGGGGGCACGAGCACTGCGACCAGCTCGCCGTGGTTCGTCACCTCGATGACCTCGCCGTTGCGCACGCGCTCGAGGATCCGGCTGCTGTCGTTGCGCAGCTCGCGGTGCGGGATCGAGGCCATGTAGCAACCGTAGCATTTACGCCCCGTTGTGACGACGTTCACGCACCGTTGCTTGCTCCAGGAGTTGCGTTTGCTAGCTAGAGCAAGCAGAGTGGACGCATGGCCACGCTGAACAAGGTCTCCGACCTGGGGGACTACCTGCGCGAGCAGCGGCACGGCGCGAAGCTGACGCTGCGCCAGCTCGCCGACGCCGCGGGCGTCTCCAACCCCTACCTGAGCCAGGTGGAGCGTGGCCTGCGCAAGCCGAGTGCGGAGATGCTGGGCCAGATCGCCAAGGGCCTGCGGATCTCCGCCGAGACCCTGTACGTGCGCGCCGGCATCCTCGCCGAGCGGGGCGACCGGATCGAGGTGCAGGCCGCCGTCCTGGCCGACCCCCACCTGAACGAGCGCCAGCGCCAGGTGCTCCTGGACATCTACGAGACGTTCCGGACCGAGAACGAGCGGGACGGCGTACCGACGTCCGGTGTCCCTGCCCCGAGGAAGCGTTCGGCCGCCAAGCGGACGACACCAAAGACCACCAGGAAGACCGGCGCGAAGAAGGCGCCGGCCCCCAGGAACCGAGCTCCCCGAGGAGGGAACTGACATGGCGATCACCGCCGAGTTCAAGAAGACCGCGACCGACACGGGCTATGCCGTCGTCGGCGTGACCGACCTCGCCGTCCAGCAGCTGCGTCACGCGCAGGCCCGCGCGGCCCAGGCCCGCACCGAGCTGGAGCAGGGCAAGTTCGACGCCGAGGTCAAGAGGCTCCAGGCACGCCTGCAGCACGCCCCGACGGTCGCCATGACCGCCGGGCTCGAGGCCGCCGGCAAGGCCGAGGAGACCTACGGCGACCTCTCCGCCCGCGGCAAGAAGCTCGTCGAGCGGATCCGGAAGCAGAAGGCGACCCAGGACCTCGTCGAGCAGGGCAAGGCCACGCTGACCCGCACGAAGGCGGCCGTGACCACGGTGCGTCGCGGCGCCGGTGAGACGCAGTCCGCCGCCAAGGCGACCGCCACCACCGCCCAGCGCGAGGCCGGCAAGAGCGCCACCCGCACGAAGCCGGCCGCCAAGCGGACGACCACCACGGCCCGCAAGCGCGCCGCGTCGTCCAAGACCGCCGCCAAGGGCGCGACGACCACGGCCCGCAAGACCGCGTCGACAGCGGCCAAGGCCACCCAGACCGGCTCGACCAAGGTCGGTAGCTGACCCTGCGCACGGGAGTGATCTAGTGGTGGTGCATCGAGTGGTGTAGGTTGTGGTGCATGACCCAGCGGCTGAGCGTCACCTTGTCGGACGACGACGAGGTGGCGCTCGCTGCGTTCTCCACCGGGGCCGGGCGGACGACGCTGCGCGCCTGGGCGGCGGAGCGCGGCCTTTCCCTGGGGCACTCGCCGTCCGAGGCCGCCCTGCTGCGGGTGCTGGTGCGCGCCGGCGCCGAGGCGCTGCAGGTGCAGGGTATGGACGCCGGTTACGCGGCGCTCGCGGCCGAGCTCACGTCTTCCGACTCCCGCGAGGCCCGGCGCCGGTACGTCGCACGGACCGACTCCGCGACCGGTCCGTGACGCCGCTGCGGGGCCAGGTCTACCGGGTCGATCTCGGTCATGGCGCGAAGCCGTGGCTGGTGGTCAGCAACAACGCGCGCAACCGCAACCTCGACACAGTCGTCGCGGCCCGGGTGGCGACGACTCTGAAGCATGCGCACCTGCCGACCGTCGTGCCGCTCGCTGCCGCCGACCCGGTCGCCGGCGTCGTGCTGTGCGACGACCTCGTTCAGTTCTACCGCGACGAGCTCTCCGATCTCGTCGGCGCATCGTCGCCGGCGACGATGCGAGCGGTCAGCGCCGCACTGCGGGTCGCGCTGCCGTGAATACCGGTACAGGTATACTTGGCCAATGGACGTTCCCATGCTGATCCGTGCGTCGCGGGTGAACGCCGGCCTGACCCAGGCAGAGGTAGCCCGGCGGGCGGCCACGTCGCAGCCGGCGGTCGCCCGATACGAGTCGGGCGTCAGCTCGCCATCCGTGAGGACACTGGAACGGCTGCTGCGTGCTTGCGGCCAGCGCCTCGCTCTGCAC
>DASROP010000283.1:0-9571 GCA_035646835.1 Actinomycetales bacterium | reverse complement strand
CCCCCTTTCACTAGGAGCGCATCGTGGCCACCATCGAGGCCGTCGGGGCACGCGAGATCCTCGACTCCCGCGGCAACCCCACCGTCGAGGTCGAGGTGGCCCTGGACGACGGCACCCTGGCGCGGGCCGCCGTCCCGTCGGGTGCCTCCACCGGCGCCTTCGAGGCGGTCGAGCGGCGGGACGGCGACGACGACCGCTACCTGGGCAAGGGCGTGCAGCAGGCGGTCGCCGCGGTCCTCGACCAGATCGGTCCCGAGCTGGTCGGCTTCGACGCGCACGAGCAGCGGCTCGTCGACTCCGCGATGCTCGACCTCGACGGCACGGACGACAAGGGGGCTCTCGGCGCCAACGCCATCCTCGGGGTGTCCCTTGCGGTCGCCAAGGCCGCCGCCGACTCGGCCCACCTCCCGCTGTTCCGGTACCTCGGCGGCCCGAACGCCCACCTGCTGCCGGTGCCGATGCTCAACATCCTCAACGGGGGCGCGCACGCCGACTCGGGTGTCGACGTCCAGGAGTTCATGGTCGCCCCGGTCGGTGCCACGACCTTCTCGGAGGCGCTGCGCTGGGGCGCGGAGGTCTACCACTCCCTCAAGGCGGTCCTCAAGGCCAAGGGACTGTCGACGGGGCTGGGTGACGAGGGCGGCTTCGCCCCCAGCCTGCCGAACAACCGCGAGGCCCTCGACCTGATCGCCACCGCCGTCGACAAGGCCGGCTTCGCCCTCGGTGACGACATCGCCCTCGCCCTCGACGTCGCGGCGACCGAGTTCCACGACGGCGGCTCGTACTCGTTCGAGGGCTCGGTCCGCAGCGCCGAGCAGATGACCGAGTACTACACCGAGCTGGTCGGCGCGTACCCGCTGGTCAGCATCGAGGACCCCCTGTCCGAGGACGACTGGGAGGGCTGGACGGCGATCACCGCGGCCCTCGGTGACCGCGTGCAGCTCGTCGGCGACGACCTGTTCGTCACGAACCCCGAGCGCCTGCAGCGCGGCATCACCGACGGCGCCGCCAACGCGCTGCTGGTGAAGGTCAACCAGATCGGCACCCTCACCGAGACTCTCGATGCCGTCGCCCTGGCGCACCGCAACGGGTTCACCTGCATGATGAGCCACCGCAGTGGCGAGACCGAGGACACCACCATCGCGGACCTGGCCGTGGCCACCGACTGCGGCCAGATCAAGGCCGGCGCGCCCGCCCGCTCCGAGCGCGTGGCGAAGTACAACCAGCTGCTCCGGATCGAGGAGGAGCTGGACGACGCCGCGCGCTACGCGGGTCGTGCCGCCTTCCCGCGGTTCAACCGCTGAGGGGACCCCACCGTGCCGAGCCGACGTCCGACCACGCCCAAGGCCTCCGGCCCCGGGCGCAAGGGGCCGTCGGCCTCGGCTCGCCGTCCGACCAGCGCGGCGGACGGCGGCTCGCGCCGTCCGGCGCCCGCTGCGCGGCCCCGGGCGGCTCCGAAGAGCGCGTCGACGACGACACCGCGAGCCCTGTCCCGGCGGGCCGCGGTGATCGCCGTCCTCCTGCTCGTGGTCGCCGCCGCGATGGCACCGGCCCTGCGTGACTTCATCAACCAGCAGGCCGACATGGCTGCCCTGGAGCGCGAGGTGGCGGACCGCGAGCAACGGGTCGCCGCGCTCGCCGACCAGCTCGAACGCTGGGAGGACCCCGCCTTCGTCGCCGCCCAGGCCAGACAGCGTTTCGGCTTCGGGATGCCGGGTGAGGTGGGCTACGTCGTCCTGGACGAACCGGTGGCCGAGGTCGAGGCCGCCGACCCGACGGCCGCTGCCGCCGAGGAGGCTGCCCAGACCGACCGGGCCTGGTTCGGCAGCCTCTACGACTCCCTCGCCCTGGCCGGCTCGGAGACCGGAGGCCGGCCACCGGGGGCTGTCGGTGGGGGGACCGAGCCGCTGCCCGCGCCCTCGCCGTGACCGTTCCTTCCCGCGACGACCTGGCTGCCGTCGGGGCGCAGCTCGGCCGCGAGCCGCGGAGGGTCGCGGCCGTCGCCCACCGCTGCGGCTGCGGGCTGCCCGACGTGGTCGCCACCGAGCCGAGGCTGGACGACGGCACCCCGTTCCCGACGACGTTCTACCTGACCTGCCCTCGGGCGACCGCTGCGGTGAGCACGCTCGAGTCGAGCGGGCTGATGCGGGAGATGACCGAGCGCCTGGCCGCGGACCCCGAGCTGGCCGCCGCCTATGCAGCCGCCCACGCCCACTACCTCGCGCGCCGGGCCGAGCTCGGCGACGTCCCCGAGATCGCCGGGGTCTCGGCGGGAGGGATGCCGAGGCGGGTCAAGTGCCTGCACGTGCTCGTCGGGCACGCGCTCGCCGCCGGCCCCGGCGTCAACCCGCTCGGAGACGAGGCCCTGTCGGCGCTACCGGACTGGTCGACGTCCGGCCCCTGCGTCACGACCGAGGAGGACTGACCAGGTCGAGTGGGGGAGTGCGGATGCCGAACCGCTGCCGCAGGGCGCGTCCCGCGGCGTGCACGCCGGACATCCCGTGCACGGCCGGACCGGGAGGTGTCGCCGCCGACGACAGGTACACGCCATCCAGCGGGGTGGCATAGGGGTCCCACCTCGGCGCGGGACGCATCACCATCTGCCACACGGTGGTCGCCCCGGAGGCGATGTCACCGCCGGGGTAGTTCGGGTTGTACTCGGCGGCACGTGCCGCCGGGACCGCCTTCCGGGCGAGGACGACGTCACCGAAACCCGGCGCGAACCGCTCGATCTGCGCCTGGACGGCGTCCCCCACGTCGAGCGTGGATCCGTTGGGCACGTGGGCGTAGCTCCAGAGCGCCTGCTGGCCGGCCGGCGCCCGGGTGTCGTCGACCACTCCATGTTGGGCGGCCAGCACATAGGGCTGCTCGTTGTGCTGACCCGCCCGGACGCGGCGCTCCGTCGCCACCATCTCCGAGCGGGTGCCGCCGAGGTGCAGCGTCCCGGCCCGGTCGAGGTGATCGGCCGCCCAGGGCACCGGACCGGAGAGGGCGAAGTCGACCTTGGCCGCGGCACCGCCGTAGCGGTAACCGCGGAGCCATCTGGCGTAGGACGGCGGCAGGGCGCCGCCCGCCATCGCCAGCAGCCCGGTCGGCGCCACGTCGAGCAGCACGGCGCGGGACGACGGCAGCTCGCCCAGCGTCCGGACCCAGCGGCCGGTCTCGATGCGGCCGCCGCGGCGCCGCAGCTCGGCGGCCATCGCGTCGACGATGGCCCTGCTCCCTCCACGCGGCATCGGCCACCCGACGCCGTGCGCCAGGGACGCGAGCATCAGGCCCGCCCCGGACGGCCCGAGGCTGCGTGGTGGCGCGATCGCGTGCGCGCTGACCCCGGTCAGCATCGCCGGCGCCTGGTCGCCGCGGAAGCGGACGT
This sequence comes from Actinomycetales bacterium, assembly GCA_035646835.1. Taxonomy (GTDB): domain Bacteria; phylum Actinomycetota; class Actinomycetes; order Actinomycetales; family DASROP01; genus DASROP01. The sequence goes on along the minus strand of DASROP010000283.1, from coordinate 6,198 downwards.
TCCACGCCGGGCTGCCCTGCTCGAGGGTGCGCAGCCCGAAGCGGAGGAACGTGAGGAGGTCGCGCGGCACGTGCCGGTAATCCGACATCAGCGCGGCGATCACGCTCTCCCAGCGGCCGGCGAGCGGCCCCAGCAGCGATCGCCAGGCGGCGCCGTCCCGACCCAGCCCGTCGACCGTGCGGTCGAGATCCCGCCAGGCGATGCCGGCGCGGCCGCCGTCCAGGGGGTGCGCGTACGCGACCTCGGGCTGCAGCATCTCGACGCCGTGCGCCGCCAGGTCGAACGCCCGGAAGAACGGCGAGGCCACGGCCATCGGGTGCACCGCCGAGCAGACGTCGTGGTGGAAGCCCGGCAACACGGTCTCGGCAGAGCGGGCGCCGCCCCCGATCGTGTCCGCCCCCTCGACCACGAGCACCTCGAGCCCGGCGCCGGCCATCACGAGAGCGGCCGCGAGCCCGTTGGGGCCCGAGCCGACGACGACGACGTCCACCTTCGGGTCGGTCACGGTGCCGAGCGTGCCAGATGGCTCCGGGCCCACGCCGTCCGGCACGATGGCGGCCATGACGCGCGTCGCCGCCGTGGACTGCGGCACCAACTCGATCCGCCTGCTGGTCGCGGACATCAACAGCACAGCTCCGGCGTCCTTGACCGACCTGGACCGGCGGATGGAGATCGTGCGCCTCGGTCAAGGGGTCGACCGGACCGGACGGATCGCCCCCGAGGCGATGAAGCGCACCCTGGAGGCCACCGGCCGGTATGCGGCGGTGTGCCGTGACCTCGGGGCCGCGCGAGTTCGGTTCGTGGCGACGTCGGCGAGCCGGGACGCCTCCAACGCCGCCGAGTTCGTCGCCGGCGTCCGGGACGTGATGGGCGTCGAGCCGGAGGTCGTGACCGGCGCGGAGGAGGCCGCCCTGTCGTTCGCCGGTGCGACCCGCGAGCTGCAGGGGGAGCACGAGCCTCCGTTTCTTGTCGTCGACCTCGGGGGCGGGTCGACCGAGCTGGTGCTGGGGTCGGACGGCGTCCGGGCGGCTCGGTCGGTGGACGTCGGCTGCGTGCGGATGACCGAGCGGCACCTGGTCTCCGACCCGCCGACGCCGGAGCAGGTCATCGCGGCCACCGCCGACATCGACGCCGCGCTGGACGTGGCGGCGTCCGACGTCCCGATCGCCGAGACCGCGACCCTCGTCGGCCTGGCGGGCTCGGTGACCACGATCACCGCCCACGCACTGCGCCTGCCGACCTACGACGCCGGGCGCATCCACCGGGCGGTGCTCGGCGTCGACGTCGTCCGCGCCGCCTGCACCGAGCTGCTGGAGATGAGCCACGACCAGCGGGCGGCGCTCCGCTTCATGCACCCCGGCCGGGTCGACGTGATCGGTGCCGGAGCGCTGGTGTGGCGCCGCGTCGTCGAACGGGTGGCCCGCGACGCCGGCATCACCGAGGTGGTCACCAGCGAGCACGACATCCTCGACGGCATCGCCTGGTCCGTCGCCTGACCAACCCCACCCTTGACCCCAGTGATCGTCGGACCGCAGTGGCTGTGATCACAGCCAGTACGGTCCGACGATCAGGGGGTGCGCCGGTCAGGCGGGGGCGGGGACGACGGCAGGCGCGGGCTGGCGGCGTGACGCGACGGCGGCCACGGCGGACAGGCCGCACGCCAGCACGAAGAAGCGCGCCGGCAGCGGGGCGACGCACACCAGGCCACCCACGAGCACCAGCACGGCCGACCAACGGGGCACGGCATTCGACCGGAGCAGGGCGACCCCCGTCAGGATCCCTCCGACGGCCATCGTCAGGAACGAGACGACGAAGCCGGCGAGCACCGACCCGATGCCCTCCGTCAGCAGCTCCGGCGCGGCATCGGCCAGGGCCGGGACGACGAAGACCATGGACCACTGGCCACCCGCACCGAGCAGCACGCCGGTGGCGAGCACGAGCAGGCCGACCCAGCCGAGACCGTGCCGCAGCGCGGGGACGGTCAACGGCAGGTACGCAACGGCGAGGGCGGTCAGCACGAGGGCCGCCAGCCCGGTGACCGACGAGGCGACGGCGACCGGCGACTTCTCGACCGCCACCATCCCGTCGCCGGCGGTCGCGACAGCCGCGATGAGTGTGAGGAACGACGCCACGGCGAGCGGGCCCGCGGCGAGGACCGCCGGCCGCAGCCTGCTGGTGATCAGGTCCAGGTCCATCGTGTACTCCTCCGGTTCGGGCCCCGGGTGGGCCGCTGCCACCACGGTGTCGGTGCGTGCCGCACCTCCGCGCCCTGCCCAGGGACGTTTCCGGCGGCCGGGCGGCGGGGCCGCCCCCTCCTCGAGGAGGGGACCGGCGCCCGCGAGAAGGGGGCCATCCTGCGGTCGCCGCCCCTACGGTTGGGGCGTGCCGGTAGCCCTGCGGCGGGACGACGTCCCGCGCCCGACCTGGTGGGGCACCGCCGGGCCCGACGTCGCCGTCGCCCTCGTGCTCGTCGCCCTGACGGTCGTCCAGCTGGTGCTGGACCCGCCGCGGGCCGCCACGGCGGGGCTGCTCACCGGCGTGCTGTCCGTGCTGCCGCTGATGGCGCGCACCAGGGCGCCGCTGCTCGCGGCGCTCGGCGTCAGCGGAGGGGTCGCTGGGCACCTGCTGCTGGTCGGTGGTGACCCGCCGTTCGCCGCGTTCCTGGCGATCACCCTCGCGACGTACTCGCTGGCGCGGCACGCCCGTCCCCTCGCGGCGGCGGTGGGGCTGGCCGCGATCGTGGCCGCGGTGGTGGGCGTGGCCGTCGCCTACCCAGGCCCCCCGACGGGGTTCGACCTGGTGCCGCCGGTCGCCTACCTCGGCGGCGCAGCGGTGACCGGCTACGTGGTGCGCCAGCGGTCCGTGCGCCAGCAGGCAGACCTGCGCCTGGCCGCCGCCGACGAGCGGGCCCGGGTGGCCAGGGAGCTGCACGACGTCGTGGCCCACGGCGTGAGCCTGATGGTCGTGCACGCCGAGGCGGCGGACGCCGTCCTCGACAGCGACCCCGCCGCCGCCCGACGATCCCTGCGTCAGGCCGCCGAGACCGGCCGCGCCTCGGTCGCCGAGCTGCGCCGGCTGCTCGACCTGCTCAGGGTCACTGACCCCGAGGAGGGCCGGGAGGTCGCCCCGGCGCCGAGCCTCGACCAGGTCGAGCAGCTGGCGGACCACGCGAGGTCGGCCGGGCTGGTCGTCACCTTGGTCCGCAACGACCCGTCGGCCGAGCTGCCCCCTGGCGTGCAGCTGACCGCCTACCGGGTGGTGCAGGAGGCGCTGACGAACGTCGTCAGGCACGCGTCGGCGACCCGTGTCGACGTCCAGATCGATTACAGTGCAACGGATCTGACGATCGTCGTGCAGGACGACGGCAGGGGAGGCGGCGCGGTCAGCGGCGCGGGTCACGGGCTGGCCGGGATGGCCGAGCGCGTCGCGGTGTACTCCGGCACGCTGGAGGCCGGCAGCGGACCCGAGGGCGGGTTCCGGCTGGTCGCCCGCCTGTCCGTCACCGCCGCACAGGCGGCGGAGGGGGTGAGCCCGTGACGACGGTCGTGGTTGCCGATGACCAGGCACTGGTGCGCGAGGGGCTGCGTCTGATCCTCACCACGGCGCCGGACCTGGAGGTCGTTGGCGAGGCGTCCGACGGGGACGAGGCGCTCGCGGAGGTGCGCCGGACCAGACCGGACGTCGTACTGATGGACATCCGGATGCCCGGGACGGACGGTCTGGAGGCGACGCGCCGGCTGGTGGCCGGGGGCGCCTCCACCCGGGTGCTGGTGCTGACCACGTTCGACCTCGACGAGTACGTGTACGCGGCGCTGAAGGCCGGCGCGAGCGGCTTTCTGCTGAAGTCGGCCCCGCACCAGCAGCTGCTGCACGCCGTCCGGACCGTGGCCACCGGGCAGGCGCTGCTGGACCCGACTGTCACCGCCCGCCTGGTCGAGCGGTTCGTGGCACGGCCACCGGTGGTGGACGGCGTCCCGGAGGCGCTACGGCAGCTGACGCCGCGCGAGCTCGACGTGCTCCGCGAGGTGGCGGCCGGGCGCTCCAACGCGGAAGTCGCCGCCGCCCTGCACCTGGGGGAGACGACGGTGAAGGGCCACGTCGCGCACGTGCTGGCCAAGCTGGGGCTGCGCGACCGCGTGCAGGCCGTCGTCCTGGCCTACGAGACCGGGTTCATCTCACCGGAGCGCGGGTGACGCGCCTGCCGCACCCTTCGGTCGGGGGAGCGTTCGACTCGCCGGTGGCGCCGGGCAGCGGCTGGCCCGGCGACCTCGCCACGGCGCGGACGCCATTGGCGCAGAGCGCGGACGACGTGGGCCGGCTGGCCGTCGGCGCGCGCGACCTCGCGCAGCTCGACGCGAGGGTCAGCGTCTGCCGCGCCTGCCCGCGGCTGGTCACGTGGCGCGAGCAGGTCGCGACCACCCGGCGTCGCGCCTACGCCGACGAGCCGTACTGGGGCCGGCCGGTGGCCGGGTTCGGGGACCCCGCCGCCCCCATCGTCGTCCTCGGGTTGGCTCCCGCGGCCCACGGCGGCAACCGCACCGGGCGCGTGTTCACCGGTGACCGTTCCGGCGACTGGATCTTCGCCGCCCTGCACCGGGCCGGGCTGGCCAACCAGCCGACCAGCACCGACACCGCCGACGGCCTGGAGCTGGCCGGCGTCCGGGTCATCGCCCCGGTGCGCTGTGCGCCGCCCGGCAACGCGCCCACCCCTGCCGAGCGCGACGCCTGCGCGCCCTGGGTGGACCGGGAGATCGCCCTGTTGCCGCGGGTTCGCGTCGTGGTCGCCCTCGGCGGGTTCGCGTGGGACGCGGGTCTCGCGCTGGCCAGGCGTGCGGGGTGGCCGGTGCCGCGGCCACGGCCGCGCTTCGGCCACGGGGCGGAGGCGGAGCTCGGCTCGGTCACGATGCTGGGCTGCTTCCACGTCAGCCAGCAGAACACCTTCACGGGCCGGCTGACCGAGGCGATGCTGGACGCCGTCCTGGCCCGCGCGAGGGTTTTCGCCAACTCGTGAAATCTTTCACAAGCGCGTAGACTCGGGGCCATGAGCACCAGCGGGCGCCCGAGCATCCTCGTGGTCGGCGGCGGCTACGTCGGCCTGTACACCGCCCTGCGCCTCAAGCGCCGGCTCCGCCGCGGCGAGGCCGACATCACGGTGGTCGACCCGCGGTCGTACATGACCTACCAGCCGTTCCTGCCCGAGGCGGCCGCCGGTTCGCTGGAGCCGCGGCACGTCGTGGTGTCCCTGCGCCGCGAGCTGTCCGGCGTGCGGGTGGTCACCGGACGGCTGACCGCCCTGCGACACGCTGAGAAGACCGCGTGCATCACACCGGAGACCGGGGTGGCCTACGAGCTGTCCTACGACCACGTGGTGATGGCGATGGGGTCGGTGGCACGGACCCTGCCGATCCCCGGTCTGTACGAGAACGGCATCGGCTTCAAGCAGGTCGAGGAGGCGATCGCGTTGCGCAACCACGTGATCGAGCGCCTCGACGTCGCCGAGGCGCTGCGGGGCTCCGAGCGCCGGAGAGCGCTCACGTTCGTCTTCGTCGGCGGCGGCTACGCCGGGATCGAGGCGCTCGCCGAGCTGGAGGACATGGCGCGTTCGGCCCTGGCCTTCCACGACGGCATCCGGGTCGACGAGCTGCGGTTCGTCCTCGTCGAGGCCACCGGCCGGATCCTGCCCGAGGTCGGTGAGGACATGGGCCGATACACCGTGCGCGAGCTGCGGTCCCGTGACATCGACGTCCGGCTGTCGACCCGGCTGGAGTCGGCCACCGACGGGCACGTCGTCCTCTCCGACGGCGGTGAGATGGACGCCGACACCCTGGTGTGGACGGCGGGCGTGAAGGCGAACCCCGTCCTCGCCGCCACCGGCCTGCCGCTGGACGACAAGGGCCGGCTGCGGTGCGGCGCCGACCTGCGCGTGCGCACCGAGGGTGGGGACGTCGTCGAGGGCGCGTGGGGCGCCGGCGACTGCGCCGCCGTCCCCGATCTCACCGGCGCGCCAGGCGCCACGTGCTCGCCGAGCGCGCAGCACGCCGTCCGCCAGGGCCGCCTGCTCGGCGACAACCTGGTCGCCGCCGTCCGAGGACTGTCGCCCGTCGAGTACCGGCACAAGCACGTCGGGTCGGTCGCGTCGCTGGGGCTGCACAAGGGCGTCGCGCAGGTCTACGGGATCAAGCTCACGGGCTGGCCGGC
>DASROP010000282.1:0-15499 GCA_035646835.1 Actinomycetales bacterium | reverse complement strand
CACGCCTCGCGGCCTCGCCGCGCTGTTCCTGGCCGGACTCGCGGACGGCGTCGAGCTCGGCGTCGGCCGCGATCTCGGCGCTGATCACGGCTCCGAGCCGATCGGCCGCGGCGGAGTGGTCCTCGGCGGCCAGCTCCACCTGGTGCTCGAGCCGTTCCACCTGGTCGCGCAGCGCTTGCGCCTGGGCCGCGGCGTGGGCGGTGTCGGTCGGGTCGGTCGGGTCGGCGACGGCGTGCGGTGCGGTGGCCAGGGTGACGGCGACGAGGCACGCCACCATCGCGGCCCGGGGGGCGCGGCGCCGCATATCAGCCCAGGCTCTTGGCCGTCGCGTCCCCGCTGACCACGGCCCAGTCGGCGATCCAGGGGATCCGGTGGACGACGAACGTCGTCGCCTCGCGCCGCACCGCCAGCGTCACCGTGCCGTCCTTCGCGGTGCTGAACCGCTCCGGCGGGACCTCGTCGAGGGGGTTGGCGTCCGCGGCGGCGGAGACCGCCTCGGCATAGGCGACCTGCACGTCGCCGGAGCCCAGGTACGCCTGGCTGGCCTCACGGGCGGCCAGCGCGGCGTGGTCCTCCACGGCGAGGCGGCTGGTCGCGATCGACAGCACGTCGAACAGCGCGACGCCGACGACGGCGAGCACCACGACGAGCTTGGTCAGCCAGCCCAGGACGATGCCACCGGCGTCGCCCGAAGCGCGTGAGCGCGCACTACCCCGGTCTCGGTCCACCCTCTTCGAGTCGGCTCGCCACCGGCCCACCTTGAGCCGCGTGCGTCCGCCCCCGGGTCAGCGGCACCGGTCAGCGGCACCGGTCAGCGGCGCACCGGCAGCCGGGCCAGGAGCTCGTCCAGCTCGGTCACGCGCAGCACCTTGACCGCGGCCAGGTAGACGACGCAGATCACGGCGCCCGCCGCCACGCTGGTGACGACGGCGCCCGCACGGCCGGTCCACGAGACGTCGGACAGCAGCGCCGTCGTCCCCCAGCCGGCCAGGCCCGCGACCGCCCCGGCGAGCAGCAGCCGCACGTGCGTGCGCAGCACCCGGTGACCCTCGAACCGGCCGATCCGCCGGCGCAGCAGGACGACGGCGGTCGCCGCCCCCACCAGGTGCCCGACGCTGAGCGACAGCCCGACGCCGACGACCATCCACCGGGCCGGCAGCAGGGTCACCGACAGCAGGTTGCCGACCACCATCACGCCGACGACCGGCAGCTGCACGAGGAACGGGGTGCGGGCGTCGGAGAAGGCGTAGAAGACCCGCTGCATCAGGTACGTCGCGCTGAACGGCACCAGGCCCAGCACCATCGCCGCCGCGACACGACCGACCGCCTGACCCTGCACCGGGTCGCCGGCGATGATCGTGCCCGCCTGCCCCCCCAGCACCACGAGGCCGGTGGTCGCCAGCACCGACACGACGCCGACCATCCGGAGCCCGGTGGACAGGTCCGCCCGCACGCGGCCGAGGTCGCCCTCCGACGCCGCGTGGCTCAGGCGCGTGAACAGCGCGGTGACGACGGAGACCGCGACGAGGGAGTGCGGCAGCATGAAGAGCAGGAAGGCGTTCGTGTAGGCGGCGTTGCCGGCCACCGCGGTGCCGTCGTCCAGCCCGTCGGCCAGGCTGGACGCCGTCGCCGCGACGTTGGACGTCGTCAGGAAGCCGAGCTGGCCCACCGCCACCGCGGCGAACGTCCACAGCGCGACCGTGCGGGCACCGCCCAGGCCGACCCCCCGGCGTCCCCAGCGGGGGGTCAGCCGGAAGCCGAGCCGCCGCAACGGCACGATCAGCACCAGCGCCTGCACCACGACCCCGAGGGTGGAGGCGCCGGCGAGCAGGGCGATCTTGTCCGGCGTCCACGTGTCGGGTCCGTGCTGGCCCTCGCTGCCGACGCCGTAGATGACGATGAACGCCACCAGGCCGGCCATCCCGATCACGTTGTTCACGACCGGCGCCCACATGTACGGCCCGAAGCTGCCGCGAGCGTTGAGCACCTGGCCGAGCACCGTGTACAGCCCGTAGAAGAAGACCTGGGGCAGGCACCAGTAGGCGAACCCGACCGCGAGCGCCGCCGTCGGGCCCGCGAAGCTCAGCGCGTAGACCTCGATCAGCAGCGGCGCGGCCAGCGTCAGCACCAGCGTGATCCCGGCCAGCAGCACCACCGCGACGGTGAGCAGCCGGTCGACGAACTCCTGGCCCCCGTCGGGCTGCTTGCTGGCGCGCACGATCTGCGGCACCAGCACCGCGTTGAGGATCCCGCCCGCGATCAGCAGGTAGAGGATGTTCGGCACCTTGTTGGCGACGTCGAACGCGTTCGCCGACGGCACGGTCACGCCGATCGCGGTGGCCAGGACGAGGGCGCGCACGAACCCCAGCACGCGCGACGTCGCCGTCCCCGCGGCCATCACCGCGCTCGAGCGGAGCAGGCCGTCGCGCCTCACCGGTCCGCCCCCGCGTCGAGGGACGGCGACGTGTCGGCCGTCCGTCGTCCGCGCCGGATCGTGCGCACCAGGCCCACGACCAGCACCACGCCGGCGACGGCGGCGAGGCCGAGGGTGCCCCGGTTCTCCCAATCGGCCCGGACCCGGACGACGAGCGAGACCGGCTCCCCGATCGGCTCACCCGCGGGCGTGCGGAGCTGCACCATCACCTCGGTGTTGCCGCTGGCCAGGGCCCGTACCGGGACCGACACCCGCTCGGAGCCGCCGGCCGGCACGGTGACCGGCACGGCGTCCTCGGCCACCAGCCGCGGCGTCGACGAACGGAGGGTGACCCGCACCTCGACGGCCTGCGTGAGGTCGTTGGTCACGGTCAGCGGCAGGTCGGCCTGCGCCGAGAGCACGTTGATCGCGCTGCCGGGGACGACGCGCACCCCGGCGGCGAGGGCCGCCGACCGCTCGACGAAGGCGCCGACCTGCGCGGTCCACTCGTCCCGGTCGTCCCTCCAGGCGACCGAGGCCGCGGCCGCCGCGGACCGCTCGGCGTCCGCCACCAGCTCCGCGGGGTCCTCCAGCGCGGGCGCCATCTCCCGCACGTCCTGCACCGCGCCCCCGGCGGCCCGCAGCGTGGCCGCGTCCAGCTCGAGGGCGGCGTCGGACTCGGGGTAGGACAGCGGCGCCCGCTCCAGGTCCGGTGGCTCGGTCGCCAGCATCTCCGACAGGGGCAGCGCCTCCACCCAGGGGACGGCGGTCAGGGCGCGGATCGCCGCCGCGCCCACCTGGGGGTCCGGGTCCCAGTCGCGGGTTGCGGTGACGAGCACGTGCCGGTCGACGCTCGGGCGCTCCATCGTGATCGCCGCGGTCTCGGCGAGCAGGCGTTGGACCGCCAGGACGTCGTCCTCCACGCTCGCCAGGGTCTCCGACAGCGGGGTGTCCACGAGCAGGGAGTCGACCGAACCGGAGCCGACGGTCAGGGTGGCCCGGCCGGTCGGGGTGAAGGAAAGGGTCTCGTCCAGCGGCTGGGAGCCGCGGGAGAGCACGACGGCGCTGCGCCCGCCGTCCGCCAGCATGGCCAGGGTCTCGGCGTCGACCGAGCCGCTCGCCGGCCAGGCGATGTCGCTGCGCGTCGGCGCGTCGAGCAGGGCGTCGGCGGTGTCGCGTCCCTGCTCCTCGGTGAGGTCGTGCACGCCCGGGAGGCCCGCGTGCGCCAGCGCCGTGACGTCCGGGTCGCCGTAGCCGAGGGCGACGACGTCCCGGCGGTCGGCCTCCGCGCGCAGGCTCTCCAGCCACCGGGCGACGCCCGGGACGCCGGCCGCGGCGGCGTCCGCGGAGGCCAGCACCGCGGGGTCGAGCGCCCAGGTCACGCCGGGCACGGACGTGGCGGACAGCACGGACGCCAGCCGTCCGCCGTCCGCGGTCAGGGCCCTGAGGTCCTCGGCCGGGATCAGGCCGGTGTCCACGTCCGGCGCCCGCGCGGTGATCGGCACCAGCACGCTGGTGCGGATCGGGCTGGCGAACGAGCGGCCGGGGAACCAGACGACGTGGCTGCGGGTGAGCGCGAGCTGGCTGAACCCGGCGTCGAGGACGGCGACCGCCAGGCCGCGCGGCCCCCAGCTGGAGGGGGAGTCGCGCAGCGGGAGGTCGTCGGCGGCGACCGTGATCGGCAGCGTGACCTCGGTTCCCGCGGCGATCGGGGTCGGCACCAGTGTCTCGGCCACGACGCTGCCGGAGTACTGGTCGTCGTCACGCTCGGCCCAGCGGGCGACGGACGACCGCGACGCGAGCAGGCGTGGCGCGAGCTTGAGGCGCACCCGCGGGGCCGCGAGCGCCTCGTCGCTGGTGTTGCGGACGACCACGGTCAGCGCCAGCGTGCCGCCGGGCTCGACCACGTCGGGGCCGATCGCGACGATGTCGATCTCGATCTCGCCCGGGGCGGGCACGGCGGTGACGGTCGCGGCCGTGGCGGGCAGCAGGGTCACCACGAGCAGGGCGAGCAGGGCGAGCAGGGCGAGCAGGGCGCGACGGGCACCGCCGCCGCGGGCCGTCACGCGGTGTCCGCGAGGAGGGCTCGCGCTGCGCGGGCGATCCGCCGCTCGTTCGAGAACGCGAGGCGCGAGGCGAGCGCGGACATCGGTACCCACGCCACGTCAACGGCCTCGGCGTCCGGGTCGTTCTCCACCGTCAGGTCGCCGCCGGTCGCCTCGAGCAGGTAGTGGTGCACGGTCTTGTGGATCCGGCGCTGGTCGACCGAGAACCAGTAGTCGATGCTGCCCAGGCCCTCGAGCACGCGGCCGCGGATGCCGGTCTCCTCCTCGATCTCGCGGACGGCGGCCTGCTCAGGGGTCTCCTCACCCTCCAGGTGTCCCTTGGGCAGGCACCACTCCAGCCGGCCGCCACGGTTGATGCGCGCGATCACGGCGACGCGGGGTTCCCCACCGGAGCGGTCGATCACCAGACCCCCCGCCGAGACCTCCTCCACCGTGCGGCGACGTGGCCCGGGCACCGGACGCGACCCCCGTGGTGACCGCCCGGAACGGGGCGGTCGTTGGGGGACGGCGGACATGTCGCCACTGTAGACAGGCAGCGGTTCGCGTTCTGGCAGGCTGGTGCGTCGTGCCCACCCACCCCGTGTCCGATCGCCGGCAGGCCGCCCGGCGTCGCGCCGTCGCCGAGCTGGTGCGGTTCGCCCCCCTGGCCGAGGACCTGGGACGACGGTTCGCGGCCGCGGGTCACGAGCTCGCGCTGGTCGGGGGCCCGGTGCGCGACGCGTTCCTCGGCCGGCTGACGTCGTCCGGTGAGATCGACCTCGACCTCGCCACGGACGCCCGGCCCTCACAGACGCTGAGCCTGCTCGCGGCGTGGGCGGACGCCCACTGGGACGTCGGTCGCGACTACGGCACGATCGGGGCCCGGCGGGGGGACGTCGTCGTCGAGGTGACGACCTACCGGGCGGAGACCTACGACCCGTCGTCCCGCAAGCCCGAGGTGTCGTACGGGGACTCGCTCGTCGGCGACCTCTCGCGGCGCGACTTCAGCGTCAACGCGATGGCCGTGTCCCTGCCGTCCCTGACGTTCGTGGACCCGTCCGGCGGCCTGGACGACCTTGCGGCGGGGGTGCTGCGGACGCCGGGCAGCCCCGAGCGGTCCTTCGCCGACGACCCGCTGCGGATGATGCGCGCCGCGCGGTTCGCGGCCCAGCTGGGCTTCACCGTCGACCCGGCGGCGGTGACGGCGATCCGCGAGATGGCGGAGCGGATCGAGATCGTGTCGGCCGAGCGGGTCCGCACGGAGCTGTCCAAGCTGCTGCTCGGCGCCGACCCCCGGGCCGGCCTGGAGCTGCTGGTCTCGACCGGCCTGGCCGACCACGTGCTGCCCGAGCTGCCGGCCCTGCGCCTGGAGGTCGACGAGCACCACCGCCACAAGGACGTCTACGAGCACTCGCTGACCGTGCTGGAGCAGGCGATGGCGTCCGAGACCGGCCCGGACGGCCCGGTGCCCGGCCCGGACCTGGTGCTGCGGCTGGCCGCCCTGCTCCACGACATCGGCAAGCCCGCGACCCGGACGTTCGAGTCCGGAGGGCGCGTCAGCTTCCACCAGCACGAGGTGGTCGGGGCGAGGATGACCTCCCGGCGGATGAAGGCGCTCCGTTTCGACTCGGCGACGACCAAGGCGGTGGCGCGGCTCGTCGAGCTGCACCTGCGGTTCCACGGGTACGGCGACGGCGGCTGGACCGACTCCGCCGTCCGCCGTTACGTGACGGACGCCGGGCCCCTGCTGGAACGCCTGCACCGGCTGACCCGTGCCGACTGCACGACGCGCAACCGGCGCAAGGCGGCGCGCCTGTCCGCCGTCTACGACGACCTCGAGTCGCGGATCGAGCGGCTGGCGGCCGAGGAGGAGCTGGCCGCCATCCGGCCCGACCTCGACGGCTCGCAGATCATGTCGGCGCTGGGGATCGGGCCCGGGCCCCTCGTCGGCCGCGCCTACCGGTTCCTGCTGGAGCGGCGGATGGACCGTGGGCCGGTGCCGCCCGACGAGGCCCGCGCCGAGCTGCTCGCCTGGTGGGCCGACCAGCCCGAGTCCACCCCCCCACCCCGACCCCAGTGATCGTCGGACCGTACTGGCTGTGATGGCAGCCACTACGGTCCGACGATCACGGTGGACGTCGGACGCCGGCAGGCGCACGCTGGTCGGGTGCGCGGGACGACCGGACGACGGCTCGTGCTGGCGGGCGCCGGGACCTGCCTGCTGCTGCTGGCCGGCGCCCCCGCGCAGGCCTACCCCCTGGTGGAGCCGGACGAGGTGGTGACGGGCCAGGGCGACGACGTGACGGTCCGCGTGCTCCTCAACGACTCCACGGACGACTTCATGGCGCCGCTGCGGGTGGAGTCCGTGCTGCTCGGACCCGGCGTGCCGGGGTCGGACGGCTACGTCACGTCCGGACGGCGGAGCCTGGTCCTGCCCGGGACCGGCACCTTCGTCGTGCTGGCCGGGGGGCTGGTGCGCTTCGTCCCGGACCCCCGGTTCGTCGGCCACGTCGAGCCGATCAGGTACTCGGTGCAGGACGCCGCCGGCGCCCGCGCCGGGGCCTTCCTGCGGATCGAGGTGCGCCGCGCCCGGATCGACCCCGCGGTGGAGCCCGGCATCCAGGCGGTGATCGACGGCCGGATCTGGCGCGAGATCGGCGCGAACGCGCCGCGGGACAACCCCTGGCCTCCCGCCGCGATGACCGAGCTGCCCCGCACCGGCCCGGCCGGGGTCCCCGTCGCATGGGCCGGCGGGGCACTCCTCGCCGTGGGGCTCGTCCTTCGCGCCGTCCCTGCTCGACGTCCCGTCCACAGGTAGGCCTCGTCGTCCCACCGTCCACAGGTTCGTCGGCGAGGTGGCAGCCGCACCGTCGGTGACCACAGCCTCGGGGGCATGAGTGGTGGAGGCAGGACCCGTCTCGCCGGGGTGCTCGGTGTGCTCGCCGTCGTCGGCGCCCTGGTGCTGGGCCCCGGCAGCGCGGCGGGAGCCAGCCCGCTCCGCGGTCCAGGGACCCCGCTGCCGGGGACGTGGCTGGGCAGCTACGCCACGTTCGGCGGCACCCCGTGGGTGTGGTGCATCGACGCCGGCCGCGCGCTGCCCGAGCCCGACCATCCCTGGACGTCGTCATCGGTGCGGGCCCCGGACGTGGCGTACGCGGTGGCGGCTCACGGCGGCCGCGCCGAGCCGGAGCAGCACGCCGCCCTTTCCTACCTCGTGCACACGTCGCCGGACCTGCCGCACGACGCGGTCGCGGCGGTGCCCCCGCGGCCCCCTGACGTGCCGGGCATGGACCTACCCGGCCGGGTGGCCGCGCTCGCCGAGGAGGCGGCGCGGCTCGCCGGGCCGTACGCGGTCGCCGTCGACGTCGCGCCGGACGCCGACGGGCGCGCCGCCCTCGTCACCGCCTCGGTGACGTCGGCGGCCGGTCACCCGGTGGCGGGACGGCAGCTGGTGGCGGAGCTGGCCGGCCCCGCGACCTGGGACGACGGCAGCTCCCGGCTCGAGGCCACGTCGGCGGCCGAGCCGTCGGCGTGGCGGGTCTCCGCGACCGGGGACGGGGAGGTGACGGTGACCGTCGAGGCCGCCGTCCCTCCTGTCGACGTCCAGCTGTTCGACCCCGGCCGACCCGGCGTCCAGCGGGTGGTGGCCGCTGCGCCCCCCGGGACGGCGAGCGGGTCGGCCGCCGTCAACCTGCGCACGTCGTTCGTCCCGCGCGTGACCACCCGCACGTCGGCCGCGGTGGCCGCACCTGGCGCTGTCCTCACCGACGTGCTGGACGTCGCGACCCTCGACGCCACCACGTGGCCGCCCGGCGTTCCGGTCGTGGTCGTGTCCACCCTGTGGGGTCCGTTCGGCGAGCCACCCGCCGAGGCGGACTCCGCGCCGGAGGGCGCACCGGTGGTCGGCCGGGTGACCACCGACGTCGACGGACCGGGCACCGTGGGGACGGCCGGCCTGCGGCTGCCCGGCCCGGGCTACTACGTCTGGACCGAGGAGATCGCCCCCGACGCCCACCAGACCGGTTGGACGGGCCGGTTCGGTCTCGCGGCCGAGACCACACTCGCCCGCTGGCAGCCCTCGGTGCTCACCCGGACCAGCGACGCGGTCACCGTGGCGGGCGCCGAGGTACGCGACCACCTCACGGTGAGCGGGGTACGCCCCGGCGCGTCCGTGGTGGTCGAGTCGACGCTGTGGGGTCCGTTCACCGGGCAACCGGCCGAGGCCGAGGAGCCGTCCGACGGTGCGCCCACGGTCGGCACGGTGCAGACCGTGGTGGACGCCGACGGCACGTGGACGACGGACGCGCTCGTGGTGCCCTCACCGGGTTGGTACGTGTGGACGGAGACGATCGCCGGGGACGACCACCACGCGCCCTGGTCGTCGACGTTCGGCCGTGTGGCCGAGACGACGCACGTGCCGGTGCCGGACGTGGAGGCGCGCGCGTCCCGGCTCGTCCCGGAGCTGGCACGGACGGGTGCCGAACCGACCGCGACGGCGGGAGCGGGGGCCGGCCTGCTCCTCCTCGGCGGAGGCTTGGTCGCCGGCACCCGGCGGCGTCGACGCGCCTCCCCACGGCACCGCGCGGGCCCCGAGGCTCCGCTGCCGGACGTGACCCGCGTCGGTTGGGTGCCCGAGCGACCGCTGCCCGGTCAGCCGGACGGGTGGGTCCGCGGCAGCCTGCGCTCCGAGAGGCCGTGGACGAGAGCGGTCAGCAGGTAGATGGTGGCGATGCCGCCGTAGAGGGCCCGGGAGTAACCGTCCACCGGGACGACGACCACCGCCACCAGCGCGGCGAGGATGAACGCCGCGTTGAACACCACGTCGTAGAACGAGAACACGCGGCCCCGGTAGCGGTCCTCGATCCACCGCTGCACGATCGAGTCGACGCAGATCTTGGCGCCCTGGGCGGCGACGCCGAGCACGAAGGCCCCCACCAGGAGCAGCGGCACGGACAGGAACGCCACGAACATGTACTCGGCCACCGCCGCTCCGGCGAAGCACGTCGTCACCCAGCCGCTCGGGCCGAGCCGGCGGGCCGCGGGAGGCGTGACCAGCGCCGCGAGGACGAAGCCGAGGCCGGAGGCCCCGAACACCAGGGCCAGCAGCCGTAGCCCGGCGTCCACGTCCGCCGCGTCGTTGAAGTAGTTGCGGCACAACAGGATCGTCGCGATCGTCGACAGGCCGTAGGCGAAGCGGTGCGAGCCGATCGCCGCGAGCGCGTGCAGCGCGTGCGGGCGATCGCGCACGTGCTGTGCCCCCGCGACGAGGCCACGGACGACGGCTCGGGCCTGGTCGAGGGCGGC
The DNA here is from genome assembly GCA_035646835.1 of Actinomycetales bacterium. GTDB lineage: Bacteria > Actinomycetota > Actinomycetes > Actinomycetales > DASROP01 > DASROP01. Next base: position 5,737 of record DASROP010000282.1, on the reverse strand, counting down.
GTCCTGCGCCGGGCCGTCGTCCGGTCCCAGCAGGTCGGGGTGCATCCGGGAGGCCACCAGCGCGGAGGCCAGGTAGCCGACGGCCGAGAGGGCCAGCACGAAGGCGTCGGTGGCGTCACCGGCTCCCAGCAGCGCCCTCAGGCCGTACCCGAGTGCTCCTCCCACGATCACCGAGATCGTGCCCGCGGTCGGGGTGACGGCGTTGGCCATCACCAACTGGTCCCGCGGGACGACGTGCGGCAGCGACGCCCCGAGCCCGGCGAGGAAGAACCTGTTCACCGAGAGGCACGCCAGCACCGCGACGTACAGGAAGGGCCCGACCGTGCCCCCGGCGACGAGTGCCGCGACCGCCAGCACCATCGCGGCGCGCAGCACGTTCGAGCGCAGCAGCACGTGCCGGCGTCGCCACCGGTCGAGCAGCACCCCGGCGAACGGCCCGACCACCGTGTAGGGCAGGAGCGCGGCGGCGAACGCGGCGGCCGCGGCCTCGGCCGTCGCCGCCCGTTCCGGGGAGAAGAAGAACAGGCTGGCGAGGGCGACCTGGAACGCACCGTCGCTGGCCTGCGAGACCAGGCGGGTCGCGAACAGGCGGCGGAAGTCGCGGCCGCGCAGCACGGTCCGGAGGTCGGAGACGTAGGTTCCCGCGGCTGCGGGACCGGGAGTCACCGACACCGCGCCAGCCTAGGCGCAAGAATGTCGTGGGCCCGGCTGTCGATTTCGGTGGACGCCGTTCGTCTGGGCAGGTGAGGCGGCACCGACGCCGCTCACGACAGGAGGAGACCGCGATGCCCAAGTACCTGATGCTGATCGTCGAGGCCGAGCGCCCGTACTCGGACGCGAGCGAGGCGTTGTTCACCGAGGTGATGCAGATGCACGGCGACTTCACCAAGGCGGTGGCGGACGCCGGCGCCACGGTGCTCGGCGGCGAGGCGCTCCAGCCGACTCCGACGGCGACGTACCTCCGCCGCACCCGCACCCCCGAGTGCACCGTCGTCGACAACCCGCTGCCCGACATCAAGGAGGCCTTCGGCGGGTACTACCTCGTCGAGGCGAAGGACGACGCCACCGCGCTCGAGCTGGCCAAGATCTGCCCCGCGCCGCACGGCTACATCGAGCTGCGCCCGATCTGGGAGTTCGACCAGTCCTGACCACGCTCCCCGACGACGTCGCGCTGGCTGCGGCCCAGGCCCAGCGATCGCACTGGGGTCGCGTGCTCGCCGCCACGATGCGGCTGGCGCGCGACCTCGACGTCGCCGAGGAGGCCACGGCAGACGCGTTCCTGCTCGCACTGCAGACGTGGCCCGACCGCGGGGTGCCCGAGTCGGTCGAGGCGTGGCTGCTGACGACGGCCAGGCGACGGGCGATCGACCGGATCCGTCGCGCCGGAGCACTGCGCGCGCGCCTGGCGGAGCTGGTCGCCACCGGCCCCACGTCGGCCGCGGCCGCCGACGCGGCGCTGGACGCCCCGGCGGTGGACGACGACGAGCTCCGGCTGGTCGTGCTGTGCTGCCACCCCGCGCTGGAGACCGAGGCGCAGGTGGCGCTGACCCTGCGCCTCGCCTGCGGAGCCGCGACCGCGTCGGTGGCCAGCGCCTTCCTGGTCAAGGAGGCGACGATGGCCGCGCGGCTCACCCGGGCCAAGCGGCGGGTCGCCGCTTCCGGGGACCTCGCCCTTCCGGACGACGCCTCCGTGGACGACCGGCTGCCCGCCGTCCGGCGCGTCGTCCACCTGGCCTACACCGCCGGGCACACGGCCGGCAGCGGCACCAACCTGCGGGACGATGAGCTCGCCGCCCGAGCGGTCGCCCTGGCACGGCTGCTGTTCACGTTCAGGCCCGCTGACCCCGAGAACGCCGGCCTGCTGGCGCTGATGCTGCTCACCGAGGCCCGCGCCGGTACGCGCTTCGACGACGCCGGTGCCCAGGTGCTGCTCGCCGAGGCCGACCGGTCGCGCTGGGACGCCGACCTGATCGCCGAAGGCCTGCAGCTGCTCGCGACCGTGGACGACACGCGACCCGGGCCGCTCGCCCTGCAGGCCGCGATCGCGGCCGAGCACACGACGGCGCCCGGGCCGGACACGACGGACTGGCCGAGGATCGTGCACCTGTACGGCGAGCTGCTGACCCTCGAGCCGAGCGCCACGCTGGCTCTGGGCCGCAGCGTCGCCATCGGCCACGTCGCGGGCCCCGCGGCCGGGCTGGACGACCTCGACGCCGTGCTCGACGCCGGCGACCTCGAGGGGTACCCCTACGCCCACGCGGCCCGTGCCCGGCTGCTGGCCGAGCTGGGCCGCGAGCCGGAGTCACGTCGCGCGTGGATCCGCGCGGCGTCGGTGGCCCGCACCACGGCCGAGCGCGACTACTTCACCGCCCAGGCCCACGCCACCCCCGAAACCCAGTGATCGTCGGCAGCAGATGGCTGTGATCACAACCACCTGCCGCCGACGATCACTGGTGTCGCGGGGTCAGGCGCTCAGCGCTCGACGTCGCCGCGGATGAACTGCTCGACCTTCTCGTGCGCGGTGTCGTCGTCGAACTGCTCCGGCGGCGACTTCATGAAGTACGAGGACGCCGACAGCAGCGGTCCGCCGATGCCGCGGTCCATCGCGATCTTGGCGCAGCGCACGGCGTCGATGATCACGCCGGCCGAGTTCGGGGAGTCCCAGACCTCGAGCTTGTACTCCAGGTTCAGGGGCACGTCGCCGAAGGCCCGGCCCTCGAGCCGGACGTACGCCCACTTGCGGTCATCGAGCCACTGCACGTAGTCGCTCGGCCCGATGTGCACGTTCCGCTTGCCCATGTCGTGCCCGACGTTCGACGTCACGGCCTGCGTCTTGGAGATCTTCTTCGACTCGAGGCGGTCGCGCTCGAGCATGTTCTTGAAGTCCATGTTGCCGCCGACGTTCAGCTGGTACGTGCGGTCGAGGATGACGCCACGGTCCTCGAACAGCTTCGCCATCACCCGGTGGGTGATGGTCGCGCCGACCTGGGACTTGATGTCGTCACCCACGATCGGGACGCCGGCCTCGGTGAACTTGTCCGCCCACTCCTTGGTGCCGGCTATGAACACGGGCAGGGCGTTGACGAAACCCACCTTCGCGTCGATCGCGCACTGCGCGTAAAACTTCACCGCTTCCTCGGAGCCCACGGGCAGGTAGCAGACGAGAACATCCGCCTTCGTGGCCTTGAGGACGGCGACGACGTCCACGGCCTCGGCGTCGGACTCCTCGATCGTCTCCCGGTAGTACTTGCCGAGGCCGTCGAGCGTGTGGCCGCGCTGCACGCTGATGCCGAGCGGCGGGACGTCGGCGAACTTGATCGTGTTGTTCTCGCTCGCCACGATCGCCTCGGACAGGTCGAAGCCGACCTTCTTGGCGTCGACGTCGAACGCGGCGACGAACTCCACGTCGCTGATGTGGTAGTCGCCGAGCTGTGCGTGCATGAGGCCGGGCACGAAGGTGTCGGCCGCCGCGTCGGCGTAGTAGTGCACTCCCTGTACCAGGGAGGCGGCGCAGTTGCCGACACCGACGATGGCCACGCGGACGGAACCCATCCGATTACTCCTTCTGCTCGTTCGGACCGCGGCTGCTGCCCCGGCGCTCATGGTCGATCAGGTCGTCCAGCCAGCGGATGTCCCGCTCGACCGACTCCAGCCCGTGCCGCTGCAGCTCGGAGGTGTACTCGTCCAGCCGCTCGCGCGTGCGGGCGAAGGACTGCCGGACGCCGTCCAGCCGCTCCTGCAGCCGGGTGCGTCTCCCCTCGAGGATCCGCAGCCGCGTGTCGGCGTCCAGCCTCGCGAAGAACGCGAACCGCACGTCGAAGTTCTCGTCGTCCCAGGACGCCGGCCCGCTCTCGCCGAGCATCGCGCCGAAGCGCTCCTTGCCCTCGGCGGTGAGCTGGTAGACGATCCGCGCCCGCTTGCCCGACAGGGCGTGCGGCGGCGCGGCGGTGGCGCCGGACTGGCTCAGCCATCCCCGGGCGGTGAGGTCCTTGAGGCAGGGGTAGAGGCTGCCGTAGGACAGGGCCCGGAACGAGCCGAGCATGGCGGTGAGGTGCTTGCGCAGCTCGTAGCCGTGCATCGGGCTGTCGTGCAGCAGGCCGAGGACGGCGAGGGCCAGGACGTCGTTGCGTCGGGCCACCGTCGCTCACCTCCCGCCAGGATGTTCCGGTACGACACATCGTCCCGATGTATCGGGCTGATACATCGGACTTTAGGCTCACGGACGCCACCCCGGCAAGTTCACCCGTTGCTCACCCACCCCCGCGTTGCTCACGCAGACCCTCGTCAGCGGCGCGGAGACGCGGGTCCCGGTGAGTGATGCCGGGACTGGTGAGCAAGGGTGGGGGGATGACGGCGGACGGCGGCAGGGTGACCTCCGAGGACTGGTCCGGTCGGGACCTGTCCGGGCTCCGGCTGTCCGGCGTCACGCTCACCGACGTGGACCTGACCGAGGCCACCTCGACCGGGGCCGCTTTCGACGGGTGCACCTTCGTCGACTGCCGGTTCGCCGCCGGTCGGCACGAGGGCTCGGCCTTCAGCTCGTGCACCTTCCGCGGCTGCACGTTCTTCGGTGCCGAGCTGGTCGGCTGCAAGCTGATGGGCTCGGTGTTCACGCGGTGCACGCTGACCCCGTTGAGGGCGGACGGCGGCAACTGGGCCTTCGTGACGATGCGCGGCGCCGACCTGCGGGCGGTGAGGTGGGACGGCGTCCGCCTCGTCGAGGCCGACCTCGCCGGCGCCGACCTCACCGGCGCCACCGTTTCCCACTGCGACCTGGGTCGGGCCGACCTGCGCGCCACCGTCTTGGCCGGTGCCGACCTCCGAGGCAGCAGCCTGGACGGCATCGACCCCACCGGGCCCCGCTGGGAGCGGGCGCGCATCGACCTGCCCCAGGCCGTCGTTCTCGCCGAGTCCCTCGGCGTGGTCGTGGACGTCGAACAGGACGGCTGAGCGGATCGCTGCCAGGCTTTGCCCAGTTCCGCACCGCATACTGAGTGCCGTTCCATCGTCTCCGAGCAGGGAAAGAGCAGGGAATACTGACTGTGGGCAGCCGAGTCGCCACCGCCCCCCGCGGGCGCCGCCTGATCGACTACCCCCGTTACGGGAGAACCGGTGTCAAGCGCTGGATCCCGTCGTGGAAGCTCGTCACCGGCCTCGGCCTGACGGGTCTGGCGGCAGCCGTCGTGCTGTTCGCCGTCGGCTACGCGGTGGTGAAGGTCCCGCAGGAGAACGAGTTCGTGACGGCGCAGACCACGGTGGTCTACTACGCCGACGGCACCACCGAGATGGGGCGCTTCGCCGAGCAGGACCGCGTGTCGGTGCCGATCGAGGAGGTGCCCGAGCACGTCAAGCAGGCGGTGATCGCGGCGGAGGACCGCAGCTTCTACGAGAACCGCGGCGTCTCCCCGACCGGCATCGTCCGGGCCTTCTGGTCGAACCTGCGCGGCAACTCCACCCAGGGCGGCTCGACGATCACCCAGCAGTACGTGAAGAACTTCTACCTGGAGTCGGACCGGACCTACCAGCGCAAGATCGAGGAAGCGTTCATCTCCATCAAGGTCGACCAGCAGCTCAGCAAGGACGAGATCCTGGAGAGCTACCTGAACACGATCTACTTCGGCCGCGGCTCCTACGGGATCCAGACGGCGTCGCAGGCCTACTTCGACAAGAACGTGCAGGACCTGTCCGTGAGCGAGGCCGCGCTGCTCGCGGGCATCATCCCGTCGCCGTCCAACTA
>DASROP010000281.1:0-7427 GCA_035646835.1 Actinomycetales bacterium | reverse complement strand
GCCGGCCGTAGTCGTACTGGATCTGGGTCCAGGAGATGCCGGTGCGTACCCACCTGCCGCTGGCGCCTCGTTGGACCGGACGGATCCGGATCCGTCGCGGCGTCGCCTCAACCACCTCGAGCTGGAGGGCGACCGAGCTCTCCGTCGTCGGCGGCGGGACCGCGTGCGCACGGACCAGCGCGGCGATCGGCCCCTCCCAGTCGGGCACCGCGGGCCGGCTGACTGCGGACTGCGGACTGCGTGCCACGAGCATCACCGCGGCGACGTGCTTGCAGTTGCTGGCGACCGGGCAGGTGCACCGGCCCGTCCAGCGCCCGTGTCCCTCGGTGGGTGCCACGACGACGCGGTAGGGGGTCGCGCTTGTGCCCTGCACCGACGCGAACAGGAGCCGGCCGTCGTGGTCGACGGCGAGCTCGCGCACGCGGTTGCCGCGGGCGTAGGCGCTGCCCCGCAGGAAGGCGCCCGGGCCGACGGTGCGCTGCACGGCCACGTCGTCCAGCTGTTCACGCCATGCGGTCTCCACGGCTCCGAGCGTAGGCACCGGGGGTGACAACGACCGGACGGCGGCCCGCGTGTCGCCATCCCGTCCGGGCGAGATCTGCTCTGCTCGTCAGGGACGTCAGCTCGATGAACCCAGCGGTTCTCCGTGCCGGCTCCCGGTTGATCGCCTCGAGCGGCAGGATGTCGGCCGTGACGGTGCGAAGTCAGCGGTTTGTGGGCGGAGTGCCGCGGGGGGCACCACCGTCGTCCAGCTGGGCTCGACGGCCGCCGGCGGTGATCAGGGCCGATCGGACCACCCGCGACGTCCCAGTGGTCGGTTTGACCATGATCACGTCGAGACGGGGCACCCGGCCGTACCCGACCGCGAACTTTCGCCCACCACGGCGCGCCGCGGGGTGTGGCGCTGAATGGCTGACGCGAGGTTTCTCACGCTGCTGCTGCCGCCCGTCCGTCTTGCGTAGCTGAATGCGGTGACCGGCTGCGCCTTCTCTTCTCAACCCGGCATGTCGAAGATCAGACCCAGCACCTCGCGGATCTGGGTGAGAGCCGCGGCTCCGACGTTGCCTCGTGGGTCTGTGTGGCGACCGGCGGCGACGGCGCGAACGTGTTGGCATTGGGCGGAGGACTTGTGGTCGAGGCCGTTGGATGGATCAGCATCGATCTCGACCTCGGAGGCGAAAGCGCGCACCGTCGACGTGAGCGGAACCACCTGGACGACCGAGGGCGAAGCGTCGAGCAGGCGTTGGGCGGTGACCACCACCGCGGGGTGTCGGAAGCCGGCCTCTCCTCCGATCGGCGAGCCGAAGTCGACGGCGACGACGTCACCTGAGTTCAGCATCTAGCCAGTCGACCTCTGGTTCGGTCAGCTCCCCACGAAGCTCGGCACCGATCTGGTCTTGGCGCAGGCGACGGACGGCGAGCGCAACCGTGTCTCCGACGCTCGAGCCGAGGGAGGTGGCCAGTCTCTTGAGTTCCCGGTGCGTCGCCGCGTCGACCCGAACGCTGGTGCTTTGCATGCGTTTACGTTAGCAGAATTGCATGCACGCAGGCGCGCGGGTGGCGCACGAGCGGCGTGTGTCACCTGGTCGTCCATCACGAGTTTCTCCATAGTTTTGCAGAACCCTGACGTCTGCCCCGATCCGAGGCGCTGCGCCTCCGGTGGGATCGGCGCCGCCGGCGAGGACAGCGCAGGACCGCGGCTCCGGTGTGCTGGTCGCGCCTTGGCGGACATCGGGCGACGCCCACGCGCCATCGCTCAGGCGTCGCTACACCAGCCTCAGGACGAGCAGCATCTGATGCTCCCGGACTACCGCGTACAGGATCAGGCCGGTGCCGCCGCCGTAGGTCGTGGTCCACTGGTCGCTGCGTGCGTCGTACGCGTTGCGGGATCCCTCGGGTTGCTCCAGGAGCTCTTCGATCCGAGCGTCGACCTGTCGCTGGGCATCAAGAGGCAGAGCGCTGTACTGCTCGCGCGCGATCTCCAGCCAGCGCGCGGCGAACCGTGGCATCTACCGCTGCGCCCAGCGATCGTCCCCGTCGCGGTTCAGCCATCCGGAGTCGTCGCCGGCTCGGGCCCGCGCGATGAGGTCGCTCTCCTGCTCGGTCAGCGGGTTGGCACGGATGGCCGCGATCCCCCACCAGCGGTCCAGGATCGACTCGACCGGGGCGATATCGAACGTGTCACGGACCTGTGCCAGGGCCTGCTGGAACTCGGCCTCGAACTGCGCGCAGTCCGCTGGCGCGCACTCGGCGAGCGCGGCGCGTATCGCTGGGCCGGAACGTTCGATCCTCGTCGTCGTCGCGCTCATGGGTCGAGTATCTCCCAACCCACCCCGCGCCGTCAGAGCCTGTGCGCCGGGCGTGCCGGACGGTGGCGTGTCGCGCCCGACGCCCAGCCGTCGTCCCGATCGCGATCCGCACCGGCCACGGCGAAGGTTCGTTGTGCGCCGGGCACCGACTCCTCCGCCCTTTGACGAACCACATGAGAATACGACTGAAACCACGCGCAGCTTCCGGCAGGTCACGCATGCGGCACGCCTCGGGGACCGTGAGCATCGCTCTGGGGCAGCAGTTCGCGACGTACCTCGGTTGGCTCGTCCCGTGGGGGACGCAGGTGACGTTGCTGGGGGACTCCGAGCAGCAGGTCGCGGACGCCCAGCGTCAACTGGTGCGCATCGGGATCGAGCGCCCCGCCGGTGCCGCCGTCGGCTCCCCCGCCGACCTGGTCGCGGCCGACCACCTCGGCCGGTACGACACGGCGACCTTCGCGGACGTGGCTGCTGTCGTCGGCGCGGGCCGAGACGTCGTCCTCGACGTCCGCCGCGACGACGAGCGCGCGCACGGCTGCGTCCCCGGCTCCGTGCACATCCCCCTGGACGACCTGCTGACGCGCATGGAGGACGTGCCCGACGGGCGGCTGTGGGTGCACTGCGCCAGCGGATACCGGGCGAGCATCGCCGCGAGCCTCCTCGACGGCGCCGGCCGCGTCGTCGTCCTGGTCGACGACGACTACACCGCCGCGGTCGAGTCCGGCCTCGCGACGGGCTGACAACGCCGGGCCGTCGCGCCTACCGTCGACCGAGCCCCGATGGGACAATCCGATCCGACACGGAGGTGCACGGTGACCCTGCTGAGCGAGAGCACGTGGACGGGCAAGATCTTCTCCGGCGGCTGGGCGGACGGCGCCGGCGGCACCTACGACATCGCCGAACCGGCGACCGGCGGCACACTCGGCCGGCTCGGCGCGGCTGCTCCGGACGACGTCACGAGGGCGGCGGCCGGTGCTGCCGAGGCCCAGCGCGCCTGGGTCGCACTGCCGCACACCGAGCGGGCCGCAGTCCTGCGGCGCGCCGGCCAGCTCTTCGAGGAGCACGCCGAGGAGATCCAGGGCTGGTTGGTCCGCGAGGCGGGCTCGATCCCTCCGAAGACGCAGCTGGAGACGCACGTCGCCGCCCAGGAGTGCTTCGAGGCGTCGTCGCTGCCCTCGCACCCGCTGGGCCGCATCCTGGCGAGCGAGGAGCCGCGGCTGTCGATGGCCCGGCGCACGCCGGTCGGTGTCGTCGGTGTCATCGCCCCGTTCAACGTCCCGCTGATCCTCGCGATCCGTTCCGTGGCACCGGCGCTGGCGCTGGGCAACGGCGTCGTGCTCAAGCCCGACCCCCGGACGGCGGTCGGCGGCGGCGTGGTGATCGCCCGCGTCTTCGAGGAGGCGGGGCTGCCCGAGGGCCTGCTCGCCGTGCTGCCCGGCGGTGCCGACGTGGGGGAGGCCCTGGTCGCCGACCCGCTGGTCCGCGTCATCTCGTTCACCGGGTCGACGCGGGCGGGCCGGGCGGTCGGCGAGCTCGCGGCGAGTCACCTCAAGCGCGCTCATCTCGAGCTCGGCGGCAACTCCGCGCTGGTCGTCCTCGACGACGCCGACCTCGACAGGGCCGCCTCCGCGGGCGCCTGGGGATCCTTTCTCCACCAGGGCCAGATCTGCATGGCCAGCGGGCGCCACCTCGTGCACGAGTCCCTGTACGACGACTACGTCGCCCGGCTGGCCGAGAAGGCGGACCAGCTCCCGGTGGGCGACCCTGCGACGTCGCAGGTCGCCCTCGGTCCGGTCATCGACGCCGGCCAGCGGGACAAGATCCACTCCCTCGTCACCGCGAGCGTGGACGCCGGGGCGCGCCTGGCAGCTGGCGGCACCTACGAGGGACTGTTCTACCGCCCGACCGTGCTGGCCGACGTCGAGCGCACGGCACCCGTCTACGCCGAGGAGGTGTTCGGCCCGGTCGCGCCGGTGGTGCGCTTCTCCTCGCTGGAGGAGGCGGCCAAACTCGCCGCCGAGACGGACTACGGACTGGCCCTCGGGATCCTGACGCGGGACGTGATGCAGGGGCTGGCGCTCGCCGAGCTGATCCCCACGGGCATCGTCCACATCAACGACCAGACGGTCAGCGACGAGGCCAACATCCCCTTCGGCGGGGTCGGGGTCTCCGGCACGGGCTCCCGCTTCGGTGGTGCCGAGGCGAACCTCGACGCGTTCACCGACACGAAGTGGATCACCGTGCGCGGCGAGATCCCCGCCTACCCGTTCTGACGCCGGACGGCGCGAGTCTCATCCGACGTAGTGCTCGGACAGTGCCGTGGCGTATGCCTCGGAGTCGACCACGTTGCGTAGCTGGGCGACCTGCAGTCGGTGTGAGTAGGGATCGCCGTCGTCGAAGCGGTGCAGCATCGACGTCATCCACCACGAGAAGTGCTGGGCCCGCCAGACGCGGTGCAGTGCGTCGCGGGTGTAGCTCTGCACGAGCGAGTCGTCACCGGTGGAGAACCACGAGTCCAGGGCACGTGCCATCAGACGGACGTCGTTGACCGCGAGGTTCATCCCCTTGGCGCCGGTCGGCGGCACGATGTGCACGGCGTCCCCGGCGAGGAGCAGGCGTCCGTGCTGCATCGGCTCGGTGACGAAGCTACGCATGGGCGTGACGCCCTTGTCGATGATCGGACCCTCCGTGGGGCGCCAGTCGGAGCCGGTGAGGGCGAAGCGGGCGGCCAGCTCCTCCCAGATCCGCTCGTCCGGCCAGTCCGCCGGGTCGGCGTCCGGGGCCACCTGGAGGTAGAGGCGGGAGATCGTGGGGGAACGCATGCTGTAGAGGGCGAAGCCCCGCTCGTGCGAGCAGTAGATGAGCTCGGAGACGGCCGGCGGCGCCTCGGCGAGGATGCCCAGCCACGCGAACGGATAGGTCCGCTCGAAGGTGCGCAGCACGCCGTCCGGGACGCTGTCGCGGGTCGTCCCGTGGAACCCGTCGCAGCCGGCGACGACGTCGCAGACCAGCTCCTGGGTCGTCCCGTCGTGGACGAACGAGACCCGCGGGCTCTCGGACGTCACACCCGAGACCTTGACGTCCGAGACGTCGAACCTGACGTCCCCGCCGTCGGCGAGCCGGCGCGCGATCAGGTCCTTGACCACCTCCTGCTGGCCGTAGACGGTGATGGCTCGCCCGGTCAGGTCCGTCATCGGCACCCGGTGGCCCTCTCCGTCGAACCGCAGCTCGATGCCCTCGTGCCGCAGGCCCTCGGCCCGCATCCGGTCGCCGACCCCGGCCTCGGCCAGCAGGTCCACGGTGCCCTGCTCGAGGACGCCGGCGCGCACGCGCTGCTCGACGTACGCGCGCTCCCGGGCCTCCAGCACCACGCTCGAGATGCCGTGCAGGTGCAGCAGGTGGGACAGGAGCAGCCCTGCCGGGCCCGCGCCGACGATGCCGACCTGCGTGTGCATGGGTTGCTCCTTCGGTCGTGGTGACGTGTCCGGGTCTACTGCGCGACGAGCTGTCCGACGGTCCGGTCCTTGCCGGCGGCGACACCGGCCACCCCCATCAGCGCGGTCGTGACGAGCAGGAGCAGCAGGGGCGCCGACCATCCTCCGGTGCGCTCGTACAGCAGGCCGGCAACGACGGGACCCCCCGCGCCCATCGTGTAGCCGACCAGCTGGGCCATGCCCGACAGGCCGCGCGCCGCGTGATGGTCGTGCGAGCGCAGCACCAGCAGGGTGAAGGCGAGCGAGAGCCCGGCCCCCTGGGCGACGCCGCCGACGACCGTCCATGCCATCCAGGCCGCGGGCCACAGCAGCAACCCGGCGATCATCACCGCCCAGCCCGCGGCGACGCCAACGGCCAGCCAGCCCTGCTGCTCGCGGCGCTCGACGAGGGCTGGGATCAGGAGGGTTCCGGCGATGCCGAGCACCTGGAAGACCGACATCCCGACGCCCGCGGTGGCCAGGTCGATCCCGACCTCGTCGACGAGCAGGGTGGGCAGCCAGGCGGTGACGGTGTAGTAGGCCACGGACTGGGAGCCGAGAAACATGGCGACGGCCCACGCCAGGGGGTGGTGCCACACGCCGCCCTGCCGCAGCGGTGGCGCCTCGACGGCCGCGGACGTGCCGCGCCGGCCCCGGACGGCGACCACCCAGACGACGGCGGCGAGGACGGCGAGCAGCGCCCAGCCCGCCAGGCCGAAGCGCCACGACGTCACGGCCGCGAGGGGAGCGGTCAGCGCGGCCGTCGCCGCCGCACCGGCGCACAACGCCGCGGTGTAGAGGCCGGTCACCGAGCTCGCGCGAGCCGCGAAGTCCCGCTTGACCACGACGGGGACGAGGACGTTCCCCAGCGTCATCGCCGCCCCGACCACGAGGGTCCCCAGCAGCAGCAGCGACGTGCCGTCGAGCACTCGCACCACGGTGCCCACGGCGATGCCGAGACAGCCGGCCAGGATCGCCTTCTCCAGCCCCACTCGCCGTCCCAGCCACGCGGCGGCCGGGGCGACCAGCGCGAAGCAGAGCACCGGCAGGGCGGTCAGCAGGCCCGCGACCGCTGGTGAGAGGCCGAGGTCGGCGCGGATCTGCGGCAGGACCGGGGAGACGGCCGCGATGGCACCGCGCAGGTTGACGGCGACCAGCAGGACGGCGACCAGCAGCAGGACGCGCCGGTCCCGGACACCTGCGCCCGGCACGACCGCTCAGGCGCCCGACGTGGTCGAGCCGGCCGTCGCGGCCGCGGGTCGGTGACCGCGCTTGGCCTCCTGGATCAGCTCGTAGACGTGCGAGCGCAGCTCGGCGAACCGCGGGTGCGACCGGGTGGTCAGCTGGTCGCGCTCGGCGGGAAGGTCGATCGCGACGTCCTCCATGACGACGGTGGGCGAGCTGGAGAGCACGAGCACGCGCTGACCCAGGTAGACCGCCTCGTCGATGTCGTGGGTCACGAACACGACCGTGACGCCGAGGCGTTGCCACAGTGCCCGCACGAGGTCCTCCAGGTCGGCCCGCGTCTGGGCGTCGACCGCGGCGAACGGCTCGTCCATCAGCAGGACGTGTGGCTCGTAGGCGATCGCCCGGGCGATCGCCTACGAGCCACACGTCCTGCTGATGGACGAGCCGTTCGCCGCGG
>DASROP010000280.1:0-3523 GCA_035646835.1 Actinomycetales bacterium | reverse complement strand
GGCGTGAGGATCTCGGCGATCGCCGCGTACAGGGTGTTCGTCTTGCCGGACCCGGTCGGCCCGGTGATCAGCACCAGCCCCTGCGGCACCGCGAGCGCCGACTGGAACGTCTCGAGCTGCGCCGGCTCGAACCCCAGAGCCGCCAGGCCCGGGACGGCGTCCCCCCGGGTCAGCAGGCGGATCACGATCTTCTCCCCGTGCAGGCTGGGCAGGGTGGAGACGCGGCAGTCGATCGATGCGCCGTCCACCTGGATCCGGGCCCGGCCGTCCTGCGGGACGCGCCGCTCGGCGATGTCGAGTCCGGAGATGATCTTCGTCCGGCTGATCACCGACGCCGCGACGCGGCGTGGCGCGGTCATCACGTCGCGCAGCATGCCGTCCACGCGGTACCGCACCCGGAGCGCGTCGCGCTGGACCTCGATGTGGATGTCGGACGCGCGCAACCGGACGGCGTCCGCCAGCACCCGGTTGACCAGCTTGACGATCGGCGCCTCGTCGTCGCTGGAACCGATGCTGTCGAGGTAGTCGTCGCCGTCGTCCGCCATGTCGTCGACGATCGCGTCGACGCCGGAGCTGTCGTGGCCCAGCGACCACGATCGGGCCAGGTGATCCTTGATCTGGCTCGCCGTCGAGACCAGGACGGTCAGCTCGGACGCGCCCGTGTGCAGGCGGACGTCGTCCAGGGCCAGGACGTTGGTGGGGTCGGCGACCGCGACGACGACCCCGTCGACGGTCCGGTCGACGACGAGAGCCTGGGTCCGCTCTGCGACGGCGCGGGGGAGCAGACGGACGACGTCCGGAGCCGGGACGCTGCGGGAGAGGTCGATCGTGTCGAGGCCGAGCTGGGCGGCCAGGGCGCCGGCGATCACCTTCTCGTCGGCGAACCCGAGCTCGACGAGCAGCTCGCCGATCCTCCGCCGCCGGCCGTCGGCGGTGCGCTGGTGCTCCAGCACGGAGGCGAGCTCGATGTCGGTGAGGACGCCGGCGTCCACGAGCACGTCGCCGAGGCGTCGACGCGACTGGTCGGACGTCGTCCCCTCGGCCTCGACCGGCTCGCCCTCGACCGGCTCGCCCTCGACCGCGGGCTCCTGCCCGGTGGCAGGGCTGACCTCCTCGTCGACTTCACTCACCGTTAGGTCGTCGGCAGGTCCGCCGTACGGGTGAAGTCTCTAGTCGGTCCGAGTCCGTGCCTCGCCGGTCGGCCCGCCCGCTGGTCTCTGCATCGACTCGACATCCTCCAGCAGCGAGCGCAGCTCGGACCGCAGGAAGTCACGGGTGGCGACCTCGCGCATCGCGATCCGCAGTGCGGCCACCTCGCGGGCGAGGTACTCGGTATCGGCGAGGTTGCGGTCCGCGGTCTGCCGGTCCTGCTCCAGCGAGACGCGGTCACGGTCGGTCTGGCGGTTCTGCGCGAGCAGGATCAGGGGCGCGGCGTAGGAGGCCTGCAGCGACAGGATCAGGGTCAGCAGGGTGTAGTTCAGCGTCCGCGGGTCGAACTGCAGGTCGGGGTCGGCGAACGTGTTCCAGCACAGCCAGACCACCACGAAGCCGGTCATGTACACCAGGAACTGCGGGGTGCCCATGAAGCGTGCGAACCGCTCGGACAACCGGCCGAACCCCTCGGTGTCGAGGCTGGGGCGCGGCACGATCTGGCGGCGGGCGACCAGGGGCGTGTCCAGTCCCGCACTGCGCCGGCGCGGGCTAGCCATGCACGTCACCCTCGTCGCGCGCGTCGGCGAGCACCTCGTCGTGCTCGCGCCAGTCGTCCGGGAGGATGTGGTCGAGGACGTCGTCCACGCTGACCACGCCGAGCAACCGGCCCGCGTCGTCGGCGACCGGCGCGGAGACCAGGTTGTACGTGGCCAGCTGGCGGGTCACCTGGCCGAGCGTCACGTCGGCCGACAGCCCCTCGACGTCGGAGTCGAGGATCGCCCCGACCGACTCGTGCGGCGGCTCACGCAGCAGTCTCTGGATGTGGACCAGGCCCAGGTACTTTCCGGTCGGGGTCTCCAGCGGTGGCCGGCACACGAACACCGCGGCGGCCAGGGACGGCGACAGCTCGGCCCGCCGCACCTGCGCCAGGGCCTCGGCGACGCTGGCCTCGGGCGGCAGGATCACCGGCTCCGTGGTCATCATCCCGCCGGCGGTGTTCTCGTCGTAGGCGAGGAGGCGGCGCACGTCCTTGGCCTCGTCCGGCTCCATCAGCCCCAGCAGCAGCTCGGCCTGGCCCTCCGGCAGCTCGCCGAGCAGGTCCGCGGCGTCGTCCGGCTGCATGGCCTCGAGGACGTCGGCGGCACGCTCACGACCGAGGCCGGAGAGGATCTCGACCTGGTCGTCGTCCGGCAGCTCCTCGAGGACGTCGGCCAGGCGCTCGTCGGTCAGCGCGCTCGCCAGCTCGAGGCGGCGCTTGCCGGACAGGTCGTGCAGCACGTCGGCGATGTCGGCCGGCTTCATCTCCTCGAACGACGCGGCGAGCAGGGACGCGCCCTGGTCGCCGGTGTCCGCGGCCAGTCCGGTGACCTCGTCGACGTCCAGCAGGAGGGTCTCTCCCCGGCGGCGCAGGCTGCGGCCCAGTCGTCGGTGGTGCGTCCCGCGGCGCACGAAGACCTTGGTGATCTCCCAGTCGCGGCTGCGCTGCTGCTCGATCGCGACGTCCTCGACCACCGCCTGGCCGCTGCCGTCGGTCAGCGTGATGGCGCGTTCGAGGATCTCGGCGATCACGAGGGTCTCGCTGGGACGCTGCTCGAAGCGGCGCATGTTGACCAGCCCGGTGGTGATCACCTGGCCGGCGTCCATGCTCGTCACGCGGGAGAGCGGGACGAACACGCGCCGGCGTCCGGGCACCTCGACGACGAGTCCCACCGCGCGCGGGCGCCGCCGGTCGCCGCGCAGGACGGCGACCACGTCGCGGAGTCGACCGACGGGGTCGCCGAGGGGGTCGAAGACCGCGAGCCCGGCCAGGCGCGCGACGAAGACCCGCGAGGGTGCACCAGTCACGGCTTGCAGGCTATCCGCCGGTGAGCCCGTACGGCGCTAACGTGGCGTGATGCGCGTGGCCGTGGTGGGTGCCGGTGCGATCGGCTGCTGGCTGGCCACGCGGCTGGCGGCGTCCGGTGCCGCCGAGGTGCACGTCGTCGCGCGCGGCCGGGCGCTCACGGCGATCCGCGAGTTCGGGCTGCGGCTCGAGGATGCCCTGGACGGCGACGCCGAGGCCGCCGTGCACGCCACCGACGACGCGGCCGAGGTCGGGCCGGTGGACGCCGTCCTGTTCAGCGTCAAGTCCTACGACGCCGTCGACGCCGCCCGCCAGCACCTTCCGGCGCTCGTCGGGGACGGCGGGGTCGTCGTCCCGCTGCTGAACGGCGTGGACGCCGCTGACCAGTGCGCCGCGGTCGTCGGCGCCGACCGGGTCGCCGGTGGCATCGCCTACGTCTTCGCCGGCGTCACGTCGCCCGGGATGGTGCGTCGCACCGGTGGGCCCGGCCGGGTAGTGGTGGGCGAGCTCGCGCCCGGAACCCGGGGG
>DASROP010000279.1:0-2546 GCA_035646835.1 Actinomycetales bacterium | reverse complement strand
GTCGGCGAAGTCCCGCTCGGCCCGCTCGGCGCTGCGCACGTACCACCATGCGGTCAGACCGATGGTGGGGTAGGCGACGGCGCCCAGCAGCAGCCACGGCAGGGGCACCCCGACGACCCGGACGGCGCCCAGCTCCGGCGCGAGCGCGAACAGCAGGGGCAGCCCGCCCAGGGTGACCATGAATGTGCCGAGGACGACGCCGGCCAGCCGCAGCATCGTGCGCACGAGCGACCTCATGTACAGCTCGCCGACCGTCGTCTGCTCGTCGATGTCCCGGGTCACCGGGCGTGAGGGCGGACGGCGGAGCGCCCGCATCCGCGGGCTGGTCACCTTGACGCGCCGGGCGGGCTCGGTCACGTCTGGCGCCCCAGGGTGGCGGCCCGGACCAGCCGGTCGCGCAGCTCGCGGGAGTGCCGGCGGCTGACGGCCAGCTCGTCGCCGCCCAGGCGCACCGTGCAGCGGCCCCCTTCCACCCGCACCTCGTCGACGTGGTGCAGCGCGACCAGGGTCGACCGGTGGATCCGCACGAAGCCGGCCTCGAGCCACTGCTTCTCGAGGCTGCTGAGGGGGATCCGCACGAGGTGGCTCTCGTCGTCCGTGTGCAGGCGCGCGTAGTCGCCGTGGGCCTCGACGAAGCGCACCTGCGACCGCTGCACGAACCGCGTCACGCCGCCGAGCTCCACCGGGATGGTCTCGTCCTCGTCCGTGCCGTGCTCGCTCGGCACCTCGATCACCCGGCGGACCGCCTCGGCCAGCCGCTCCGGCCGCACCGGCTTCATCACGTAGTCGGTGGCCTGCACCTCGAACGCGTCCACGGCGTGCGCGTCGTACGCGGTGACGAAGACCACCTGCGGCCGCTGCGCGTAACGGGACAGCACCCGCGCCAGGTCGAGCCCGTCCAGGCCGGGCATCTTGATGTCGCAGAAGACGACGTCCACCGCGCCGACGTCCAGGGCGCGCAACGCATCGGCCGCGCTGCCGGCGACGTGCACCTCGCCGACGCGCTCGTCCTGGCGCAGCAGCCAGGCCAGCTCGGCGAGAGCCGGCGCCTCGTCGTCCACGACCAGTGCCCGCAGGGGCCCGTTCATGCCGTGAGGGTACGGCCCAACGGCTCAGCTCGCGCGCACACCGAGTGCGTACTTCGGCACGCGGAAGGAGACCTTGGTGCCGGCGCCCGGTGCGGTCTCGACCTCGAGCCCGTAGTCGTCGCCGAAGACCTGGCGCAGCCTCAGGTCGACGTTGCCCAGCCCCACCGAGTCGGCACCGGACTCGCCCGCGAGCACGGCGCGGACGACGTCCGGGTCCGAGCCCACCCCGTCGTCCTCGACCGAGATTACGGCGTCGGCACCGGCGTCCTGGGCGACCAGCGTGATGTGCCCGACGTCCGACTTGCCGTCGAGCCCGTGCCGCACCGCGTTCTCCACCAGGGGCTGGACGGCGAGGAAGGGGATCGCGACCGACAGCACCTCCGGCGCCACCAGCAGGCGCACCTCGAGGCGGTCGCCGAACC
This sequence comes from Actinomycetales bacterium, assembly GCA_035646835.1. Classification (GTDB taxonomy): domain Bacteria; phylum Actinomycetota; class Actinomycetes; order Actinomycetales; family DASROP01; genus DASROP01. The sequence continues at coordinate 1,036 of DASROP010000279.1, read as the reverse complement.
GGGCCTTCTCCAGCACGAGGTAGCGCTCGACGTTGCGCAGCTCGTCGGCCAGCGTCGTGAACTCGCCGCCGCGGCGGAACGCGTACCGGGTGAAGTCGGCGAACTCCAGCAGCAGCTCGCGCGCCCGTTCGGGGTCGGTGCGGACGAACGAGGCGATGGCGGCGAGGGAGTTGTAGACGAAGTGCGGGCTGATCTGGGCCCGCAGCGCCCGTAGCTCGGCCTCGATCGCCCGGGTCCGCGAGCGGTCGAGCTCGGCGAGCTCCAGGTTGGCGCTCACCCAGCCGGCGACCTCGTCCGTGGCCCGCACCAGCCCCGCCGAGGTCTGCGGACCGTAGGCGGCGAGCGTGCCGACGACCCGGTCGTCGGCGACGAGGGGGACGACGACGGCGTGCCGGATCGGGCAGGTCAGGTCGGCGCAGGCGACGTCGCGCGGGCCGAGCACCGCCGTCCGACCCTTCTCCAGGACGTCGGCGGCGTGCGCGACGGCGGCCTCGGCGTGGGAGTCGCCCGCGCCGTCCCACGCGAGCGTGCGGCCGGGGGAGGTGATCGCGACCGCAGGGGTTCCCAGCAGCACCCGCAGGTGCCGTGCCGCCTTCACGGCCCCCGACGGCGTCAGCCCCTCCCGCAGGTGCGGCGCGGCCAGCGACGCGGTGTGCAGGGTCGCGAACGTCGCCCGGTCGGTGGGGGTGCCGAGGTCGGTCCGGCGGCGCACCGCCCGCACCGCCAGCACCAGCCCGACCGCCAGCACCAGCGCCCCGAGCAGCAGCGACTGCGTCAGCGTCACGACGAGACCGTAGCCCTCGACCCCACGACCCCACTGATCGTCGGACCGTACTGGCTGTGATGACGACCACTACGGTCCGACGATCAGTGGGGTCGACGGGTGGGTAGCGTCGGGGGAATGACCGGGGCGGACGACGACGTGATGTTGGCGCTGGCGTCGCTACCAGGCGTGGGCGATCCGGTCACCGCCGCCCGCGAGGCCTGCGAGGCGCTGCGGTGGCACCCGGCGATGCGGCGGCGCACCGCCGAGGTC
>DASROP010000278.1:0-57517 GCA_035646835.1 Actinomycetales bacterium | reverse complement strand
CCTACGGACGGATCAACCCGTTCGGCTTCGTCGAGACGCCCTACCGGGTGGTCAAGAACGGTCACGTGACCAACGAGATCCACCACCTCACCGCTGACGAGGAGGACTCGCGGGTCATCGCGCAGGCCAACGCCGTGCTCGACGACGACGACAACTTCACCGACGAGCGCGTCCTGGTCCGCACCCGTGGTGGTGAGACCGTCGACATCCCGCGCGACGAGGTCGAGTACATGGACGTCTCCCCGCGCCAGATGGTGTCGGTGGCGACCGCGCTGATCCCGTTCCTCGAGCACGACGACGCCAACCGCGCGCTGATGGGCGCCAACATGCAGCGTCAGGCGGTGCCGCTCATCAGGAGCGACGCCCCGCTCGTCGGCACCGGCATGGAGTTCCGTGCCGCCGTCGACGCGGGTGACGTGGTCACCTCGGACGTGGCCGGCGTGGTCAAGGAGGTCTCGGCCGACGAGGTCGTGATCATGACCGACGAGGGTGGGGACAAGTCCTACCGCCTGCTGAAGTTCACGCGATCCAACCAGGGCACCTGCATCAACCAGCGTCCGCTGGTCGCAGAAGGTGACCGCGTCGAAGTCGGTTCGCCACTCGCCGACGGTCCGTGCACCGACCAGGGCGAGATGGCGCTGGGCACCAACCTGCTCGTCGCCTTCATGCCCTGGCAGGGTCACAACTACGAGGACGCGATCATCCTGAGCCAACGCCTGGTGCAGGAGGACGTGCTCACCTCGATCCACATCGAGGAGCACGAGGTCGACGCCCGCGACACTAAGCTCGGTCCCGAGGAGATCACCCGCGACATCCCGAACGTCAGCGACGACCTGCTCGCCGACCTCGACGAGCGCGGCATCATCCGGGTCGGCGCGGAGGTCACCCCCGGTGACATTCTCGTCGGCAAGGTGACCCCCAAGGGTGAGACGGAGCTGACCCCCGAGGAGCGCCTGCTCCGCGCGATCTTCGGTGAGAAGGCGCGCGAGGTGCGCGACACCTCGATGAAGGTGCCGCACGGTGAGTCCGGCACTGTCATCGCTGTCCGCGAGTTCAACCGCGAGGACGGCGACGAGCTGCCTCCGGGTGTGAACCAGCTGGTGCGGGTCTATGTCGCCCAGAAGCGCAAGATCTCCGTGGGTGACAAGCTCGCCGGCCGTCACGGCAACAAGGGCGTCATCGCGAAGATCCTGCCGATCGAGGACATGCCGTTCACCGAGGACGGCACCCCGGTCGACGTGATCCTGAACCCGCTGGGCGTCCCGCGACGGATGAACATCGGTCAGATCCTCGAGCTCCACCTCGGCTGGATCGCCAAGCAGGGTTGGGACCTCAACCTGCATGGTGCCCCTGGTGCCGCGGACTGGAAGCAGCGCCTGATCAAGATCGAGGCCGACAAGGCCGAGGCCAACACCAACGTGGCCACCCCGGTCTTCGACGGTGCCCGCGAGGACGAGATCGTCGGCCTGCTCGGCTCGACCGTCCCCAACCGTGACGGCAACCGCATGGTGGGGGAGAACGGAAAGGCCAACCTGTTCGACGGTCGTTCCGGCGAGCCGTTCCCGGAGCCGGTGTCGATGGGTTACATGTACATCCTCAAGCTCCACCACCTGGTCGACGACAAGATCCACGCGCGTTCGACCGGTCCGTACTCCATGATCACCCAGCAGCCGCTCGGCGGTAAGGCCCAGTTCGGTGGCCAGCGCTTCGGTGAGATGGAGGTCTGGGCCATGGAGGCGTACGGCGCCGCCTACGCCCTGCAGGAGCTGCTCACCATCAAGTCCGACGACGTGCCCGGTCGCGTCAAGGTCTACGAGGCCATCGTGAAGGGCGAGAACATCCCCGACTCCGGGATCCCCGAGTCGTTCAAGGTTCTCGTCAAGGAGATGCAGTCGCTCTGCCTCAACGTCGAGGTGCTGTCCGAGGACGGCAGCGCGATCGAGATGCGCGACGCGGAGGAAGATGTCTTCCGCGCCGCCGAGGAGCTCGGCATCGACCTGTCCCGCCGAGAGCCCAGCAGCGTCGAGGAAGTCTGACCCACCCCACGAAGTTTTCATCGCTCCGCTCGAAAACTTCACGGGGACCCCGGGCCTGTGGTTCAGGCCGCAGGTCCGGGAGTCAGTCCCACAACTTGATCAACACAAAGTTCTAAAGAACGAGGGAAGCAGCCACCGTGCTCGATGTGAATTTCTTCGACCAGCTCAAGATCGGCCTGGCCACCGCGGACGAGATCCGCGCGTGGAGCCACGGCGAGGTCAAGAAGCCGGAAACCATCAACTACCGCACGCTCAAGCCCGAGCGCGACGGTCTTTTCTGCGAGAAGATCTTCGGTCCCACGCGGGACTGGGAGTGCTACTGCGGGAAGTACAAGCGCGTGCGCTTCAAGGGCATCATCTGCGAGCGCTGCGGCGTCGAGGTGACCCGCTCCAAGGTCCGTCGTGAGCGCATGGGCCACATCGAGCTCGCCGCGCCCGTGACGCACATCTGGTACTTCAAGGGTGTACCGAGCCGGTTGGGCTACCTGCTCGACCTGGCACCGAAGGACCTCGAGAAGGTCATCTACTTCGCGGCGTACATGATCACCAGCGTGGACGAGGACGCCCGCCACAAGGACCTCTCCGACCTCGAGGGCAAGATCGGCCTCCAGCGCAAGAGCCTGGAGAACCGACGTGACGTCGCGATCGAGGACCGCACCAAGAAGCTCGAGACCGACCTCGCCGCCCTCGAGGAAGAGGGTGCCAAGGCCGACGCGAAGCGCAAGGTCCGCGACGGCGCCGAGCGTGAGATGACGGCCGTGCGCAAACGCTCGGACGCCGAGCTGGCACGTCTCGACGAGGTGTGGAACACCTTCAAGACCCTCAAGGTCCAGGACCTGATGGGTGACGAGCTGCTCTACCGCGAGATGAAGAACTGGTTCGGCAAGTACTTCGAGGGCTTCATGGGAGCCACGGCGATCCAGAAGCGTCTCGAGACCTTCGACATCGCGGCCGAGGTCGCGTCGCTGCGCGACACGATCGCGAACGGCAAGGGCCAGAAGAAGGTCCGTGCCCTCAAGCGCCTCAAGGTCGTCGACGCGTTCCGCAAGACGCAGAACAGCCCGCTGGGCATGGTGCTCGACGCCGTCCCCGTGATCCCGCCTGACTTGCGTCCGATGGTGCAGCTCGACGGTGGCCGGTTCGCGACTTCCGACCTCAACGACCTGTACCGCCGCGTGATCAACCGGAACAACCGGCTCAAGCGCCTGCTCGACCTCGGTGCACCCGAGATCATCGTCAACAACGAGAAGCGGATGCTCCAGGAGGCCGTCGACTCGCTGTTCGACAACGGCCGTCGTGGTCGTCCGGTCACCGGCCCGGGCAACCGGCCGCTGAAGTCGCTGTCCGACATGCTCAAGGGCAAGCAGGGTCGTTTCCGTCAGAACCTGCTGGGCAAGCGCGTGGACTACTCGGGCCGTTCGGTCATCGTGTCGGGTCCGCAGCTCAAGCTGCACCAGTGTGGTCTGCCGAAGTACATGGCGATCGAGCTTTTCAAGCCGTTCGTGATGAAGCGCCTCGTCGACCTCTCGCACGCGCAGAACATCAAGTCCGCCAAGCGGATGGTGGAGCGCGCCGTTCGTCCCGAGGTCTGGGACGTGCTCGAAGAGGTCATCGCCGAGCACCCGGTGCTGCTGAACCGCGCACCGACGCTGCACCGGCTGGGCATCCAGGCCTTCGAGCCGCAGCTCGTCGAGGGCAAGGCCATCCAGATCCACCCGCTCGTCTGCACCGCGTTCAACGCGGACTTCGACGGCGACCAGATGGCGGTGCACCTGCCGCTGTCCGCCGAGGCCCAGGCCGAGGCGCGGATCCTGATGCTCTCGAGCAACAACATCCTCAAGCCGGCCGACGGACGCCCGGTGACCATGCCGACCCAGGACATGATCATCGGCCTGTTCCACATGACCTCGGAGAAGGATGACGCGCCCGGTGAGGGTCGCGTCTTCGGCTCCATCGCCGAGGCGATCATGGCCTACGACGCGCACGAGCTCGACGTCAACGCGATGGTGAGGATCCGCCTCGAGGGCGTCGTCCCGCCCGCCGGCACGGAGCTGCCGGAGGGCTGGGAGCAGGGTCAGCCCCTGCTGGTCTCCACGACCCTGGGCCGCGCGCTCTTCAACGAGACGCTCCCGGCGGACTACACCTTCGTCAACACCGAGGCCGACAAGAAGAAGCTGTCGACGATCGTCAACGACCTGGCGGAGCGCTACCCCAAGGTCCAGGTGGCGGCGACGCTCGACGCGCTCAAGGAGGCCGGGTTCCACTGGGCCACCCGGTCGGGCGTGACGATCTCGATCTCCGACGTGGTGACCCCGCCGCGCAAGCAGGAGATCCTCGAGGCCTACGAGGCCAAGGCGGAGAAGGTGCAGCAGCAGTTCGAGCTGGGCCTGATCACCGACGACGAGCGCCGCCAGGAGCTCATCGAGATCTGGACCCAGGCCACCAACGAGGTCGCCAAGGAGCTCGAGGGCAGCCTGCCCAAGACCAACTCGGTCTTCCGGATGGTCAGCTCGGGCGCCCGAGGCAACTGGATGCAGGTCCGTCAGATCGCCGGTATGCGCGGCCTGGTGGCCAACCCCAAGGGCGAGATCATCCCGCGGCCGATCAAGTCGAACTTCCGCGAGGGCCTGACCGTCCTGGAGTACTTCATCGCGACGCACGGCGCCCGCAAGGGGCTGGCGGACACCGCGCTGCGGACCGCAGACTCCGGGTACCTCACGCGCCGGCTCGTCGATGTGTCGCAGGACGTCATCGTCCGCGAGGACGACTGCGGCACCGAGCGGGGCCTGACCCTGCAGATCGCCGAGGAGACGCCGCAGGGCGTGCGCCGCGGCGAGGACGTCGAGACCAGCGTCTACTCGCGGACGCTCGCCGCCGACGTCACCATGCGTAAGAAGGTGCTCGCCGAGGCAGGCAGCGACGTCGGCGACGTGCTGATCGACGCGCTGGTTGCCGAGGGCGTCATCGAGATCAAGATCCGCTCGGTGCTCACCTGCGAGTCCAAGGTCGGCACGTGCGCGAAGTGCTACGGCCGCAGCCTGGCGACCGGCAAGCTCGTGGACATCGGCGAGGCGGTGGGCATCATCGCGGCGCAGTCCATCGGCGAGCCGGGCACCCAGCTGACGATGCGGACCTTCCACACCGGTGGTGTGGCGGGCGACGACATCACGCACGGTCTGCCGCGTGTGCAGGAGCTCTTCGAGGCGCGTACCCCCAAGGGCGTCGCCCCGATCTCCGAGGTCGCCGGTCGCGTCACCATCGACGAGGCCGACCGCGTCCGTCGCCTGGTGATCACGCCGGACGACGGCTCGGAGGAGATCGCGCACCCGCTGTCGAAGCGGGCCCGCCTGATGGTGGCCGACGGCGAGCACGTCGAGGTCGGTCAGCAGCTGGTCCAGGGCGCGATCGACCCGAAGCAGGTGCTCCGGATCCTCGGGCCGCGCGCCGTGCAGAAGCACCTGGTCGACGAGGTCCAGGAGGTCTACCGCAGTCAGGGCGTCGGGATCCACGACAAGCACATCGAGGTGATCGTCCGGCAGATGCTGCGCCGGGTGACCATCATCGACGCCGGGGACGCCTCCCTGCTGCCCGGTGAGCTCGCGGAGCGCTCGCGCTTCGAGGAGGAGAACCGTCGGGTCGTGTCCGAGGGCGGGTCCCCCGCCGCCGGCCGCCCCGAGCTGATGGGAATCACGAAGGCCTCGCTGGCCACCGACTCGTGGCTCTCGGCCGCCTCCTTCCAGGAGACGACCCGGGTGCTCACCGAGGCGGCCCTGCACGGTCGCAGCGACCCCCTGCTGGGGCTCAAGGAGAACGTGATCCTCGGCAAGCTGATCCCGGCCGGCACCGGCCTGACGCGGTACCGCAACGTCCGGGTGGAGCCGACCGAGGAGGCCAAGGCGGCGATGTACGCGATGCCCGGCTACGAGGACGTCGACTACGACCACTTCGGCGTCGGCTCCGGCCAGGCAGTGCCGCTGGAGGAGTTCGACCTCGGCGGATACCCCCGCTGAGCAGCCGACCTGTCAGGCGCGGCGCGGCGCCACGCTCGCGCTGGGCCTGACAGGTGGCTGGGGAACGGTTTTGACGCTCCCGCGGACCCGACGGTAGGCTCAGGCGCCGTGCCTGGGTACGCCCGGGCCTTCGCGTGTGTCCCGAGATCTGAGGACCGCGTACCGGAACACCCGGCCGACACACCCGAACGCGGGGGTCGGCAAGAGAACTGACGAGCAGACGGAGATCATCGGTGCCCACGATCCAGCAGCTGGTGCGCAAGGGCCGGCAGGACAAGGTCGGGAAGCAGAAGACCCCGGCGCTGAAGGGGAGCCCCCAGCGCCGTGGCGTCTGCACCCGCGTCTACACCACCACGCCCAAGAAGCCGAACTCCGCGCTGCGCAAGGTCGCGCGCGTCCGGCTCTCCAGCGGCATCGAGGTGACCGCGTACATCCCCGGCGTCGGCCACAACCTGCAGGAGCACTCGATCGTGCTCGTCCGCGGCGGCCGCGTGAAGGACCTGCCCGGCGTCCGGTACAAGATCGTCCGCGGCTCGCTGGACACCCAGGCCGTGAAGAACCGCAAGCAGGCTCGTAGCCGGTACGGCGCGAAGAAGGAGAAGAGCTGATGCCGCGCAAGGGCCCGGCCCCGAAGAGGCCGCTGGTGGTCGACCCGGTGTACAACTCGCCGCTGGTCACCCAGCTCGTGAACAAGATCCTGACCGCCGGCAAGAAGTCGACCGCCGAGCGGATCGTCTACGGCGCGCTCGAGGGCGCCCGCGAGAAGAGCGGCAACGACCCGGTGATCGCGCTCAAGCGCGCGCTGGACAACGTCAAGCCGGCTCTCGAGGTCAAGAGCCGTCGCGTCGGTGGCGCCACCTACCAGGTGCCGGTCGAGGTCAAGCCCGGTCGTTCCACCACGCTGGCTCTGCGCTGGCTGGTCGGGTACTCGCGCGCACGCCGGGAGAAGACGATGACCGAGCGGTTGATGAACGAGATCCTCGACGCGAGCAACGGCCTCGGCGCGGCGGTCAAGCGCCGCGAGGACACCCACAAGATGGCGGAGTCGAACAAGGCCTTCGCGCACTACCGCTGGTAACAGCACTTCTGCTGGACCGAGAGACGACGAGACGAGGCACTGACACCGTGGCACAGGACGTGCTGACCGACCTCACCAAGGTCCGGAACATCGGCATCATGGCGCACATCGACGCCGGCAAGACCACCACCACCGAGCGGATCCTGTTCTACACCGGGATCAACTACAAGATCGGTGAGGTCCACGACGGCGCCGCCACGATGGACTGGATGGAGCAGGAGCAGGAGCGGGGGATCACCATCACCTCCGCCGCCACGACGTGCTTCTGGGAGGGCACCCAGATCAACATCATCGACACCCCCGGGCACGTCGACTTCACGGTCGAGGTGGAGCGGTCCCTGCGGGTGCTCGACGGTGCCGTGGCGGTGTTCGACGGCAAGGAGGGGGTCGAGCCCCAGTCCGAGACCGTCTGGCGCCAGGCCGACAAGTACGACGTCCCGCGCATCTGCTTCGTCAACAAGATGGACAAGCTCGGGGCCGACTTCTACTTCACGGTCCGCACGATCACCGAGCGTCTGGGCGCCAAGCCGCTGGTGATCCAGCTCCCGATCGGCGCCGAGAGCGACTTCATCGGCATCGTCGACCTCGTGTACATGCGCGCGCTGACGTGGCGTGGAGACACCGACAAGGGTGAGGCGTACACGATCGAGGAGATCCCGGCCGACCTCGCCGAGAAGGCTGCCGAGTACCGCCACCACCTGGTCGAGACGGTCGCCGAGACGGACGAGCACCTGCTGGAGAAGTACCTCGGTGGCGAGGACCTGACGCCGGAGGAGATCAAGGGCGCGATCCGCAAGCTCACCGTGGCCAGCGAGCTGTACCCGGTGATGTGCGGCTCGGCCTTCAAGAACAAGGGCGTGCAGCCGATGCTCGACGCCGTCCTCGACTTCCTGCCCTCTCCGCTGGACGTGCCGCCGATGGTGGGCCACGACGTCCGCGACGAGGAGAAGGAGATCGTTCGCAAGCCCGACGCGACCGAGCCCTTCTCGGCGCTGGCCTTCAAGGTCGCGACCCACCCGTTCTTCGGCAAGCTGACGTACGTCCGCGTGTACTCGGGCCGGGTCGCCGCCGGGTCCGGTGTCGTGAACTCGACCAAGGGAAGGAAGGAGCGCATCGGCAAGCTGTTCCAGATGCACTCCAACAAGGAGAACCCGGTCGACGAGGCGATGGCCGGCCACATCTACGCGATGATCGGCCTCAAGGACACCACGACGGGCGACACGCTGTGCGACCCGAGCGACCAGATCGTGCTCGAGTCGATGACGTTCCCCGAGCCCGTCATCTCGGTGGCGATCGAGCCGAAGACCAAGGGTGACCAGGAGAAGCTCGGCACCGCGATCCAGAAGCTCGCCGAGGAGGACCCGACGTTCCAGGTCCAGCTCGACGAGGAGACCGGCCAGACCATCATCAAGGGGATGGGCGAGCTCCACCTCGACATCCTGGTAGACCGGATGCGGCGCGAGTTCAAGGTCGAGGCGAACGTCGGCAAGCCGCAGGTGGCCTACCGCGAGACGATCCGCCAGTCGGTGGTGAAGATCGACTACACCCACAAGAAGCAGACCGGTGGGTCGGGTCAGTTCGCGAAGGTCCAGGTGACCATCGAGCCGATGGACACCGCCGACGGGCAGATGTACGAGTTCGTCAACAAGGTCACCGGCGGCCGGATCCCCCGCGAGTACATCCCCAGCGTCGACAAGGGCATCCAGGACGCGATGGAGCTCGGCGTCATCGCCGGCTACCCGTTGGTCGGCGTGAAGGCGACGCTGCTCGACGGCGCGTACCACGACGTCGACTCGTCCGAGATGGCCTTCAAGATCGCCGGCTCGCAGGTGCTCAAGGAGGCCGTGCGGAGGGCCGACCCGGCCCTGCTCGAGCCGATGATGGCCGTCGAGGTGCGTACGCCCGAGGACTACATGGGCGACGTGATCGGCGACCTCAACTCCCGCCGTGGCCAGATCCAGGCCATGGAGGACGCGAGCGGCGCCAAGGTAGTGCGGGCGCTCGTTCCGTTGTCGGAGATGTTCGGCTACGTCGGCGACCTGCGGTCCAAGACCCAGGGGCGCGCGGTGTACTCGATGCAGTTCGACAGCTACGCCGAGGTCCCGCGCGCGGTGGCCGAGGAGATCATCAAGAAGATCCGGGGCGAGTGATCTCGCGCCAGCCAGCAGGACACCCCGGCCACACGGCCGGCGGCTAGACTCACGCGTTCGCTCCGGCACCCCGGACGGCGTACACGACCAGCTCTCGAGGAGGACCCCCAGTGGGTAAGGCGAAGTTCGAGCGGACTAAGCCGCACGTCAACATCGGCACCATCGGTCACATCGACCACGGGAAGACGACGCTGACAGCGGCGATCACCAAGGTGCTGCACGACAAGCACCCCGAGCTCAACCCCTTCACGCCGTTCGACCAGATCGACAAGGCGCCGGAGGAGAAGCAGCGCGGGATCACGATCTCGATCGCGCACGTCGAGTACCAGACCGAGGCGCGTCACTACGCGCACGTCGACTGCCCGGGTCACGCCGACTACATCAAGAATATGATCACCGGCGCGGCGCAGATGGACGGCGCGATCCTGGTGGTCGCCGCCACCGACGGACCGATGCCGCAGACCAAGGAGCACGTGCTCCTGGCCCGCCAGGTCGGCGTCCCCTACATCGTCGTGGCGCTGAACAAGTCCGACATGGTCGAGGACGAGGAGCTCCTCGAGCTCGTCGAGATGGAGGTCCGCGAGCTGCTGTCCTCCTACGAGTTCCCCGGTGACGACCTCCCCGTGATCCGTGTCTCGGCGCTCAAGGCGCTCGAGGGCGACGAGGAGTGGAGCACCAAGCTGTTGGAGCTCATGGACGCCGTGGACACCGCGGTGCCGGAGCCCGAGCGCGACGTCGACAAGCCGTTCCTGATGCCCGTCGAGGACGTGTTCACCATCACCGGGCGCGGCACGGTGGTGACCGGTCGGGTCGAGCGCGGCGTGCTCCTCCCGAACCAGGAGATCGAGATCGTCGGGATCAAGGACACGTCGTCCAAGACGACCGTCACCGCGATCGAGATGTTCCGGAAGACCTTGGACGACGCCAGGGCAGGGGAGAACGTCGGCCTCCTGCTCCGCGGCACCAAGCGCGAGGAGGTCGAGCGCGGCCAGGTCATCTGCAAGCCGGGTTCGATCACCCCGCACACCGAGTTCGAGTCGAACGTCTACATCCTGTCCAAGGACGAGGGTGGACGGCACAACCCCTTCTACTCGAACTACCGGCCGCAGTTCTACTTCCGGACGACGGACGTCACCGGTGTCATCCAGCTGCCCGAGGGCACGGAGATGGTGATGCCCGGCGACAACACCGAGATGAAGGTCGACCTGATCCAGCCGATCGCGATGGAGGAAGGCCTCAAGTTCGCGATCCGCGAGGGCGGCCGCACCGTCGGCGCCGGCCGGGTCACGAAGATCCTCAAGTAGCACTCTCCGGTACGGGGTCGCGGGCCGAGCCCGCGACCCCGTACCGGATTGGCCAAAGGGCTTCGCCCTCTGGCACACTGGCCAGGTTGTTCGGCGCACGTGCCGGCCGCATTCATGCGCGCTGGTGCGGGGGAACTCACGCCCCACGTGTCGACGCCCCGGTCCACCGGGAACCGACGACCCACCGAAACGCAGAACAATCGGGCGGAGTCGTGTGCCGAGGCGCACGACACACCCGACCTCGGGGGTCGGCGCAACCGGCGAGACCGGGAGACAGCAGCGGGACGACGAGAGAGAGTCACAGGACGCCATGGCTGCACAGAAGATCCGCATCCGGCTCAAGTCCTACGACCACGAGGTGATCGACACCTCGGCGCGCAAGATCGTGGACACGGTCCAGCGTGCCGGTGCCACCGTGGTGGGGCCTGTGCCGTTGCCGACGGAGAAGAACGTGTTCTGCGTCATCCGGTCGCCCCACAAGTACAAGGACAGCCGCGAGCACTTCGAGATGCGCACCCACAAGCGGCTCATCGACATCATCGATCCCACGCCCAAGGCCGTCGACTCGCTGATGCGACTCGACCTGCCGGCCGACGTGAACATCGAGATCAAGCTCTGAGGACCTGAGGGATATCAGACCAATGTCTACTGCAACCACTGGCCGTCTCTCCGGTCTGCTGGGCACCAAGCTCGGCATGACGCAGGTCTGGGACGACGCTGGACGTCTGGTCCCCGTGACCGTCGTGCAGGCGGGTCCGTGCGTCGTGACGCAGCTGCGCGACGTCGAGACGGACGGCTACGCCGCCGTCCAGATCGCCTTCGGCGCCATCGACCCCCGCAAGGTCAACCAGCCCCTGTCCGGGCACTTCGCCAAGGCGGGTGTCACGCCCCGCCGGCACCTGGTGGAGCTGCGCACGGCCGACGCCGGCGAGTACTCACTTGGCCAGGAGCTCACGGTCGAGGTGTTCGAGGCCGGGCAGAGTGTCGACGTCGTCGGCACCACCAAGGGCAAGGGCTTCGCCGGCGTGATGAAGCGTCACGGCTTCCACGGCGTGGGCGCCTCCCACGGTGCGCACCGCAACCACCGCAAGCCCGGCTCGATCGGCGGGTGCGCGACGCCCGGCCGCGTGTTCAAGGGCATGCGGATGGCGGGGCGCATGGGCGGGGTCCGCCAGAGCACGCAGAACCTGACGGTGCACGCCGTGGACGTCGAGCGGGGGCTGCTGCTCGTCAAGGGCGCGGTCCCCGGCTCCCGCGGTGCCGTCGTCCTCGTCCGCAGCGCCGCGAAGGGAGCCTGACGATGGCCACCTCCATGAAGAACTCCCTCAAGAAGGAGTCTCCCGCCGAGGGCGCACGCAGCATCGACGTCGTCGACGCCAAGGGCGCGGTGGCGGGCACCGTCGAGCTGCCCGCCGAGGTGTTCGACGTCCAGACCAACGTGCCGCTGATCCACCAGGTCGTGGTGGCGCAGCTCGCCGCCGCGCGTCAGGGCACCCACTCGACCAAGACACGCGGTGAGGTGCGAGGCGGCGGCGCTAAGCCGTACAAGCAGAAGGGCACCGGCCGCGCTCGGCAAGGTTCCCTGCGCGCTCCGCAGTTCACCGGTGGTGGCGTCGTCCACGGACCGACGCCGCGTGACTACAGCCAGCGGACGCCCAAGAAGATGAAGGCCGCCGCCCTGCGCGGCGCCCTCTCGGACCGGGCCCGCCACGGACGGGTGCACGTGCTGAGCTCGGTCGTCGACGGCGACCTGCCCTCGACCAAGACGGCGGTCGCCGCGCTGGAGGGACTCAGCAGCCGCAAGCACGTCCTCGTGGTGCTTCACCGCGACGACGTCGTCGGCGTCAAGAGCCTGCGCAACGCCCATCGCGTGCATGTGCTGACCTCGGACCAGCTGAACACCTACGACGTGCTCTGCGCCGACGACGTGGTCTTCACCGAGGCTGGCCTGCAGGCGTTCCTGGCCGGTCCCAGCCGCGGCAAGGGCGCGAAGGCCGTGGCCACGGAGGCCGAGGTCACCGACTCTGCCGACGAGGAGGACTCGAAGTGAGCGGCACGCTGAAGCACACGCTCGGCAAGGACCCCCGTGACGTCCTGATCGCGCCGGTCGTCTCGGAGAAGAGCTACGGGCTGCTCGACGAGGGCAAGTACACGTTCCTCGTCGACCCCCGCGCGAACAAGACCGAGATCCGTCTCGCGGTCGAGCGCGTGTTCGACGTCAAGGTGGCGTCGGTGAACACGCTCAACCGTCAGGGCAAGACCCGCCGCACGCGGTTCGGCCTGGGCAAGCGCAAGGACACGAAGCGCGCGATCGTCACACTCAGAGAAGGAACCATCGACATCTTCGGCGGACCGGTCTCCTGACCGCCTGCTCGACACTGTCTGCCAGACACGAGGACTGACTCACCATGGGAATCCGCAAGTACAAGCCGACGACGCCCGGCCGCCGTGGCGCCAGCGTCGCCGACTTCGTCGAGGTCACCAGGTCGGAGCCGGAGAAGTCGCTGGTTCGGCCCCTCTCGAAGAAGGGTGGGCGCAACAGCTCCGGCCGGATCACCACGCGCCACCACGGTGGTGGCCACAAGCGCGCCTACCGCATCATCGACTTTCGTCGTCATGACAAGGACGGCGTGCCGGCCAAGGTGGCGCACATCGAGTACGACCCGAACCGCACCGCGCGGATCGCGCTGCTCCACTACCTCGACGGCACCAAGCGCTACATCATCGCGCCGACGCGCCTGAAGCAGGGTGACACCGTCGAGAACGGGCCGGCGGCCGACATCAAGCCGGGCAACAACGTGCCGCTGCGCAACATCCCCGTCGGCACGGTCGTGCACGCGATCGAGCTCCGCCCCGGCGGCGGCGCCAAGATCGCCCGCTCCGCCGGAACCTCGGTGCAGCTGGTGGCCAAGGAGGGCGTGAACGCGCAGCTCCGGATGCCGTCGGGTGAGATCCGCAACGTCGACGTGCGGTGCCGGGCCACCGTCGGCGAGGTCGGCAACGCCGAGCAGTCCAACATCAACTGGGGTAAGGCGGGCCGGATGCGCTGGAAGGGCAAGCGCCCGACCGTTCGCGGTGTCGTGATGAACCCAGTCGATCACCCGCACGGTGGTGGAGAGGGCAAGACCTCGGGCGGTCGCCACCCCGTCAGCCCGTGGGGCCAGAAGGAAGGCCGGACCCGCCGGCCGAACAAGTCCAGCGACCGCCAGATCATTCGTCGCCGCCGTTCCGGCAAGAAGCGCTGACAGGAGCCTGAAACGACATGCCTCGCAGCCTGAAGAAGGGCCCCTTCGTCGACGACCACCTGTTCAAGAAGGTGGAGACGCAGAACGAGAAGGGCACCAAGAACGTCATCAAGACCTGGTCACGGCGTTCCATGATCGTCCCGGAGATGCTGGGCCACACGCTCGCGGTGCACGACGGCCGCAAGCACGTCCCGGTGTTCGTCACCGAGGCGATGGTCGGTCACAAGCTCGGGGAGTTCGCCCCCACGCGGACCTTCCGCGGCCACGAGAAGGACGACCGGAAGAACCGCCGCCGCTGAGGCGGAGGACCCTCCGGTTGCCAGTAGAGACTTCACGAGAAGGCAGGACAGCGATGGAAGCCAAGGCGCAGGCGCGGTACGTCCGCGTCACGCCCCAGAAGGCCCGACGCGTCGTCGACCTCATCCGTGGCCGGCAGGCGAGCGAGGCGGTCTCGGTGCTGCGGTTCGCCCCGCAGGCCGCGAGCGAGCCGGTGCTGAAGGTCGTCGAGAGCGCGATCGCCAACGCCCGGGTCAAGGCCGACCGGGCGAGCGAGGCGTTCGATGAGCGCGACCTGGTCGTGCACACGGCGTACGTGGACGAGGGCGCGACGATGAAGCGCTTCCGTCCGCGCGCTCAGGGGCGTGCCTTCCGGGTCCGCAAGCGGACAAGCCACATCACCGTGGTCGTCGCGGGCCGTGACGAGGTCAAGGTGGCACCCAAGAAGGCGAAGCCGGCCCCGAAGGCCGCGCCTGCCCCCCAGTCCAAGGCGTCCAAGACGCCGGCGAAGAAGGCTGCCACCAAGGCAGCCAGCACGAAGGGAAGGAACTCCTAGTGGGACAGAAGGTCAACCCGCACGGGTTCCGCCTGGGCATCACCACCGACCACAAGTCGCGGTGGTTCGCTGACAGCACCAAGGACGGTCAGCGCTACCGCGACTACGTCAAGGAGGATGTCTCCATCCGCGCCCTGATGTCGACGGGCATGGAGCGTGCTGGCATCTCCAAGGTCGAGATCGAGCGCACCCGTGACCGCGTTCGTGTGGACATCCACACGGCGCGCCCGGGCATCGTCATCGGTCGTCGTGGTGCCGAGGCGGACCGCCTGCGCAGCGAGCTCGAGAAGCTGACCGGCAAGCAGGTCCAGCTGAACATCCTCGAGGTCAAGAACCCCGAGACCGACGCGCAGCTGGTCGCGCAGGGCATCGCCGAGCAGCTCTCCAGCCGCGTCTCGTTCCGACGGGCCATGCGCAAGGGGATGCAGACGTCTCAGCGCGCCGGCGCCAAGGGCATCCGGGTGCAGTGCTCCGGTCGCCTCGGTGGCGCGGAGATGAGCCGGAGCGAGTTCTACCGCGAGGGCCGCGTACCGCTGCACACGCTTCGCGCGAACATCGACTACGGGTTCTACGAGGCCAAGACCACCTTCGGCCGGATCGGCGTGAAGGTGTGGATCTACAAGGGCGACGTCACGAACCGCGAGCTCGCCCAGCAGCAGGCGGCTGCCCCCCGGGCTCCCCGCGGACCCCGGGCCGAGCGGCCCGCCCGTGGCAGCCGGCCGGCTCGTGGTACGCGACCGGAGGGCTCGGCGTCCGCTCCCGCGGAGCAGGCCGCGGCGCCCGCCGGTACCGACGCGGCCCCGCCGCAGAAGGAGGGCTGAGCCATGCTCGTCCCCCGTCGGCTGAAGCACCGCAAGCAGCACCACCCCAAGAGGTCCGGGGCTGCCAAGGGTGGCACCACGATCGCCTTCGGTGACTACGGGATCCAGGCCGTCGAGCCTGCCTACGTCACCAACCGGCAGATCGAGTCGGCCCGGATCGCGATGACCCGCTACATCAAGCGTGGCGGCAAGGTCTGGATCAACATCTACCCGGACCGGCCGCTGACGAAGAAGCCCGCCGAGACCCGGATGGGGTCGGGCAAGGGCTCGCCCGAGTGGTGGATCGCGAACGTGAAGCCCGGACGCGTGATGTTCGAGCTGTCCGGCGTCCCGGAGCCGGTGGCCCGCGAGGCGATGCGCCTGGCGATGCACAAGCTCCCGATGAAGTGCCGTTTCGTCCAGCGCGAGGGTGGTGACCACTGATGGCCGTGGGTTCGAAGGACCTCGTGCCCGAGCAGCTGCGGACCTTCGAGGAGGACCGCCTCGTCTCCGAGCTGCGCAAGGCCAAGGAGGAGTTGTTCAACCTCCGTTTCCAGTCGGCCACCGGTCAGCTGGAGAGCCACGGACGGCTGCGCGCGGTACGCCGCGACATCGCCCGCATCTACACGATCATGCGCGAGCGTGAGCTGGGCATCGGCGACGCCGGGCCGGAACAGGAGGCCCCCAAGTGACCGAGAACCAAGTGGACAAGGCAGAGACGACAGTGGACACGACCGACGCCGAGCAGACGCGCGGGTACCGCAAGACCCGTCGCGGCTACGTGGTCAGCGACAAGATGGACAAGACCGTCGTGGTCGCTGTGGAGGACCGGGTCAAGCACCCGCTCTACGGCAAGGTCCTGCGCCGTACCAGCAAGGTGAAGGCGCACGACGAGGCCAACGCGTGCGGTGTCGGTGACAGCGTCCGGATCATGGAGACCCGGCCGCTGTCGGCCACGAAGCGCTGGCGTGTCGTGGAAGTACTGGAGAAGGCCAAGTGATCCAGCAGGAGTCGCGACTGAAGGTCGCCGACAACACGGGTGCCAAGGAGATCCTCTGCATCCGCGTCCTCGGCGGTTCCGGGCGTCGCTACGCGGGCATCGGTGACGTCATCGTCGCGACCGTCAAGGACGCGATCCCGGGTGGCAACGTCAAGAAGGGCGACGTCGTCAAGGCCGTGGTCGTGCGCACACGCAAGGAGCGGCGCCGGCCCGACGGCTCGTACATCCGCTTCGACGAGAACGCCGCGGTGATCCTCAAGCCGGACGGCGACCCGCGCGGGACGCGCATCTTCGGTCCCGTCGGCCGCGAGCTGCGAGACAAGAAGTTCATGAGGATCATCTCGCTCGCACCGGAGGTGCTCTGACATGGCGACGAACCACAAGGCGAAGCTGAAGATCAAGAAGGGCGACCTCGTGCAGGTCGTCTCCGGCGCGACGGGGTCGCGCGGAGGCGACCGCGGCAAGCAGGGCAAGGTGATCGAGGTCGACACCGAGCGTCAGCGCGTGCTGGTCGAGGGCGTCAACCGGGTGAAGAAGCACATCAAGGCGGGTCGCAGCGGTCGCGGCGCCCGCACCGGTGGCATCGAGATCCACGAGGCTCCGATCCACATCAGCAACGTGATGCTGGTGGACCCGGAGACCAAGAAGCCGACCCGGGCCGGGTACCGGACCGAGACGACGCAGCGCGACGGTCGGGAGCGGACGGTGCGCGTCCGCGTGGCCAAGCGCTCCGGTAAGGACATCTGATGAGCACCCAGACCGAAGAGACCACGACGGCGAGCGCTCGCGCGATGCCGAGGCTCAAGCAGAGGTACCGCGAGGAGATCCTCGGCGGCCTGCGCGAGGAGTTCGGCTACGGCAACGTCATGCAGGTGCCGGGCCCCGTCAAGGTCGTCGTGAACATGGGCGTCGGCGAAGCCGCCCGCGACTCGAAGATGATCGACGGCGCCGTGCGCGACCTCGCCACCATCACCGGCCAGAAGCCGGCGGTGACCAAGGCCCGCAAGTCCATCGCCCAGTTCAAGCTGCGCGAGGGCATGCCGATCGGTGCGCACACGACGCTGCGCGGCGACCGGATGTGGGAGTTCCTGGACCGTCTCCTGTCGCTGGCGCTGCCCCGCATCCGTGACTTCCGCGGCCTGTCGCCCAAGCAGTTCGACGGCCAGGGCAACTACACGTTCGGCCTGAACGAGCAGTCGATGTTCCATGAGATCGACCAGGACCGGATCGACCGGGTCCGGGGCATGGACATCACGATCGTGACCAGCGCGACGACGGACGACGAGGGCCGGGCGCTGCTGCGCCGTCTGGGCTTCCCGTTCAAGGAGAACTGAGGGAGAGCTGATGGCCAAGACAGGGCTGATCAACAAGGCAGCGCGCAAGCCGAAGTTCTCGGTGCGCGCCTACACGCGGTGCCAGAAGTGCGGGCGTCCGCACTCGGTGTACCGAAAGTTCGGGCTGTGCCGGGTGTGCCTGCGAGAGATGGCACACCGCGGTGAGCTGCCCGGAGTGACCAAGAGCTCCTGGTAACGCGCGACCCAGATCACTACAGCGCCGCAGGTCCCGTTCCCTCGACAGGGAAGGCGGAAACCACGGTGAGGAAGGGCAGACGAGCCCAATGACCATGACAGACCCGATCGCGGACATGCTGACGCGGCTCCGGAACGCCAACTCGGCGTATCACGACGTCGTCTCCATGCCGTACAGCAAGCTGAAGTCGCGGATCGCCGAGATCCTGCAGGCCGAGGGCTACATCGCCGGCTGGAAGGTCGAGGACGCCGAGGTGGGCAAGACGCTCACCATCGACCTCAAGTTCGGTCCCAACCGAGAGCGTTCGATCGCCGGCGTGCGCCGGGTGAGCAAGCCCGGTCTGCGCGTCTACGCCAAGTCCACGAACCTGCCCCGGGTGCTGGGAGGCCTCGGCGTCGCGATCATCTCGACGTCGACCGGCCTGCTGACCGACCGGCAGGCCAACAAGCAGGGTGTAGGCGGGGAAGTCCTCGCCTACGTCTGGTAACCGGGAGAGGAGAAGCATGTCCCGCATCGGCAGGCTGCCCGTCCCGGTTCCGTCCGGGGTCGAGGTCAGCATCGACGGACGCCTGGTGACGGTGAAGGGACCCAAGGGCACCCTCACCCACACCGTGGCCGAGCCCATCACCGTCGCCGAAGGCGACGGCGGCGCGATCGACGTCGCCCGCCCGAACGACGAGCGAGTGTCGCGATCGCTGCACGGGCTGACCCGCACCCTGCTGGCCAACATGGTCACGGGTGTCACCCAGGGCTACGAGAAAAACCTCGAGATCGTCGGCACCGGGTACCGCGTGGTCGCGAAGGGGTCGAACCTCGAGTTCGCCCTGGGCTTCAGCCACCCGGTCGTCATCACGCCCCCGGACGGCATCACGTTCGCGGTGGAGAGCCCCACGAAGTTGTCGGTCGCCGGGATCGACAAGCAGCGGGTCGGCGAGGTCGCCGCGAACATCCGTAAGCTCCGCAAGCCCGACCCGTACAAGGGCAAGGGTGTCCGGTACGCCGGGGAGCAGATCCGCCGCAAGGTCGGAAAGGCTGGTAAGTGACGATGGCGATCGGCATCAAGCGCAGCGGTGGAGGCGCGGGCAAGAACAACATCGCGGCCCGCGGACGCCGGCACCTGCGCGTGCGCAAGAAGGTCTCCGGAAACCAGGCGCGTCCGCGGCTGGTCATCAACCGCTCCTCACGCCACCTGTTCGTCCAGGTGGTCGACGACACGGCTGGCCGCACGCTGGCCTCGGCGTCCACGATGGAGAGCGACCTGCGGTCGTCGACCGACGACAAGACCACCAAGGCCCGCAAGGTCGGCGAGCTCGTCGCCGAGCGCGCCAAGGCCGCGGGGATCGAGGCCGTGGTCTTCGACCGCGGTGGCAACCGCTACCACGGCCGCGTGGCCGCCGTCGCAGAGGGCGCCCGCTCCGGCGGGCTCGCCCTCTAGGCGCACACGACTGCAGAGAGAGGTACGAAACATGCCTGGACCCCAGCGCAGCGGCGGTGACCGCCGTGACCGCCAGGGCGGCCGCGACAACCGCCAGGGCGGAGACCGCACCAACTTCGTCGAGCGCGTCGTGACCATCAACCGCGTCGCCAAGGTCGTCAAGGGTGGTCGCCGCTTCAGCTTCACCGCCCTCGTCGTCGTCGGCGACGGCGACGGCCAGGTCGGCGTCGGCTACGGCAAGGCCAAGGAGGTGCCCGCGGCGATCGCCAAGGGTGTGGAGGAGGCCAAGAAGAACTTCTTCAAGGTCCCGCGCATCCAGGGCACCATCCCCCACCCGATCACGGGTGAGGCCTCTGCCGGTGTCGTGATGCTTAAGCCGGCGTCCCCGGGTACCGGCGTGATCGCCGGCGGCCCGGTGCGCGCGGTGCTGGAGTGCGCCGGGATCCACGACATCCTGACCAAGTCGCTCGGCTCGGACAACGCCATCAACATCGTGCACGCGACCGTCGCGGGCCTGCGGGGACTGGAGCGGCCCGAGGCCGTCGCCGCCCGGCGCGGCCTGCCGATCGAGGACGTCGCACCGGCGGCGCTGCTGCGCGCCAGGGCTGCGGGGGCGAGCGCGTGATGGGCCGGCTCAAGGTGACTCAGACCCGTTCGGGCATCGGTGGGAAGCAGAACCAGAGGGACACCCTGCGGACGCTCGGGCTCAAGCGCATCGGCGACATCGTCGTCAAGGAGGACCGGCCGGAGATCCGCGGCATGGTCAGCACGGTGACGCACCTCGTCGCCGTCGAGGAGGTCGACTGACATGGGAACGAAGAAGAGCACGGCGACGAAGAAGTCCCCGGCTGCGAAGAAGAGCACGACGGCGAAGAAGCCCGCCGCCGACGAGGGCGGCCTCGACGCCGTCGAGGGGCACGCGCTGAAGGTGCACCACCTGCGACCGGCCCCGGGCGCCCGCACCGCCAAGACCCGGGTGGGTCGCGGCGAGGGCAGCAAGGGCAAGACCGCCGGGCGCGGCACCAAGGGGACCAAGGCCCGTTACCAGGTCCCCTCGCGCTTCGAGGGTGGCCAGACGCCGCTGCACATGCGCCTGCCCAAGCTCCGTGGCTTCACCAACCCGTTCCGCACCGAGTACCAGGTCGTCAACCTCGATCGCCTGGATGAGGTGTTCCCCGACGGCGGAGCTGTCGGCGTCGACGACCTCGTCGCCCGTGGGCTCGTCCGCAAGGGCGAGAAGGTGAAGGTCCTCGGGGACGGCGAGATCGACGTCGCGGTCGACGTCACCGCCCACCGGTTCTCCACCTCGGCCAAGGAGAAGATCGCCGCCGCAGGGGGTTCGACCACGGAGCTGTAACCAGGCCCGCTGTAGGCTCTCACCACGCCCCGGCCGCGCCCGATGGGGTGGGCCCCACGACCCAGGCGGCGCTCAGCCGCGCACCAGGAGGACCAGTGCTCAGCGCATTCGTGCGGGCCTTCAAGACGCCCGACCTGCGACGCAAGCTGCTGTTCACCCTGGGGATCATGGCCATATTCCGACTCGGGTCGTTCGTCCCGACGCCGGGTGTGAGCTACTCCAACGTGCAGCAGTGCCTGGCCGCGGGAGAGAACTCGAACGACCTGCTCGGGCTGGTGAACCTGTTCAGCGGGGGCGCGCTGCTCCAGCTGTCGATCTTCGCGCTCGGGATCATGCCGTACATCACGGCGAGCATCATCACCCAGCTGCTGACGGTGGTGATCCCGAAGTTCGAGGCGCTGAAGAAGGAGGGCCAGGCCGGCACCTCCAAGCTCACCCAGTACACGCGGTACCTGACGATCGCCCTCGCCGTGCTGCAGTCGACGACGTACGTCGCGGTGGCGCGGTCCGGCAACCTCTTCCAGGGCTGCCCGGTCCCGGTCATCCCGAACGACTCGCTGGTCACGATCACGCTGATGGTGGCGACGATGACGGCCGGCACCGGCCTGATCATGTGGCTCGGCGAGATGATCACCGAGCGCGGTGTCGGCAACGGCATGTCGATCCTGATCTTCACCTCGATCGCGGCCACCTTCCCGACGTCCATCTGGGCCATCGGCGTTCAGCAGGGCTTCGTGGTGATGGGGCTGGTGATCGCGATCGGGCTCGTCATCGTGGCCCTGGTGGTCTTCGTCGAGCAGTCGCAGCGCCGCGTGCCGGTGCAGTACGCCAAGCGGATGGTCGGGCGCCGGATGTACGGCGGCACCAGCACCTACATCCCGATGAAGGTCAACATGGCCGGGGTGATCCCGGTGATCTTCGCGTCGTCCCTGCTGTACCTGCCGGCGCTGGTCGCGCAGTTCAACGACGCGAACTCCGAGTGGGTGATCTGGATCCAGAACACGCTCGTCGCCGGCGACCACCCGATCTACATCGTCTCGTACTTCGCGCTGATCGTCTTCTTCACGTACTTCTACGTGGCGATCACGTTCAACCCCGACGAGGTCGCGGAGAACATCAAGAAGGTGGGCGGGTTCATCCCGGGCATCCGCGCGGGCCGGCCGACCGCCGAGTACCTCGACTACGTGCTGACCCGGATCACTCTGCCGGGGTCGCTGTACCTCGGTCTGGTCGCGCTGATCCCGCTCGTCGCCCTGGTCCTCGTGGGCGCCAACCAGAACTTCCCGTTCGGCGGCGTGTCGATCCTCATCGTCGTCGGGGTCGGCCTCGACACGGTGAAGCAGATCGAGTCGCAGCTGCAGCAGCGGCACTACGAAGGGTTCCTGCGCTGATGCGGCTGGTCATCCTCGGCCCGCCCGGTGCGGGCAAGGGCACGCAGGCCGGCCGCATCGCCGACAGCCTGAGGATCCCGGCCATCTCGACCGGCGACATCTTCCGCCGCAACATCGCCGAGGGTACCGAGCTGGGGCTCAAGGTCAAGGAGATTCTCGACGCCGGCGGCTACGTGCCCGACGAGCTGACCAACGACCTCGTCCGCGACCGGCTGTGCGCCGCGGACGCGGGCGCCGGCTTCCTCCTCGACGGCTACCCCCGCACCCAGGCCCAGGTCACCGAGCTCGACGCGATCCTCGCCGACGGCTCCCACTCCCTTGACCGCGTGATCGAGCTGACCGCCGACACCGACGAGGTGGTGGCCAGGCTGCTGCGGCGGGCCGAGACCGACGGGCGCAGCGACGACACCGAGGACGTCATCCGCGAGCGCCAGGCCATCTACGCGGAGCAGACCGCCCCGCTCACCGACATCTATGCGTCGCGCGGCCTGCTCGTCCAGGTGGACGGGATGGGCGAGGTGGACGACGTCACCGCACGGCTGCTGGCCGCGCTCGGCCAGGGCTGAGCGGGCGTGTTCGGCCGCAGCCGGATCGAGTACAAGACCTTCGACCAGATCCTGGTCATGCGCCGTGCAGGGCTGGTGGTCGCGGAGGCGCTGGAGGCCGTGCGCGACGCGGCCCGGCCCGGTGTCACCACGGCCGAGCTCGACGCCGTCGGCGAGCGCGTGATCCGAGGGCACGGCGCGACCCCGTCCTTCCTCGGCTACCACGGCTTCCCGGCCAGCCTGTGCCTGTCGGTCAACTCCGAGATCGTCCACGGCATCCCGGGTCGGCGTGCGCTGGAGCCCGGTGACCTGCTCTCGGTGGACTGCGGCGCGATCGTCGACGGCTGGCACGGGGACTCGGCGATCAGCCTGGTGGTCGACGGTGTGGACGGCGACCGGGAGGACGACCGCCTGGTCGAGGCCACCGAGCGGGCGATGTGGGCCGGCATCGCGGCCCTGCAGGTGGGGGGCTGGCTCGGGGACGTCGGCGCGGCCATCGAGGACGACGTCGACGGCGCCTACGCCATCGTCGAGGGCTACGTCGGGCACGGGATCGGCACAGCCATGCACCAGCCGCCCGAGGTGCTCAACTACCGCACCCGCGAGCGGGGACCCCGGCTCAAGGCCGGGCTGTGCGTGGCCGTGGAGCCGATGCTGGTGCGCGGGTCGTCCGACACCCGGGTGCTCGACGACGACTGGACCGTGGTGACCTGCGACGACTCCCGCGCCGCGCACTGGGAGCACAGTGTGGCCCTCACCGACGACGGACTCTGGGTGCTGACCGCCCCGGACGGGGGCACTGCCGGCCTCGCCCCGCACGGCATCGTCCCCACCCCCCTCGCCTGACGCCGGCCCGATTTCGTGCTCAGCGCCCGGATGGCGTAGGCTGGTGTGTCGGTTCACGGCATCCACAGTCCTGCCCGTTGCCCCGCGGCTGGTTCGGCGCGGCAAGGACTGCCGTCACGCGTGTGCCAGATGAAATGCGACAGCAGAGTCCCGGACGTCGGCAGCGCCCTGCGTCACCACCTCCCGCCACGGCGGGCCGAGAGTAAGCGGAGGACATGGCCAAGAAGGACGGGGTCATCGAGATCGAGGGCAGTGTCGTCGAGGCTCTCCCGAACGCGATGTTCAGGGTGGAGCTCTCGAACGGTCACAAGGTTCTCGCTCACATCTCGGGCAAGATGCGCCAGCACTACATCCGGATCCTCCCCGAGGACCGGGTCGTGGTGGAGCTGAGCCCGTACGACCTGACCCGCGGCCGCATCGTCTACCGCTACAAGTAACCCGACCCACCGAACAACGCCAGAGGGCACCCGCACCCGGCCCACCCAGGGCTCGCGCGCGGGCGAGGGACAGTCATGAAGGTCAAGCCGAGCGTCAAGAAGATCTGCGACAAGTGCAAGGTGATC
Source organism: Actinomycetales bacterium (assembly GCA_035646835.1). Classification (GTDB taxonomy): domain Bacteria; phylum Actinomycetota; class Actinomycetes; order Actinomycetales; family DASROP01; genus DASROP01. Next base: position 33,395 of record DASROP010000278.1, on the reverse strand, counting down.
CGCCGCAACGGGCGGGTCATGGTGATCTGCGACAACCTGCGACACAAGCAGCGCCAAGGGTGATCAGCACAACCTGACCGCTCTCCTCCCCTGCAGCACCCGACCCCCTCGCCCCGCGAGGGACGCCACCCCCGGCACGGAGGCCGGGGACCCGCCCGACAGGCGGGACCGGTGCTGCTCCAGACCTCCGTCGAGACACCCAGGAGAACCACGAACGATGGCACGCATCGTCGGCGTCGACCTCCCCCGCGACAAGCGGCTCGAGGTTGCGCTCACCTACATCTTCGGCGTGGGACGCACCCGCGCCAACAAGGTGCTCACGGCCACCGGCATCAGCCCGGACCTGCGGGTCCGAGACATGGGCGACGCCGAGCTGGTCAAGCTCCGCGACTACATCGAGGCGACGTTCCAGGTCGAGGGTGACCTCCGGCGCGAGATCGCCTCGGACATCCGCCGCAAGGTGGAGATCGGGTGCTACGCGGGGATCCGGCACCGCCGGGGCCTGCCGGTGCGCGGCCAGCGGACCAAGACCAACGCGCGCACCCGCAAGGGCCCCAAGCGCACCGTGGCGGGCCGCAAGAAGGTCGCCCGCAAGTAGTCACACGGGGGCTCCGCCCCCCGTGGACCCCCCGAAAAACACCACCGGTCACCTCAAGACTTCGGAACCTTCAGGAGAGAACCAGCCGATGCCCCCCCAGACTCGAAAGGCCAGTGGCGCGCGTACCAAGCGTCGCAAGGAGAAGAAGAACATCTCCCATGGCCACGCTCACATCAAGAGCACGTTCAACAACACCATCGTGACGATCACGGACCCCGCCGGTGCCGTGGTCTCGTGGGCCTCGGCCGGCCAGGTCGGCTTCAAGGGCTCCCGCAAGTCGACGCCGTACGCGGCGCAGATGGCCGCCGAGGCCGCCGCCCGCCGGGCTCAGGAGCACGGCATGCGCAAGGTCGACGTCTTCGTCAAGGGTCCCGGCTCCGGCCGCGAGACCGCGATCCGCTCCCTGCAGGCCACCGGCCTGGAGGTCGGCTCGATCCAGGACGTCACCCCGACGCCTCACAACGGCTGCCGCCCGCCCAAGCGCCGTCGCGTCTGACCCGCGAGACCCGAAGAACCTGCGAAGGAGTCCGAAGACCTATGGCGCGATACACCGGCGCTGACTGCAAGCGCTGCCGCCGCGAGAAGACCAAGCTGTACCTCAAGGGTGCCAAGTGCGACTCGCCGAAGTGCCCGATCGAGATCCGGCCCTATCCGCCCGGCGAGCACGGCCGCGCGCGCACCAAGGAGAGCGAGTACCTCCTGCAGATGCGCGAGAAGCAGAAGTGCTCCCGCATCTACGGCGTCCTCGAGAAGCAGTTCCGCGGCTACTACGAGGAGGCCAACCGCAAGCAGGGCAAGACCGGCGAGAACCTGTTGCGGATCCTGGAGTCCCGGATCGACAACGTCGTGTACCGGGCCGGGTTCGCCAAGTCGCGGGACATGGCCCGACAGGTCGTCCGCCACGGCCACGTGCTGGTGAACGGCCACAAGGTCGACATCCCCAGCGCCCGGGTCAGCGAGAACGACATCGTCGAGATCCGCCCCAAGTCCTACGAGATGACGCCGTTCGTGATCGCGCGCGCCGAGGCCGGCGAGCGCACGGTGCCGGCGTGGCTCGAGGTGCAGTCCGAGCGGATGCGCGTCCTCGTGCACGCCCTGCCGGCGCGGCAGGTCATCGACACCCAGGTGCAGGAACAGCTGATCGTCGAGCTCTACAGCAAGTAGCACGACCGGGCGCAGCAGACGGACGCTGCGTCGGGACACAAGGGTCAAATAGCGGGCCCTTGAGGAAAGGAATACTCCAGTGCTGATCGCACAGCGCCCCTCGCTCACCGAGGACACCGTCGCCGAGCACCGCTCGCGCTTCGTCATCGAGCCCCTCGAGCCCGGCTTCGGCTACACGCTCGGCAACTCGATGCGCCGCACCCTCCTCTCGTCCATCCCCGGCGCCGCGGTGACGAGCATCCGCGTCGACGGCGTCCTGCACGAGTTCTCCACCGTGCCGGGCGTCAAGGAGGACGTCACCGAGGTCATCCTCAACATCAAGAACCTGGTCGTCTCCAGCGAGCACGACGAGCCCGTGGTGATGTACCTGCGCAAGCAGGGCCCGGGCAGCGTCACCGCCGCCGACATCGCGCCCCCGGCCGGTGTCGAGGTGCACAACCCCGACATGCACATCGCCACGCTCAACGGCAAGGGCAAGCTCGAGATGGAGCTGACGGTCGAGCGCGGCCGCGGCTACGTGTCCGCGAACCAGAACAAGTCCGGTGACGCCGAGATCGGTCGCATCCCGGTGGACTCGATCTACTCGCCGGTGCTGAAGGTGACCTACAAGGTCGAGGCCACCCGCGTCGAGCAGCGCACCGACTTCGACCGGCTCGTCGTCGACGTCGAGACGAAGCCGTCCACCCAGCCCCGCGACGCGATGGCCAGCGCAGGCAAGACGCTGACCGAGCTCTTCGGGCTCGCCCGCGAGCTCAACGTCGAGGCCGAGGGCATCGACATGGGCCCGTCGCCCACGGACGCTGCGCTGGCGGCCGACCTCGCGCTGCCGATCGAGGAGCTGGACCTGACGGTCCGCTCCTACAACTGCCTCAAGCGCGAGGGCATCCACACGGTCGGAGAGCTGGTGGCCCGCAGCGAGGCCGACCTTCTCGACATCCGCAACTTCGGTGCCAAGTCGATCGACGAGGTCAAGGCCAAGCTGGTCGGCATGGGCCTGCAGCTGAAGGACAGCCCGCCCGGGTTCGACCCGAGCACCGCCGTCGAGGCGTTCGGCGCCGACGACGACATGTCCTTCGCCGAGGACGAGCAGTACTGACGCCCCCGACCTCGCCGCGCGGCGACCGGCCGCGTGGCGAGGTGTCCAGGACCACCTGAGGAGATCCAGAGATCATGCCCACCCCCACCAAGGGCCCCCGGCTCGGCGGCGGACCGGCGCACGAGCGGCTGATGCTGGCCGGCCTGGCCACCCAGCTGTTCGAGCACCGGCGGATCACCACGACCGTGACCAAGGCCAAGCGACTGCGCCCCCTCGCCGAGCGGCTCGTCACGTTCGCCAAGCGCGGCGATCTGGCGTCGCGGCGCCGGGTGATGACGGTCGTCCGCGACAAGGGCGTCGTCCACGAGCTCTTCACCGAGATCGCGCCGGCGATGGCCGAGCGCAACGGCGGCTACACCCGGATCACCAAGGTCGGCAACCGCAAGGGCGACAATGCCCCGATGGCCGTGATCGAGCTCGTGCTCGAGCCGCTCTCCGCCAAGAAGGCCACGGTGCGCGAGGCGGAGTCCGCGACCAAGCGGGCTGCATCCACCGCACCCAAGGGCAAGAAGGCCGCTGCCGAGGCCGAGGCGACCGCCGAGGACCAGGCGGCCGCCGCCGAGGACGCCAAGTCCTCCGACGACGCCGAGGGCGCGGTCGACGCGGCTTCCGCCGCCGAGGACGCCGCCGAGGCCGCGTCGCAGGCGGCACCGGGCAGCGACGAGGCCGTGGACGCCGAGGCTGCGGCCGACCTCGCCGACGAGGCCGCCGCCGACGCCGTCGACGGCACGGCCCCGTACGGAGCGGACTCGGCCGGACCCCGTGAGGACGGGTCGGGTCCGGAAGGCTTCGCCATCAAGGGCAACGAGGACTCGAAGAAGTTCCACACGCCGCAGTCCCCGTGGTACGACAAGACCAATGCCGAGGTGTGGTTCCGCACCGAGGATGCGGCCGAGGCCGCCGGCTTCACGAAGGCAGGGGTCGGCTCGGACGACGAGGGCGACGCCTGAGTCACCCGCCGGATCTCCCGTACGAGCCCGCCACCCCACCAAGGGGGGGCGGGCTCGTGCGCGTCCGGCTCGACCTGGCCTACGACGGCACCGACTTCGCCGGGTGGGCGGCGCAGCCGGGACTGCGCACGGTCGAGGACCTGCTGGCAGAAGCACTGGGCCGCGTCCTCCGGATGGATCCCGCACCGAGGCTGACGGTCGCCGGGCGGACGGACGCCGGGGTGCACGCCCGCGGCCAGGTCTGCCACGCCGACGTACCGGCGTCCTCCTGGGACCGGCTGCCGTCGCGGCCCGGCACCGGGGCGGCGGAGTGGCTCGTCCGACGGCTGGCCGGTGTCCTGCCCGCGGACGTCGTCGTGCGACGCGCGCGGCTCGCCCCGGAGGACTTCCATGCGCGGTTCTCGGCGGTGTCCCGCCGCTACGTCTACCGCGTGGCCGACGACGAGCGGCTCCGCGACCCCCTGCGTCGCCGTCACGTGCTCTGGCTCCGGCGAGCACTCGACGTCCCGGCGATGCACGAGGCGACGCAGCCTCTGATCGGCGAGCACGACTTCCTCCCGTTCTGCCGCCCGCGCCCTGGCGCGACCACGGTGCGGACCCTGACGGAGCTGCGCTGGGAGCGTGACACCGACGGCCTCGCCGTCGCCACCGTGGTCGCGGACGCCTTCTGCCACCACATGGTGCGAGCGCTCGTGGGTGTGTCCCTGGCGGTCGGTGAGGGTCGCCGTCCGCCGTCCTGGCCGGGTCAGGTGCTCGCCGCGGGACGACGTGACAGCGCCGTGCTCGTCGCCCCGCCGCAGGGGCTCACCCTGGAGGGCGTCGAGTACCCGTCCGACGACGAGGTCGCCGCCCGCGCCGCGCGGACACGCGCCCGCCGGGACGTCACCTAGCCGCGGAAAAGGAGCCGACAACGAACGCCGCGCCGGTCACACTGGCTGCCGTGGGTCACGTCGACGTCAACACCGTGGAGTTCTCGCTGCCGGACGGCCGGCGGCTGCTGGACGACGTCACCTTCCGGGTCGCGGACGGCGCGAAGGTCGCGCTGGTCGGCGCGAACGGGTCCGGCAAGACCACCCTGCTGCGGATCGTGGCCGGCGACATCGACCCGCACGGCGGGGCCGTCACCCGCAGCGGCGGGCTCGGCGTGATGCGCCAGTTCATCGGGCAGGTCCGTGATTCCAGCACGGTGCGCGACCTGCTGGTCGGCGTGGCCCCGCCGCGGCTCCGGGCAGCGACGCGCGCCCTGGACGACGCCGAGCTGGCGATGATGGAGGACGACGACACACCCACCCAGCTGCGGTACGCGCAGGCGCTGGCCGACTACGCCGACGCCGGCGGCTACGAGGCGGAGACCCTGTGGGACGTCGTCACCCACGCGGCCATCGGCGTCCCGTTCGACCGGGCCCGCTGGCGTGAGCTGACCACGCTCTCGGGGGGTGAGCAGAAGCGCCTCGCGCTGGAGGCCCTTCTGCGCGGTCCGGACGACGTCCTGCTGCTCGACGAGCCCGACAACTACCTCGACGTGCCGGCCAAGCGGTGGCTCGAGGAGAGGCTGCAGTCCAGCGCCAAGACCGTGCTGTTCGTCAGCCACGACCGGGAGCTGCTGGCGCGGACGGCGTCCCGCGTCGTCACGCTCGAGCTGGGCGCGGCCGGCAACACCGCCTGGACCCACGGCGGGTCGTTCACGACCTACCACGACGCCCGTCGGGACCGCTTCTCGCGGCTGGAGGAGCTGCGACGGCGCTGGGACGAGGACCGGGTCAAGCTGCGCGAGCTGGTGCTGTTCTACAAGCAGAAGGCGGCCTACAACTCCGACATGGCCAGCCGCTACCACGCGGCCGAGAAGAGGCTGGAGCGCTTCGACGCGGCGGGGCCGCCCGAGGCCGTGCCGCGGGAGCAGGACGTCACGATGCGTCTTCGCGGCGGCCGCACCGGCAAGCGTGCCGTGGTCTGCGAGGGCGTCGGGCTGTCCGGTTTGATGCGGCCGTTCGACCTGGAGCTCTGGTACGGCGAACGCCTCGCGGTGCTGGGGTCCAACGGGTCGGGCAAGTCCCACTTCCTGCGGCTGCTGGCGACCGGTGGCACCGACCCCGAGCCCGAGCACCGCCCGGTCGACGACCTGGCGATCGCCGCGGTCGAGCACACCGGACGCGCCCGGCTCGGCGCCCGCGTGCGGCCCGGGTGGTTCGCGCAGACCCACGCGCACCCCGAGCTGGTTGGGCGGACGCTGCTCGACATCCTGTGGCGCGGTGACGACCACCGGGCCGGGATGGGACGCGAGGAGGCGTCGCGGGCGCTCGACCGGTACGAGCTGTCCCACGCCGCCGAGCAGACCTTCGAGTCGCTCTCGGGCGGGCAGCAGGCGCGCGTGCAGATCCTGCTGCTGGAGCTGTCCGGCGCCACCCTGCTGCTTCTCGACGAGCCGACCGACAACCTCGACCTCGCCTCCGCCGAGGCCCTGGAGGATGGGCTCGCGTCCTACCAGGGCACCGTGGTGGCGGTCACCCACGACCGGTGGTTCGCCCGATCCTTCGACCGCTTCCTGTCGTTCCGCTCCGACGGCCAGGTCGTCGAGACGGTCGAGCCGGTATGGGACGAGGCGCGCGTCGAACGCGTGCGCTGACGGCCCATCAGCCAGCGCCGACGACCGTTGCTCCCGCCGACACCCTGTATTGCCCGCGCGACGGTTGTTCGAGGGGGCAATGGGCAGCGGCGGGAGCAAGAAGTGGACAGCGCGTTTTGACCGCCCGCACCGGCCGCGGGTAGCCTGACCAGTCGTTGTGCGTGCCGCGCTGCCCCCGGGCGGTCAGCACGCCTGCAGGAGCGGCTGGCGTCGCGACTGCCCCGGAGAACACCCTCGAGACGAACGAAGGCTACGACCGTGCGCACGTTCACCCCCAAGGCCGGCGATGTCGAGCGCGTCTGGCACGTCATCGACGCGACCGACGTCGTGCTCGGAAGGCTCGCCAGCCAGACCGCGACCCTGCTCCGCGGCAAGCACAAGGCCGTCTTCGCCCCGCACGTCGACACGGGTGACTTCGTCGTCATCATCAACGCCGACAAGGTGGCCCTGACGGGCAACAAGCGCGAGCAGAAGGTGGCCTACCGGCACTCGGGCTACCCCGGCGGCCTGCGCATCACCGGCTACACCGACCTGTTGGCCCAGCACCCCACCAAGGCCGTGGAGAAGGCGGTGCGGGGGATGCTGCCGAAGACCAGCCTGGGGCGTCAGATGTTGCGCAAGCTCAAGGTCTACGCCGGCCCGGAGCACCCGCACGCCGCGCAGAAGCCGGCGCCGTTCGAGATCACCCAGGTCGCCCAGCACCCCACGGCCGACCCAGCCGCGAAGTAATCACCCAGAAGTACGTACCGAGGAGAACCGTGGCCGAGCCCACTGCAGCAGCGTCGACCGACCAGTCGACCGACCAGCCCACCGACGAGACCCCCCTGGACGACGCCGAGTCGCCGAGCAGCTACTCCACCACGACGCCGGGCACCCGGGGCGCCGGTGCCAGCATCACGGCCCCCGGCGCGGCCACCGGTCGGCGCAAGCAGGCGATCGCCCGCGTCCGCCTCGTGCCGGGCAGCGGCACGTGGTCGATCAACGGCCGCGACCTCGACGGCTACTTCCCCAACAAGGTGCACCAGCAGCTGGTGAACGAGCCGTTCCGGCTGCTGGAGCTCGAGGGCCGCTTCGACGTGATCGCCCGCCTGGGTGGCGGTGGCGCGTCCGGGCAGGCCGGCGCCCTGCGTCTGGGGATCTCGCGTGCGCTCAACGAGATCGACACGGAGAACAACCGGCCCACGCTGAAGAAGGCCGGGTTCCTCACCCGCGACCCGCGCGCGATCGAGCGCAAGAAGGCCGGACTGAAGAAGGCCCGCAAGGCACCGCAGTACAGCAAGCGCTGACCGCGGCGCATCTGCCGTCCGACGGCCCCGGGGGTACGCTCCCGGGGCCGTTGCCGTGCGCCCCTGATCGGGGGGAGAGGAGACCCGCGTGCCCCGTCTGTTCGGCACCGACGGCGTGCGTGGCGTCGCGAACGGGCTCGTCACCGCAGAGCTCGCCCTCGACCTCTCGGTGGCCGCCGCGCACGTGCTCGGCGACGCCGGGGTGTTCGAGGGCCACCGACCCCGGGCCGTCGTGGGTCGCGACCCCCGGGTGTCGGGCGAGTTCCTCTCGGCGGCGGTGACTGCCGGGCTCGCCAGCGCCGGGGTCGACGTCGATGACGTGGGGGTACTGCCCACCCCGGCCATCGCCCACCTCGTGGCCGAGCGGCAGTCGGATCTGGGCGTGATGCTGTCGGCCTCCCACAACCCGATGCCCGACAACGGCATCAAGTTCTTCGCCCGCGGCGGCCACAAGCTCCCGGACGACGTCGAGGACGCGATCGAGCGGCGGCTGCGGGAGCAGTGGGACCGGCCGACGGGCGCGGCCGTCGGCCGTGTCCGCCATGACGCCGGTGGCGCGGGCACTTACGTCCGCCACCTCGTCTCGACGCTGCCGAACCGCCTCGACGGGATTCGGGTCGTGGTCGACTGCGCGCACGGTGCGGCCAGCGCCGTCGGTCCGGCGGCGCTGCGTTCGGCGGGTGCGGACGTCGTCGTGATCGGGGCCGAGCCCGACGGACTCAACATCAACGACGGGTTCGGGTCGACCCACCTGGAGCCGCTGCGTGCGGCGGTGGTCGAGCACGGGGCGGACGTCGGTGTCGCCTACGACGGGGACGCCGACCGGTGCCTGGCCGTCGACTCGGCCGGGGAGAACGTCGACGGCGACCAGATCATGGGGATCCTCGCGCTCGCGCTGCGCGCGCGGGGCGTCCTCGCGCACGACACCCTGGTCACCACGGTGATGAGCAACCTCGGGCTGCGGCTGGCCATGCAGGACGCCGGCATCACCTGCGTGCAGACCGCGGTCGGCGACCGGTACGTGATCGAGGAGATGCTGCGTGGGGAGTACTCGCTGGGGGGCGAGCAGTCGGGCCACGTCCTGATGCTCGACCACGCCACCACCGGCGACGGGATCCTGACGAGCCTGCATCTCCTGGCGCGCCTCGCGGACAGCCAGACGCCCCTCGCCGAGCTGGCCTCCGCCGTCCCCCGCCTGCCTCAGGTGATGGTCAACGTCACCGGCGTCGACAAGGGCCGGGCGGGTGACGATCCCGCCGTCCGGGACGCGGTGGCCGCGGCCGAGGCCGACCTGGCCGGAACCGGACGGGTCCTGCTGCGCCCGTCCGGCACCGAACCGCTGGTTCGGGTGATGGTCGAGGCCACCGACGCCGAGGCGGCTCAGCGCGTGGCCGACGCGCTCGCGGGAGTGGTTCGGGACCGCCTGGCGCTCTAGTGGCCGGCGCCACTCAACTGCGACGGGTGGCGAGGCTAGAGCTTGCGGAGCCGGATCCGCCGCACCCCGTGGTCGGCGTCCTTGGTCAGCACCAGCGTCGCGCGCCCGCGGGTCGGCAGCACGTTCTCGACCAGGTTGCGCTCGTTGATGTCGCGCCAGATCTGCTCGGCGCGGGTGACGGCTTCGTCGTCCGACAGGGCCGCGTAGCGGCGGAAGTAGGACTCGGGCTGGTTGAACGCCACCTCGCGCAGCCGGAGGAAGCGCTCGACGTACCAGTCGCGGACGTCGGACGTGCGCGCGTCGACGTAGATGGAGAAGTCGAAGAAGTCGCTGACGGCGAGCCCGCGGCGGCCGTCACTGCGCGGCCGTGCCGGCATCAGCACGTTGAGCCCCTCGACGACGAGCACGTCCGGCTGGCGCACGACGACCTCGGCGCCGGGAACGATGTCGTAGGTCAGGTGCGAGTACAGCGGCGCGCGCACCTCCGGGGCGCCCGACTTCACGTCCGCCACGAAGCGCAGCAGGCTCCGCCGGTCGTAGGACTCCGGGAAGCCCTTGCGCTGCAGCAGGTCGCGGCGTTCGAGCTCGGCGTTGGGGTAGAGGAAGCCGTCGGTCGTCACCAGCTCGACGCGGGGCGTGTCCGGCCACCGTGACAGCAGCTCGGCGAGGATGCGTGCCGTCGTCGACTTGCCGACCGCGACCGAGCCCGCGACGCCGATCACGAACGGCGTGCGGGCCCCCGCTTCGCCGAGGAACGTCGTGATCGCCGCGTGCAGCTCGTCGACGCCGGCGACGTACAGGTTCAGCAGGCGCGAGAGCGGCAGGTAGACCTGCTCCACCTCGGCGAGGTCGATCCGCTCGCCGAGGCCGCGCAGCCGGGCGACGTCGTCCGCGTCGAGGGGCAAGGGTGTCTTGCCGGCCAGCGCGCTCCAGGCGGCGCGGTCGAAGTCGACGTAGGGGGAGACCCCGAAACCGGACGCACCGCCGTCCCCACCGGGGCCCGCCGTCGCCGTCGACACCCGCCGCATTGTGCCGTCATGAGCGGGCTCCCGTGGCCGCGGGCGTCGTCAACGGCGCCGATAGGCTGCGGTCATGTGCGGAATCGTGGGCTACGTCGGGGCGACGGGCACCGGCCAGGACGCCCTCGGCGTGGTCCTCGAGGGGCTGCGCCGACTGGAGTACCGCGGGTACGACTCCGCGGGCGTCGCCGTCCTGGTCGCCGGGGGCCTGGCCACGCGCAAGCGGGCCGGAAAGCTGGCCAACCTGACGGAGGCGCTCGAGGCCGACCCGCTCGCGGGCGGGACTACCGGCATCGGCCACACGCGGTGGGCGACGCACGGTGCACCGACGGACGCCAACGCGCACCCGCACCTGGGCGGGTCGCACGAGAAGCTGGCGGTGATCCACAACGGGATCATCGAGAACTTCGCGAAGCTGAAGGCCGGGCTGGCCGACCGGGGGGTCGGCTTCACCAGCGAGACCGACACCGAGGTCGCCGCCCACCTGCTGGCGGAGGCCTACGCGCAGACCGATGACCTGGCCGAGGCGATGCGTGACGTCTGCCGTCGGCTGGAGGGCGCGTTCACGCTGCTGGCCGTGCACGTGGACGCCCCTGACACGGTCGTCGGGGCCCGGCGCAACTCACCGTTGGTCGTCGGTCTCGGGGACGGTGAGAACTTCCTCGGCTCCGACGTCGCCGCCTTCATCGGCCACACCCGCGAGGCAGTCGAGCTCGGCCAGGACCAGGTGGTAACCATCACACCCACCGACGTGACGATCACCGACTTCGACGGCCAGGTCGCCGAGGGAAAGCCGTTCCACGTCGACTGGGACGTGGCGGCGGCAGAGAAGGGCGGCTACCCCTCGTTCATGGCCAAGGAGATCAACGAGCAGCCGCACGCCGTCGCGGACACGCTGCTGGGCCGCACCGACGTCGAGGGCAACCTCGTGCTGGACGAGCTGCGGATCTCCACCGAGCAGCTCGGAGCCATCACCAAGATCGTGGTGGTGGCCTGCGGCACCTCGGCCTACGCGGCCATGGTGGCCAAGTACGCGATCGAGCACTGGTGCCGGATCCCCACCGAGGTCGAGCTCGCGCACGAGTTTCGCTACCGCGATCCGGTCGTCGACGACCGGACCCTCGTCGTCTCGCTGTCGCAGTCGGGCGAGACCATGGACACGCTGATGGCGGTGCGTCACGCCACCGAGCAGGGCGCGCTGACCGTGGCGATCTGCAACACCCACGGCTCGACGATCCCTCGTGAGTCCGACGCGGTGCTCTACACCCACGCGGGCCCCGAGATCGCGGTGGCGTCGACCAAGGCCTTCCTGGCCCAGATCGTGGCCTGCTACCTGCTGGGCCTGTACCTGGCGACCCTGCGCGGCAGGACCTACGCCGACGAGGCGGGCGAGGTGTTGCGCGAGCTGCACGCGATGCCCGCCAAGGTGCAGTCCGTGCTCGACGGGCTGGAGCGGGTCCGCGAGATCGCCCGGTTCATGGCCGACACGCGCTCCGTGCTCTTCCTGGGGCGCCACGTCGGCTTCCCGGTGGCGCTGGAGGGAGCCCTCAAGCTCAAGGAGCTCGCCTACATCCACGCCGAGGGCTTCGCGGCGGGGGAGCTCAAGCACGGCCCGATCGCGCTGATCGAGCCCGGCCAGCCGGTGTTCGTGGTGGTGCCGTCGCCGACGTCCGCGCACGGCCTGCACGCCAAGGTCGTGTCGAACATCCAGGAGATCCGCGCCCGCGGTGCCCGCACGATCGTGATCGCCCACGACGGGGACACCGACGTCGAGCCGCACGCCGACGTGGTGATCCGGGTGCCGCAGTGCCCGCCGTTGCTGGCACCCCTGCTGACCGTCGTCCCGCTCCAGGTCTTCGCCTGCGAGCTCGCCACGGCCAAGGGGCTCGACGTCGACCAGCCGCGCAACCTCGCCAAGTCCGTCACGGTGGAGTGAGCACACCGTGGTCGTCGGAGTCGGGATCGACGTCGTCGACGTGGAGCGCTTCTCGCAGACGCTGACCCGCACGCCCCGGCTCGTCGAGCGGCTCTTCACCGAGGCCGAGCGTCACCTTCCACCCGCGTCGCTGGCCGCCCGGTTCGCCGCCAAGGAGGCGCTCGCCAAGGCCCTGGGTGCGCCGGTGGGCCTCCGCTGGCAGGACGTCACCGTGCACCGCGCGGACGACGGCCGACCGCACCTCGATGTGACCGGCACCGTGGCCCTGCGTGCGGAGGCCCTGGGGATCGACACCTTCCATCTGTCGCTGAGCCACGACGCCGGCATCGCCTCGGCCATCGTGATCGCCGAGGCCCGCTGATGCCCGAGGGGGAGAAGTGAGGGCGCACGCGGTGGACGCGGTGCGGGCCGCCGAGCAGGCGGCGATGGCGGACCTGCGGGACGGCGCCCTGATGCAGCGGGCCGCGTCCGCGCTGGCGAGCGTCGTCGTCGGCGAGCTGCGGCGGCGCACGGGCGGCGTGTACGGACGGCGGGTGGTGCTGCTGGTGGGACCCGGCAGCAACGGTGGTGACGCCTCGTGGGCGGGAGCCCGCCTCGCCGCCCGTGGGGTACGCGTCGATGCCGTGCTCACCTCCGGGCGAGTGCACGGGGGCGGCCTCGAGGCTCTCCGCCGTGCCGGGGGGCGGGTGGCGGACGCCGGCACGGCCCGCGGGCTGCTCGGCCGGGCGGACCTCGTCGTCGACGGGATCCTCGGCATCGGTGCCCGCCCCGGGTTGGAGGGCCTCGCCGCCGACCTGGCCAACGACATGCCGCCCGGTCTGCCAGTGGTCGCTGTCGACCTGCCCAGCGGCGTCGACCCGGACACCGGCGAGACGCCCGTACCTCATGTCCGGGCCGACACCACCGTGACGTTCGGCACAGCCAAGCCGTGCCTGCTGGTGCCGCCCGCGAACGAGGCCGCCGGCCGCGTCGTGGTCGTCGACATCGGTCTGGACGCCGGCCGCCTCGGCCCGGCGGCGGTCGAGCGGTGGGAGCCGGCGGATGCCGCGGCGCGTTGGCCGGTGCCGGGGCCGGACGACGACAAGTACTCCCGCGGCGTGCTCGGGGTGGTTGCGGGCGGGCAGACGTACACCGGGGCGGCCGTGCTGGCGACCGGTGGCGCGGTCGCGGCCGGCGTCGGCATGGTGCGGTACCTCGGACCGCCGGCCCCGACCGACCTGGTGCGCAGCCGGTGGCCGGAGGTGGTGCCGGGCGACGGGCGCGTCCAGGCGTGGGTGCTGGGCCCGGGGGTCGACCCGGACGACGACGGCCAGCGCCGGGCGGTCGAGGCCGCCCTCGGATCCGCCGAGCCGTGCGTCGTGGACGCCGGTGCGCTGGCGGTGCTGACGGGGCGTCGGGCCGCGCCGACCCTGCTCACGCCGCACGCCGGCGAGCTGGCCCGACTGCTGTCGTCCCGCGGCGAACCGGTCGAGCGGGCCGACGTCGAGGCCCGCCCGCTGCACCACGCCCGGGTCGCTGCCGGGCTCACGGGCGCGACCGTGCTGCTCAAGGGCGCCACGGCCCTCGTCGTCCCTCCGGAGGGGCCGGTCCGCGCGCAGCCGGACGGCCCGCACTGGCTGGCCACCGCGGGGTCGGGGGACGTCCTCTCGGGCATCGCCGGGGTCCTGCTCGCGGCGGGGCTGGACCCGCTCGACGCGGGCAGCGCGGCGGTCGTCGTCCACAGCCTGGCCGGGCACCTGGCCTCGCGCGGCGGGCCGACGTCCGCCTCCGCCGTGCTGGCCGCCCTGCCGACCGCTGTCGCGAGCCTGCTGACCCGCCCCGTCCCGGCTTTGGGACACTAGCCCGGACATGATGAGCACCTTCCCCGCCGAGGCGGTGGTCGACCTCGACGCCGTCCGGACCAACGCGGCGGCCCTTCGCGAGCACGCACGCGGCGCCGAGGTGATGGCGGTGGTCAAGGCCGGCGGGTACGGGCACGGGCTGCTGCCGGTCGCCCGGGCGGCGCTCGCGGGCGGCGCGTCGTGGCTCGGCGTGGCGCAGCTGTCCGAGGCGCTGGCCCTGCGGGAGGCGGGGGTCGAGGCCCCCGTGCTGAGCTGGTTGCACGCCCCCGGTGCCGACATGGCAGCGGCGATCGCCGCCGACATCGACATCTCCGTGGCCGCCGCCTGGGCGCTGGAGGAGGTCGTGGCCGCCGCCCGGCACCTCGGCCGCAGCGCCCGGGTGCACCTCAAGGTCGACACCGGGCTCGGCCGCGGCGGCACCGCTCCGGCGGACTGGTCAGACCTCCTGGTGGCGGTGGCCACGGCGCAGGCGGAGGGTTCCGTCGAGGTGGTCGGGATCTGGTCGCACTACGCCTGGGCGGACGCGCCGACCCACCCCACGGTCGTGCGGCAGCAGCAGGCGTTCACCGACGCCCTCGAGGTGGCCGCGGGCCTGGGTGTGCGACCGCAGCTGCGTCACCTGGCGAACTCGGCGGCGACGCTCACCAACAGCGGTGCCCACCTCGACCTGGTGCGGCCGGGCATCGCCCTGTACGGGCTGTCGCCGGTGCCGGACCTGGGGTCGCCGGCCGCCTACGGGTTGCGCCCGGCGATGACGCTGCGCGCGCGCCTGTCGCTGGTCAAGCGGGTCGGCGCGGGGCAGGGCGTCTCCTACGGCCACGCCTACACCACGGCCGCGGAGACCACGCTGGGCCTGGTGCCGCTCGGCTACGCGGACGGCGTCCCCCGGCATGCCAGCAACACCGGCCCGGTCCTCGTCGCGGGGGCGCGACGAACCGTCGCCGGCCGGGTCTGCATGGACCAGTTCGTCGTCGACCTCGGTGACGACCACGCGGCCGCCGGCGACGTCGTCGTCCTGTTCGGGCCCGGGGACGACGGCGAGCCGACCGCCCAGGACTGGGCCGACGCGGCCGGCACGATCAGCTACGAGATCGTCAGCCGGGTCGGCTCGCGGGTGCCCCGTACCTACGTCGGCGGTGGCTCGTGAGCAAGGGCCGGGCCGGCCTGCTGTCGCTGGGCATCGGCCTGGCCGCTGCGGGGACCGGGGCCGCCCTGGGCCTGGCCGCCGAGCGGGTCGCGGTGGGCCGTCCGCTGGTCGGCCGACGAGCCGGACCGTCGTCCGACGTCCCGTACGGCTCGGTGCGGTCGGCGCCGGTCGTGGTCGAGGCGGACGACGGCACACGGCTGCACGCGGAGGTCGACGAGCCGACCGAGCCGGACCCCGACCAGCTGACCGTCGTCTTCTGCCACGGGTACTCACTCAACCTCGACCTGTGGCACTACCAGCGCCTCGATCTGCGGGGTCGCTACCGGACAGCGTTCTGGGACCAGCGCGGCCACGGCCGCTCGCGGCGCGGGCCGGTGGGCTCGGCGACCATCGAGCAGATGGGGGCCGACCTGCGGGCGGTGATCGAGGCGACCGCGCCGGAGGGTCCGCTCGTGTTGGTCGGGCACTCGATGGGCGGGATGACGATCATGTCGCTGGCGGCCCACGAGCCGGAGCTGTTCGCCGACCGGGTGGTCGGCGTCGCCCTGGTCGCCACCAGCGCCGGGGGTCTCGGCAACCTGGACCTCGGCCTGGACCGGCTGGGCCGCGTCGTGCACCGGGTCGCACCGAGGGCGCTGAAGGTGCTCTCGCGACGACCGGCGCTGGTGGAGAAGGGCCGTCGGCTCGGAGGTGACCTGGAGGCGGTGCTGGTGCGGCGGTACTCCTACTCGTCCGAGGTCAGCGACGAGCTGGTCGACTTCACGGCGCGGATGATCGCGGCCACCCGGATCGAGGTGATCGGAGACTTCCTGCCGGCCTTCAGCCAGCACGACAAGCACGAGAGCCTGGAGGCGATGACCGGCATCGAGACACTCGTGCTGTCCGGTGACGACGACCTGATGATCCCTCTGGCGCACAGTGCCGAGATCGTCCGGCGACTGCCGCACGCCGAGCACGTCGTCGTCCGCGACGCCGGCCACAACGTGATGCTCGAGCACCCGGAGGTGGTCACGCCGCACCTCGTCGCGCTGATCGACCGGGCCCGGCGGACCGTGCGTCGGGCGCCCCGACGCAGGCGCCGCCGTCGGAGGGCCCCGGCGTGAGCGGTGCGCACGCCGCGGACGCCGGGCGCCAGGACCCCGGCGACCACGCCGCCGTCCTGGCCGCCACCCCGGACGACATGGTCGAGCTCGGACGGCGGCTCGCCCAGCTGCTGCGCCGCGGTGACCTCGTCGTGCTCACCGGCGAGCTCGGCGCCGGCAAGACCACGTTCACCCGAGGCCTCGGCGAGGGCCTCGGCGTCCGCGGCGCGGTGACGTCGCCGACGTTCGTGATCGCCCGGGAGCACCCGCACCCGGCCGGTGGGCCGTCCCTGGTGCACGTGGACGCCTATCGGTTGAGCAGTCTGGTCGAGGTCGACGACCTCGACCTCGATGCGTCGCTGGCGGAGTCGGTGACCGTGGTGGAGTGGGGCGAGGGCCTGGTGGAGGACCTGTCCGTCGACCGGCTGGAGGTGCGGCTGCTGCGGCCACCGGGTCACGACAGCGACGACGGCGGAGCCCTCGACCGCCCCGAGCCGCGCACCGTGCACCTGACCGGGGTCGGCCCGCGCTGGGCCGACGTCGCCCTGCCCGGCGGCTGCGGCCCCGGGTAGCGTCGCGGCCGTGCTGCTGCTCGCGCTCGACACCTCGGCGGCCGCCGGCGCTGCTCTGCACGACGGGACGTCGGTCGTCGCGGAGAGGTCGGTGCACGACCCGACGCGGCACGCAGAGGTGCTGATGCCCTTCGTCCGTGAGGTGCTGGCCGACGTCGGGGCGTCTCCGGCGGACCTGACCGCGGTGGCGGTCGGCGTGGGCCCGGGCCCGTTCACGGGGTTGCGGGTCGGGCTGGTCACGGCCCGGACGCTGGGCCACGCCCTGGGCCTCGACGTGCACGGGGTCTGCAGCCTCGATGCCTTGGCGGCGCAGGGTTTCGGCGCGCTGGACGACGACGAGCTCGTCGTGGCGACGGACGCGCGGCGGCGGGAGGTCTACTGGGCGCGGTACCGGCGCGAGGGTGCGGGTTTCGCGCGTGTCGCCGGGCCGCAGGTGGGTGCCGCGGCCGACGTCCGGGTCGACGGCGCGGTGTGCGTCGGGCGTGGGGCGCATCTGTACCCCGATGCGCTGCCGGGGCCTGACGGCGGTCCCCTCGACCCGTCGCCCGGTGCCCTCGGGGGGCTCGCCGCGCGATCGCTGGCCGGGGACGGCGGGTGGCTGGTGCCGACCGACCCGCTGTACCTGCGGCGTCCGGACGTGCAGGAGCCCGGTGCGCGTAAGCGTGTGCGGACGTGAGGCGGGCGTGACCGCGGACGTCGTCCTGAGGCCGATGCGTTGGTGGGACGTCGAGGAGGTCGCGGCGGTCGAGCCGTTGCTGTTCGGCGGCGACGCGTGGTCGGCCGAGACGTTCTGGGCCGAGCTGGCCGCTCCCGGGCGCTGGTACGTGCTGGCCACGGACGGCGAGCGGCTGGCCGGGTACGCGGGGGTGGCGGTGTCCGGCGGCGAGGCCGACGTGATGACCATCGCCGTTCACCCGAAGGCACAGGGGCGCAGGACGGGAAGCGCCCTGCTCGGCGCGCTGCTGGACCGGGCGCGCGGGTCCGGCGCGGCGTCGGTGCTGCTGGAGGTCCGGGCGGACAACGCGGCGGCCCTCGCCCTGTACGCGCGGTACGGCTTCGAGCGGATTGCCGTCCGCCGTCGGTACTACCAGCCGGAGGACGTCGACGCCCACGTGCTGCGCCTGCGTCCGCTCGGGCCCCGCCAGTAGCCTTCGCCATCGTGGACGACGGCCCGCTGGTGCTCGGGATCGAGACCTCGTGCGACGAGACCGGCGTCGGCATCGTGCGAGGGGGCATCCTGCTGGCAGACGCCGTCGCGAGCAGCGTCGAGGAGCATGCCCGCTTCGGCGGGGTGGTGCCCGAGGTCGCCAGCCGCGCGCACCTGGAGGCGATGGTGCCGACGATCGAGCGCGCCTGCGCCGAGGCCGGCGTCCGGCTCGACGACCTGGACGCGGTGGCGGTGACCAGCGGGCCGGGGCTCGCCGGCGCGCTGCTGGTCGGCGTCGCCGCGGCCAAGGCGCTCGCGTTCGCGTTGGGCAGGCCCCTGTACGGCGTCAACCACCTCGCCTCGCACGTCGCCGTCGACATCCTGGAGCACGGGCCGCTGCCCGAGCCGGCGATGGCCCTGCTCGTGTCGGGCGGGCACTCGTCGCTGCTCCTGGTGCCGGACGTGACGGACGACGTCCGCCCCCTGGGCGCGACCATCGACGACGCCGCGGGAGAGGCCTTCGACAAGGTGGCGCGGGTGCTCGGGCTGCCCTTTCCCGGTGGGCCCCACATCGACCGGGTCGCGGCCGACGGCGACGCGGAGTCCATCGCGTTTCCCCGCGGCCTCACCTCGGGCCGCGACATGCAGCGGCACCGCTTCGACGTCTCCTTCTCGGGCCTGAAGACAGCGGTCGCCCGGTGGGTCGAGGCACGCGAGGCCTCGGGGACGCCGGTGCCCGTGGCCGACGTCGCGGCGTCGTTCCAGGAGGCCGTCGTCGACGTCGTCACCCGCAAGGCGGTGCTGGCCTGCACCGAGAACGGTGTCGACGACCTGCTGATCGGCGGCGGGGTCGCCGCCAACTCCCGGCTCCGGGAGGTGGCTGCCGAGAGGTGCGCCGCCGCCGGCGTCCGGTTGCGCGTGCCGCGGCCGGCGCTGTGCACCGACAACGGAGCGATGGTCGCTGCCCTGGGTGCGCTGATGGTGGCACGTGGGCGGGCTCCCTCGTCGCTCGACCTGCCGGCCGACTCGTCGCTACCCGTCGGGCAGGTGCTCGCCGGCTGACTGCTGCCGCACGACGCCGCGGGCGGCGAGCACGGACGCTCGCTGGTACGAGTAGCCCACGCACCATGTCGGATCGACGCGGCACAGCACGATCTGCTCACCCCAGGTGAAGGGCGACGACCCGTAGTGCTCGACGAGGTGGTGGTGGATCTCCTCGAAGTCCACGTGGGCCTCCTCGATGAACTCCACGCGCCCGTGGGTGAACACGGCGACCTCCTCGCCCTCGACGCAGGCGACGCTGACCGCCGGCTGCCTGCGCAGGTGGCGGGCCTTCGCCGCCGTGCCCGAGGTGCTGAAGACCCATCGGGCGTGCAGGAAGTGCCCGTCGACCGCGCTGATGCGTGGCTCGCCCGCCGCGGTCACGGTGGCGAGGCTCAGCACGCGCATCCCCGTCATCAGGTCGGTCACGTCGGGCGCGGTCAGCCGTGTGTCGTCGTCCACGATGCTGCGCAGGTGTCCGGTCGACCGTGCGTGGGAGGAGTCCAGCAGGCGCTGCAGCCAGCCGAGCTCCTGGCTCGTCTCCTTCATCGGGCCAGCATGCCGGTGATCGGGTTGCGGCGGCCAGATAACGTCGAGGGAGATGCTGCGCCGGACCTCGCTCCTGCTCGTGGCGGCGCTGGTGTGCGCCGCCTGCTCGGCGACCCCGCCCGGCGCGACCCCCGAGCCGGGCGAGGTGAGTGCGACGCCGTCCCCACCTGAGACGACACCGCCGCCTCCGCCGCCTCTGCCCTGGGGCCCGACGCAGGCCGAGCTGGACTCCGCAGGGGCCGACGTGGCGGCGATGACCCCGGAGCGGGCCGTCGGCCAGGTGATCGTCGCGCGCTACGGCGGCACGGACCCGGCGACCGCCGCCGACCTGGTGGCCGAGCTGCACCTCGCCGGAGTGATCCTGATGGGCGACAACGTCGCCGACCACGACCAGGTGCGCGAGACCGCCGCTGCCGTGCAGGCCGCCGCTGCGGCCGGCGGCCGGGACTGGCCGGCCGTGGTGTCCGTCGACCAGGAGGGCGGCCGGGTCGCGAGGATCGGTGTCCCGGCCACCGAGTTCCCGACCCTGATGACCGCCGGCGCAGCGCGTGACCCGGCGGCCACGGAGTCGGCCGCGGCGGCCAGCGCGGCCGAGCTGCGCGCGCTGGGCTTCACCTGGGTGTTCGCTCCGGTCGCCGACGTCACCATGGGTCCGAGCGACCCGACCATCGGCAGCCGCTCGGCGTCCGACGACCCCACCCTGGTCGCCGACGTGGTGCGCAGCGCCGTCGCCGGCTACCTGGGGGCGGGCATCGTCCCGGTGGCCAAGCACTACCCCGGCCACGGCAGCGTCACCACCGACAGCCACGAGTCGTTGCCGGTGCAGGACGCGACCCGCGATCAGCTGCGCAGCCGCGACCTGGCGCCCTTCGCGGCCGCGGCGGACGCCGGCGTCCCTGCGGTGATGATGAGCCACATCGCCGTCGACGCGTTCGATCCCGGCGTGCCGTCGTCCCTGTCGCCGGCCGCGTACGCGTCGCTTCGTACCTACGCCGGCTTCACCGGGCTCGCCGTCACCGACGCCCTCGACATGGCGGCGATCACCGCCGACTACGGACCCGAGGGCGCCGCCGTCCGCGCCGTGCGGGCCGGTGCCGACGTGCTGCTGATGCCGGCCGACCCGCACGCCGCGCACGCCGCGCTGGTGGCTGCCCTCGCCGCCGGGGATCTGTCCCGCGACCGCGTGGACGAGGCGGCGGCGAAGGTCGTCGCGCTGATGCGGTGGCAGGAGCGCCAGTCGCCGGCGCCGGGACCGGACGCCGTGGGCGCGCACGCCGAGGCGTCGTACGCGTTGTCGCTCGCGGGCCTCACCGTCGCCGACGGTCCCTGCGCGGGGCCGCTGGTGGAGGGTGCCGTCCAGGCGGTCGGCGGCTCCGCGACCGACCGGGCCCGGTTCACAGAGGCGGCGTCGGCGGCCGGCCTGGACGTCGGCTCCGGCGCGGTGGTGCGGCTGCTCGGCCGCCGGTCGTCGTCCGGGTCCGGGGACGTCGTGGTCGCCCTGGACGCGCCCGCCGGCCTGGGGTCGTCGTCCGCCTCCGTCGCCCGGATCGCGCTCTACGGGCGGACGCCGGCCGCGTTCCGGGCCCTGGTCGACGTCCTGGTCGGTGCTGCGCCGGCCCGAGGTCACCTGCCGGTCGCCGTGGAGGGCCTACCCGCGGGCGCCGGCTGCCCCCGCTGACCCCTCCGAACTGATCGTCGGATCGAGATGGGGGTGATCACCACCATTTCCGCCCGACGATCAGTGGGGGCTTCGCCGCGGTGGTAGCCCGGCGTCTCACCGGGCTCCAGGTTCCCGCGGTAGATGCCCTCGCGCAGTTCCAGTGTGTACGCCTCCAGCTCGGGCATCTCCATCTCCTTGGCGACCGCGAGCTCGGCCTCGACGTCGTAGGGAACCCGCACGAACTGCACTGAGAACGGGCCGTCATCGGGGCTGTCCGGGATTCCCTCCATCGCCACGTAGACCGGGGTCGGGTCACCCATGCTGTTGCCGACACTGCCGGTGTTGAACAGGGTGCGTCGCTGCAGGTCGACCTCGTAGAAGGCGTCGTGGGTGTCGCCGTACCCGACCACCGTGGGGAGCGGGCCGTCGCCGGTGGCGTCGGTGTTGGCGAACATGCTCAGGAACTCGTCCTCGTCGTGGTCGAAGCGGACCCGTCGGTGCACCGTCGTTGCCGAGGCGTGGAACAGACGGATTTGTCGACCACTCATCACGAGGTCGTGGCTGAACTGCAGACCGCGAAGCCACTCGCCCTGGCCCTCGGAGAGCTGCCCGAACCACCACCGCAGCACCTCGTTGTCGAAGTCACGGCGCGGGTCGGGGAGGAAGTCGTCCCAGTTCCCGAGGATGTTGACCTCGCAACGCTCGCGGCACACGTCGATGACCTCGCGTCCGCGCGGCCCCTTGCCCACGTAGTCGCCGAGGTTGAAGATGCGCGTGATGCCCCGAGCGTCGATGTCGTTCAGCACCGCCTCGAGCGCCGTCAGGTTGCCGTGGACGTCGGAGATCAGCGCGATTCGTTCGAGGCCGGGACGCATGGCTGCATCGTGGCATCCGTCCTCGGAGTCCTTGATCGTCGGTAGGGGATGGCTGTGATGACAGCCACTGGGTGCCGACGACCACTGGTGTCAGGTGAGGGGGTGGCAGACGAGGACCGACTGTGCGCCCGCCACCCGCGTCAGCACGAGCGTCGCCGAGGCGTCGCCGGACAGCCTCAGCTGACGACGCAGCTGCTCGGGCGTGACGGCCGTCCCGCGCTTCTTGATCTCGACGCGGCCGACACCGCGGTCGCGCAGGTAGGTGCGCAAGGACTTGACGCCGAACGGCAGCACGTCGTCGACGGCGTAGCCGCGGGCCAGGGGGGTGTCACGGCGGGCGTCGGTGGTGACGTAGGCGATGGAGCGGTCCAGTAGGCGCCCGTGGACGGCGGCCACCACCTGGCCCACGAGGCCGGCCCGGATCACCGCCCCGTCCGGCTCGTACAGGTAGCCACCGACCGCACCCACGGTCGGCGAGGGCATGTCCCGGTCGTCGGCATGGTGCGCCTGCCCGTCCCGCAGGACGACGGCGCTGCGGGCGACGCCGTCCCTGGCCAGCAGGCCGAACCACAGCCCTGCCTCGACGACGTCGCCGTCCACCGAGACCCACTGCGCCTCGGCGCCGGCCGGGACCAGGGCGTGCGCGATTCCGGGCGCCACCTTCGCCCCCACCGCTGGCAGACGGGCCGCCAGCTCAGTCACGAAGGACAGCGGCGGCGACGCCTTGCGCGGGTCGAGCACCCGCCGCCCGGTGGCGGTTCGGCGCGACGGGTCGAGGTAGGCGCCTCCGACCCCGTCGAGCGACGTGGTGGTGACGTCCTCACAGCGGACGACGGCCTCGCTCCAGTGCCGTAGGTTGACCGTCGCCACGGCGGCCGTCATCTCGTCGTGGTCGACGGCGACCACCTCACGCTCGAGACCGGCGAGGGCCATCGCGTCACCGCCGATGCCGCACCCCAGATCGGCCACGACGGCGACGCCCGCGGCGGCGAACCGATGGGCGTGCCGGGCGGCGACCTCCAGTCGTGTCGCCTGCTCGAGGCCGTCCGGTGTGAACAGCATCCCGTCGGCGAACGGACCGAACTTGGTCCGGCCGGCGGCGCGAAGCCGCGACTGGGTCATCGCCGCCGCCACCAGGGTCGGGTCCAAGCCGTCGTCGCGGAGTCGCTGGCCCAGGGCGATCGCCGTCGACGCGTCGTAGGGCGGCAGCGCCTCGAGCAGGGTCCAGCCGCCGGGCGTCATCAGCGCCGAGAGCCCCGCGTCGTCCACACCCGCCAGTCTGGCAGGACGAGAGGGCGGGGGGCGGCGTTGGCACTCCGATTGACAGAGTGCTAACGTCACGCTGGCACTCTCACCATGAGGGTGCCAACGCCTCGGCGGCGCCGGACGGCACCGCGACGACGGACGGCGCCAGCGCCGGGGCAGCGCGACACCAGCACGTCAAGTCCCTCAGAAAGCCAACCCGCGAACTGCGAAGGGGAGGTCCGCTCGTGTCGGTCTCCATCAAGCCGCTCGAGGACCGCATCGTCGTCAAGGCCCTCGAGGCCGAGCAGACGACGGCCTCTGGCCTGGTCATCCCGGACACTGCGAAGGAGAAGCCCCAGGAGGGCGAGGTCCTGAGCGTGGGTCCGGGTCGTATCGACGACAACGGCCAGCGCGTGCCGGTCGACGTCCAGGTCGGCGACACGGTCATCTACTCCAAGTACGGCGGCACCGAGGTCAAGTACGGCGGCGAGGAGCTCTTGATCCTCTCCGCCCGCGACGTCCTCGCCGTCGTCCAGAAGTAACCGGCGCGCACCAGCGCGCCTGACCGGCTCCGGCCGGTCGACGACCGCCCCGGCGGGCCGGCCCCGCCGGACCGACCGGGGCGCCGTCGTCGCCACCCCCAGACAACGAAGCCTGCTTCTCAGCAAAAGGATGGTCATGTCCAAGATCCTGGAGTTCAACGACGCCGCCCGCCGCAGCCTGGAGCGTGGTGTCGACGCGCTCGCGAACACGGTGAAGGTGACGCTGGGCCCCAAGGGCCGCAACGTCGTCATCGACAAGAAGTGGGGCGCCCCCACCATCACCAACGACGGCGTCACGATCGCCCGCGAGGTGGAGCTGGAGGACCCCTACGAGAACCTCGGCGCCCAGCTCGCCAAGGAGGTCGCCACCAAGACCAACGACGTCGCCGGCGACGGGACGACGACCGCGACGGTGCTGGCCCAGGCGCTGGTGCACGAGGGGCTGCGCAACGTCGCGGCCGGTGCCTCCCCCACCGGGCTGAACCGTGGTATCAACGCCGCGGTCGATGCGCTGCACGAGGCCCTCGGCAAGGCCGCCCGCGACGTCGACGGCAAGGACGACATCGCCCACGTCGCCGCGATCTCGGCGCAGGACCGGCAGATCGGCGAGCTGATCGCCGAGGCCTTCGACAAGGTCGGCAAGGACGGCGTGATCACGGTCGAGGAGTCCTCGACCACGGCAATGGAGCTGGAGTTCACGGAGGGCCTGCAGTTCGACAAGGGCTACATCTCGCCGTATTTCGTCACCGACTCCGAGCGGATGGAGGCCGTGCTGGAGGACGCGCACGTGCTGATCCACCAGGGCAAGATCTCCGCCGTCGCGGACCTGCTGCCGCTGCTGGAGAAGGTGCTGCAGACCTCCAAGCCGCTGTTCGTGGTGGCCGAGGACCTCGAGGGTGAGGCGCTGTCGACCCTCGTCGTCAACAAGATCCGTGGCACGTTCACGGCCGCCGCGGTGAAGGCTCCCGGCTTCGGCGACCGCCGCAAGGCGATGCTCGAGGACATCGCGACCCTGACCGGCGCCACCGTGGTCACGCCGGACGTCGGCCTCAAGCTCGACCAGGTCGGTCTCGAGGTGCTCGGTACCGCCCGCCGCATCGTCGTCACCAAGGACGACACCACGATCATCGAGGGCGGCGGCGACACCGACGCGATCGGTGCCCGGATGAAGCAGATCAAGGCCGAGATCGAGAACACCGACTCGGACTGGGACCGCGAGAAGCTCTCCGAGCGCCTGGCCAAGATGGCCGGCGGCGTCTGCGTGATCAAGGTCGGCGCGGCCACCGAGGTCGAGCTGAAGGAGAAGAAGCACCGCATCGAGGACGCCGTCTCGGCGACCCGTGCGGCGATCGACGAGGGCATCGTGGCCGGCGGTGGTGCCGCGCTGGTGCACGCTGCCTCCGCGCTGGACGGTGACCTCGGACTCGTCGGCGACGAGGCGACGGGTGTCGCGATCGTGCGCCGCGCGGTCGACGAGCCGCTGCGCTGGATCGCGCAGAACGCCGGGCTGCAGGGCTACGTGGTCGTGGAGAAGGTCCGCGGCCTCGAGGCCGGCCACGGTCTGAACGCGGCAACCGGCGAGTACGGCGAGATGGTCGGCCAGGGGGTGATCGACCCGGTGAAGGTGACCAGGTCGGCGCTGCGCAACGCCGCCTCGATCGCCACGATGGTGCTGACCACCGACACCCTCGTGGTCGAGAAGAAGGAAGAGCAGGACGAGCCGGCGGCCGGCCATGGTCACGGCCACGGTCACTGACGACACGTGGGGCGCGGGTCAGCTGGCGCGGGTTCCTGCGTCGCGGCGTGCGGCGTAGACCTCCTCGCGCTCGTCCTCGGTCAGTCCGCCCCAGACGCCGTACGGCTCCTTGACCGCCAGCGCGTGCCGTCGGCACTCGGCGATCACCGGGCAGGCCGCGCAGATGGCCTGAGCGGTGGCGTCGCGCCCCCGCCGCGAGGGGCCACGCTCGCCCTCGGGGTGGAAGAACAGGGTGGTGTCGCTCTCCCGGCAGGCACCCTCCAGCTGCCAGTCCCAGAGGTCGGCCACCGGGCCGGGCAAGCGCGAGATCTCCGCCATCGACGTCTCCTTTGGTGTCCCCGAGTCCGGGACGTTCGTGGTGACTCGTCGATGACGCTACAACCGCGCCAGAGGTTGTTCAAGACCCGAGGCAAAGGTTGTTCAATATCTGGTCCCGGGTCGGCGGGCCGAGTGGCACGGGCCGCCCGGTGGACAGAGAATGCCGACATGCCGTCGTCGAGCAGGAGGCCGGTGGTGGCGCCGGACGCCTCGCCCTCGCCGCCGCTCCGGGTCGCCGTGGTGGCGCGCCGCCTCGGCGTGGCACCGGCCACGTTGCGGACCTGGGCGCGCAGGTACGGGCTCGGGCCCAGCGCCCACGTGGCGGGCTCCCACCGGCAGTACTCGGACGACGACCTGGCCCGGCTGGTCGTGATGCGGCGGCTGACCCTGCAGGGGGTGGCGCCGTCCGATGCGGCCCGGACCGCCCTCGGCACGCGCGACACCGATGCGGAGGATTCCCCCTCCCGCGTGACCGGCCTGCCCCGACAGCACGACGCGGGGCGCGGGATCGACGCCTCTCAGGAGTTCGGGCGTGCCGGCGGCGGCCGGGTGGTGGCCATGCCGAGCTCGGGGCCCGCCGCACGCGGCCTGGCGCGGGCGGCCATGAGCCTGGACGGCGCGGCGTGCCGCCGGATCCTCGAGGAGGCGATCGGGCGGGACGGCGTGGTCGAGGCGTGGGAGGAGCTCGCGCGGCCGGTGCTGGGGGCCATCGGCCGGCGCTGGGCGACGACCCGTGCCGGCGTCGACGTCGAGCACCTGTTCAGCGAGGCGCTGCTGTCGTCGCTGCGCGCCGTCCCCGCAGACGTGCCCCGCCGGACGTCGGCGACGGCCCTGGTCGCGTGTGCCGGTGACGAGCGGCACTCCCTGCCGGTGCACGTGCTGGCGGCTGCCCTGGAGGAGCGGGGGGTGACGGTGCGGGTGCTCGGTGCCAGCGTGCCGCGGCATGCCCTGTGCGACGCCGTCCGCCGCACCGGCCCGGCCGTCGTCGTCCTGCACGCCACGATGCCCGTCGACGACGCCGGGACGCTGACCGACCTGCCCCGACTGCGCCCGCCCCCGCGGCTGCTCGTGGGCGGGCCGGGATGGGCCCGGGTGCGCCTGCCCCGTCCGGTGCAGCGGGTCACGTCGCTGACCCAGGCGGTCGAGCAGGTGGCCCTGACCGTCCTGCCCTGACCGTCAGGATCCGGGGCCGGATGGATCGGCACCGGACGTGGGCTCAGGCTGGCGGGCCCGCGTGCCGACACCTCTGGGGACGGCGAGTCCAGCCCGGCGCCGTCGCCGACCACGGCATCGAGGGCTCGCCCGCGGGCCGCCACGGCCGCAAGGGGGTGCTGGAGTGTCGACGGTGCTCGTCTGCGACGACTCCCCGCTCGTGCGCGAGGGGCTCCGCCGCGCCGTCGCCGGCGTCCCCGGCGTGACCCGCGTGGTGGGGGCCTCCTCCGGCGAGGAGGCCCTGGTGCGCTGGCCGGTCGAACGGCCGTCCGTGGTGCTGATGGACGTACGCATGCCAGGCCTCGGTGGCGTCGAGGCCACGCGACGGCTGCTGTCGCGTCACCCCGAGGCCAACGTGGTCATGCTCACGGTCGCCGAGGACGCCGACGGCGTCGCGCGTGCCGTCTCGTGCGGTGCCCGCGGCTACGTCGTCAAGGACGCCGCCCGCGACGAGCTGGCTGCCGCCGTCCTGCACGTGATCACCGAGACCGCCGGCTCGCCGTCCGGAGCGCCCCGCCGCGTCGAGGGAGGCGCCCCGGCGCTGACCGAGCGCGAGGTGCAGGTGCTGACCGGGATGAGCCGGGGACGCAGCAACGCCGAGATCGGCAAGGAGCTGTTCCTCTCCGAGGACACCGTCAAGACCCACGCGCGCCGGCTGTTCCGCAAGCTGGGTGCCGCCGACCGTGCCCAGGCGGTCGCGGTCGGGTACCGCCTGCGCATCGTCCGCTGAACCTCGTGCGCGGTCGCAGCGGCTAGCATCGGGGAATGAGCGAGCAGACCGACCCCTTCGGCGTCGTCGGGCTCACCTTCGACGACGTCCTGCTGCTGCCCTATGAGAGCGACGTCGTGCCCAGCGCCGCCGACACCTCCTCGCGGGTGAGCAAGCGCGTCGAGGTCGCCGTCCCCCTGCTCTCGTCGGCGATGGACACCGTGACCGAGGCCAGGATGGCGGTCGCGATGGCCCGCCAGGGCGGGCTCGGTGTGCTGCACCGCAACCTGTCGATCGACGAGCAGGCGACGCAGGTCGACCTGGTCAAGCGGTCCGAGGCCGGCATGATCACCAACCCGGTCACCACCCAGCCGACGGCGACCCTGGCGGAGGTGGACGCGGCCTGCGGGCGGTACCGGGTCTCGGGGCTGCCCGTGGTCGGCCCCGACGGCGTGCTCGTCGGCATCGTCACCAACCGCGACCTGCGCTGGGAGGCCGACCTCTCGCGCCTGGTTCGCGACGTGATGACGCCGATGCCGCTGGTCACCGCGCCGGTGGGCGTGGCGCGTGACGACGCGATGGCGCTGCTGCGACAGCACAAGATCGAGAAGCTCCCGCTGGTGGACGACGGGGGGCGGCTTCGCGGCCTGATCACGGTCAAGGACTTCACCAAGAGCGAGAAGTACCCCATGGCGACCAAGGACGACGCCGGCCGGCTGCGCGTCGCCGCCGCTGTCGGGATCTTCGAGGACGCATGGAAGCGGGCGATGCAGCTGGTCGACGCCGGCGTGGACGTGCTGGTCGTCGACATGGCGCACGGGCACTCCGCGGCGGTGCTCGAGATGATCGCCCGCCTCAAGTCCGAGTCGGCGGCGGCGCACGTCGATGTCGTCGGGGGCAACGTCGCGACGCGCGGCGCCGCCCAGGCGCTCGTGGACGCCGGTGCCGACGGCGTCAAGGTCGGGGTCGGGCCCGGCTCGATCTGCACCACGCGGGTGGTGGCCGGCGTCGGGGTGCCGCAGGTGACCGCGATCCACGACGCGGCACAGGCGTGCCGGCCGGCCGGCGTCCCGGTGATCGGGGACGGCGGGCTGCAGTACTCGGGCGACATCGCCAAGGCCCTGGTGGCCGGTGCCGACACCGTGATGGTCGGGTCGCTGCTGGCCGGTTGCGACGAGAGCCCGGGTGAGCTGGTCTTCATCAACGGCAAGCAGTACAAGTCCTACCGCGGGATGGGATCGCTCGGCGCCCAGCAGACCCGGGCGGGGTCCCGGTCGTTCTCCTCCGATCGGTACTTCCAGAACGACGTGGCATCGGACGAGTTCGTGCCGGAGGGCGTCGAGGGCCAGGTCCCCTTCCGCGGGCCCCTGGCCGCGGTGGCGCACCAGCTCGTCGGCGGCCTGCGCCAGTCGATGTTCTACTCCGGCGCCGCGACCGTGGCCGACCTCAAGGCGAACGGCCGCTTCGTGCGGATCACGGCGGCGGGCCTCAAGGAGTCCCACCCGCACGACATCCAGATGACGGTCGAGGCGCCCAACTACGGCTCCCGCTGACCCCCCTTTGCTCCCACCAGCAACGTTTGCTCCCGCCGACACCCGTTTCGGGCTGCGAAACGGATGGTGCCGGGAGCAAGCGTCGGTCACGGGAGCAAGGCCGGTCGGCCGGAGCATCGCCGGTAGCCTGGCGCGGTGACCAGCGAGATCGAGATCGGCCGCGGCAAGCGGGGACGGCGTGCGTACTCGTTCGACGACGTCGCCATCGTCCCCAGCCGGCGCACGCGCGACCCCGAGGAGGTCTCGGTCGCCTGGCAGATCGACGCGTACCACTTCGAGCTGCCGGTGCTCGCGGCGCCGATGGACTCGGTGGTCTCGCCGGCGACAGCGATCGCCCTCGGCAAGCTCGGCGGTCTCGGTGTCGTCGACCTCGAGGGCCTGTGGGCGCGCTACCCCGAGCCCGAGCCGTTGCTCGCCGAGATCGCCGCGCTGGAGCCGGCGCAGGCCACCGGGCGGATGCAGGAGATCTACTCGGCGGACATCCAGCCCGACCTGATCGTCCAGCGGCTCCGGGAGGTGCGGGAGGCCGGGGTGACGGTGGCGGGTGCACTGTCGCCGCAGCGCACGCAGCAGCTGTGGAAGACCGTGGTGGACGCCGGTGTGGACCTGTTCGTGATCCGCGGCACCACGGTCTCGGCCGAGCACGTGAGCGGCCAGGCGGAGCCGCTGAACCTCAAGCGGTTCATCTACGAGCTCGACGTGCCGGTCATCGTCGGCGGCTGCGCGACCTACACGGCCGCCCTGCACCTGATGCGGACCGGGGCGGCCGGCGTCCTCGTCGGCTTCGGGGGCGGCGCCGCGCACACGACGCGCACCACGCTAGGGATCCACGCGCCGATGGCCACCGCGGTCGCCGACGTGGCGGCGGCGCGGCGTGACTACATGGACGAGTCGGGCGGCCGCTACGTGCATCTGATCGCGGACGGCGGGCTCGGCACCTCCGGCGACGTCGTCAAGGCGGTCGCCTGCGGGGCGGACGCCGTGATGCTCGGCGCCGCGCTGGCCCGGGCGGTCGAGGCTCCGGGCCGTGGTTGGCACTGGGGCAGCGAGGCCCACCACCCGCAGCTGCCCAGGGGGGAGCGGGTCCAGGTGGGCACGGTCGCACCGCTGGAGGAGATCCTTCTCGGGCCGGGGCGGGCCGCCGACGGCACCACCAACCTGGTGCAGGCGCTTCGCCGTGCGATGGCGACCACCGGGTACTCCGACCTGAAGGAGTTCCAGAGGGTCGAGGTCGTCGTCTCGCCGTACCAGCCGACATGACGACCATGACTCTCGGACCCACCGGGCGCGACGAGGCGCTCGAGGCGATGGCGTCGCGCGAGCTCGACGTCCTCGTGGTCGGGGGCGGGGTGGTCGGCGCCGGGTGCGCCCTCGACGCGGTCACGCGCGGCCTGGACGTCGGCCTGGTCGAGGCGCGCGACTTCGCGTCCGGCACGTCGAGCCGGTCGAGCAAGCTGATCCACGGCGGGCTCCGGTACCTGGAGATGCTCGACTTCCGGCTCGTGCGGGAAGCGCTGCGGGAACGCGGTCTGCTGCTGCAGCGCCTCGCACCGCACCTGGTGCGGCCGGTGCCGTTCGTGTACCCGCTCACCCACCGGGTCTGGGAGCGGCCGTACGTGGGCGCCGGCCTGACCCTCTACGACTCGATGGGTCTGTCCAGCGGCTCGTCGCGCGGGCTGCCCCGCCACCGGCACCTGACCCGGCGCCAGGCCCTGCGCGAGGTGCCCAGCTTGCGCAAGAACGCCCTCGTCGGCGCCGTCCAGTACCACGACGCGCAGGTCGACGACGCCCGGCACACGCTGGCGGTGGTGCGGACGGCGGCCGGCTACGGCGCGCACGTGGCGAGCCGGGCGCGGGTGGTCGGCTTCCTGCGGGAGGGTGAACGCGTCGTCGGGGCGCGGGTCCGCGACCTCGAGCACGGCCACGAGGTCGAGGTGCGTGCCCGCCAGGTGGTCAACGCGACCGGCGTCTGGACGGACGAGACCCAGGCGATGGTGGGCGAGCGCGGGCAGTTCAAGGTCCGCTCGTCCAAGGGCATCCACCTGGTCGTGCCGCGCGACCGGATCCTCTCGAAGTCCGGGCTCATCCTCCGCACCGAGAAGAGCGTCCTGTTCGTCATCCCGTGGGGACGGCACTGGATCATCGGCACCACCGACACCGACTGGCAGCTGGACAAGGCACACCCGGCGGCCTCCAGCAGCGACATCGACTACCTGCTCACGCACGTCAACCGGGTGCTGACCACCCCGCTGACGCGCGAGGACGTCGAGGGTGTCTACGCCGGCCTGCGCCCCCTGCTCGCGGGGGAGAGCGAGGAGTCGTCGCAGCTGTCGCGCGAGCATGTGGTCGCGCACCCGGTGCCAGGCCTCGTCGTCGTGGCCGGTGGCAAGTACACGACCTACCGGGTGATGGCCGCGGACGCGATCGACGAGGTGGCTCGTGCGCTCGACTTCAGGGTCGCGGCGAGCTGCACGGCGAGCATCCCCTTGGCAGGCGCCGAGGGCTTCTGGGCCTCGTGGAACGGGCGACGACGCCTGGCCGAGTCGTCGGGCCTGCACGTGGCGCGGATCGAGCACCTGCTCCAGCGGTACGGGGCCCTGGTGCCCGAGGTGCTCGACCTCGTCTCCGGCGACAAGCTGCTCGGTGAGCCGCTGGACGGCGCGGAGGACTACCTCGCGGCCGAGGTGGTCTACGCCGCGAGCCACGAGGGCGCCCGCCACCTGGACGACGTCTTGACCCGGCGCACGCACATCTCGATCGAGACCTGGGACCGCGGGGTGTCCAGCGCGCCGCACGTGGCGTCGCTGATGGCCGGCGTCCTGGGGTGGAGCTCGGAGCAGATCGCCCGGGAGATCTCGCACTACCTCGCGCGGGTGGACGCCGAGCGTGCGTCGCAGCAGCAGGGGGACGACGAGACGGCCGACTCCGCGCGGCTCGGCGCCCCCGAGATCGTTCCCCTCGCCTAGTAGTTACCAGCGGGTAGCCTCGAGCCATGACCGCCAGGGTGACCGCCGCAGGCTCCGCGACGCGACTGCCCCCCGCCGTGTTGGACCCCCTGCTCGAGCGGGTCGTGGCGACACCCCGGGCCGACCGGGTCGAGACCCGCGCGCCGTTCACCGGTGAGGTGCTCGCCGCCGTGCCGCAGTCGACGCCGGACGACGTCCTGCTCGCCGTCGAGCAGGCGAGGTCGGCCCAGCACGACTGGGCGAGGCGCTCGGTCCACGACCGTGGCCAGGTGCTGCTGCGGTTGCACGACCTCGTGCTCGACCGTCAGCGCGAGGTCCTCGACCTGGTGCAGCTCGAGAGCGGCAAGTCACGCGCGCACGCCTACGAGGAGGTCGCCGACGTCGCGATCGTGGCGCGGCACTACGCCCGTCGCGCGCACGGCTACCTGCGACCCCGTCGGCGAGCGGGACTGGTCCCCGGCCTGACCGTCACCCACGAGGTGCGCCACCCCAAGGGTGTCGTCGGCATCATCGCGCCCTGGAACTACCCCCTGACGCTGGCGATCTCCGACGCCCTGCCGGCGCTGATGGCGGGCAACGGCGTGGTGCTCAAGCCCGACAGTCAGACGCCACTGACGGCGTTGTGGGCGGTGCAGGCACTGGTGGACGCCGGCCTGCCCGAGGGCCTGTTCGGAGTGGTCGTCGGCGACGGAGGCGTGATCGGGCCCGCGGTCGTCGACGCCGTCGACTACGTGTGCTTCACCGGCTCCACGGCGACCGGTCGCGGCGTCGCGGCCCGCGCCGGCGAGCGGTTGGTGGGAGCCTCGCTCGAGCTGGGCGGGAAGAACGCGATGTACGTCGCGGACGACGTCGACGTCGATGTCGCGGCCGAGGGCGCGGTCCGCGCGTGCTTCGCCAGCGCCGGCCAGCTCTGCATCTCGATCGAGCGCCTGCTCGTGCACGAGGCGGTGGCCGCCGCGTTCGTCGAGGCGTTCTTGCGGCGGGTGCAGGCACTGCGTCTCGGCCGCGCCCTGGACTACTCCGCGGACGTCGGCAGCCTCGTCTCGCAGTCGGTGCTCGAGCGGGTCGAGGCC
>DASROP010000277.1:0-5682 GCA_035646835.1 Actinomycetales bacterium | reverse complement strand
GGGGAATGCCGGGGGGAGGACCACACCGTGGAGGGTGTGGGTGCGCTCTCGGGTGGTGGCGTCCCAGACGTAGACCGAGCCGGCCAGGCCACTCGCAGCGAGCCTGGTTCCGTCCCCACTGAGCGCCAGGGTCGGCAGCCCCTGATCGGCGTGGAGGACCGCTGTGGCCTGAGGGCCTCGGTGCACCGTCTCCAGCAGCGCCGACCGAGAGTCGTCCGAGGGCTCGAAGCGCTGCGCCTGCACCGCGTAGAGGAGCGCCCGGTCCCACCGTGCCTCCTCGAGGGCGGCGGCCCGCAGGGCACGCACGTCGGCACTCAGCGACGACCGGGCCGCGTCCTGCCGCTGGTCCACCGCCACCAAGCTCGCGACCACAGCCAGGGCCAGCACTGCGGCCAGCCCGGCCGCGAGGCCGCGCAGCCGCCGGATCGACCGGCGGCGCCGCACCGCCTCCGCCCCCTCGGTATCGCGGCTCGCACGCAGGAAGTCGTGCTCCACGTCGGTCAGGTCGTCGGGGTGGTTCCCCTGCCAGTCAAGAGCCCCAGCGAGCCGGGACCCGCGGTACAGCTCGCCTGGATCACCGCTGGCCATCCACGCCAGCGCGGCCGGGGCAAGGTGCCGGCGGAGCCTCCTGCCGACCTCGTCCTCGTCGAGCCAGCCGCGCAGCCGCGGCCACTCGCGCAGCAGTGCCTCGTGCGCGACCTCCGCGTGCGTCTCTGACACGGTCAGCAGCCGCCGCGCCGCCAGCGTGTCGAGCACCGCGCGGGCATCGTTGTCGCCGTCCGGGGCCACCTCGTCGATCGGGACCCGGCGCCGCACCGGCTCCCCGCCCTCGCCGGTCTCGGCCAGCCGCAGCAGGGTCCGCCGGGCGACCGACTGCTGGGTCGCGGTCAGCTGCTCGTACGCCGTCTCGGCGAGCCGCGCCACCGCCGTCCGGACGCCTCCTTGCTCGCGGTAGGCGGCGAGTGAGAGCCGGCGACCATCACGGTGCTCCCACAACGCCAGCAGGGCGGTCGACATCAGCGGCAGCCCGCCGGGCTCACCCGCGACGTCGCCGGCCAGGGTCTCCGCGAGCCCGGGTTCGAGCTCGAGGCCGGCCGCAACGGCGGGCCGCTCGACCGCTTGCCGGAGCTCGTCGGCCGTCATCTCGCCGACCAGGACGTGGTTGGCCGCGAGCAGGTCGGCGAGCCTGCGGTGCACGGTGGCGTGGCCGTAGTAGTCGGACCGCACGGCCACCACCACGCTGACGTCGTCCCCCGACATGTTCGTCAGGGCCTCCGCGTACTCGTCTTGTTGCGCGCGGGGAAGGGCGGTGAACAGCTCCTCGAACTGGTCGACGACGAGGAGCGTGCGCGTGCCGGTGCCCGTCGGGCCAACCGTCAGATCGGGTAGGGGCTCCGTCGGTGTGGTCAGCACGCAGCGCCAGCGCTCGCTCCCGGGCAGCACCCCGGACCGGACCGCGGCGACGAGGCCGGCCCGGACGACGGACGACTTGCCGCTGCCGGACGCACCGACGACGGCGAGGAACCGCGCGCCCACCAGCCGGGCGACGAGGCCGGCGACCAGGCGCTCCCGCCCGAAGAAGTACGCGGCGTCGTCGACGTCGAAGAACGCGAGTCCCTTGTACGGGCACACCGCCCCGGGGGAGGCGTCGGGCATGTGCGCCGCTCGCAGGAGGCGGATGCGCTGCAGGTCGACCACGTCATCGGTCACCTGGTCCCGAGAGGCGGTGAGGTGGCGTCGCGGGCCGGGGATGCCGGCCGCCGCGGCGCTGACGCGCTCGGAGGCGAGGTCCTCGCCGTACCGGCTGGCCAGGGCGTGCAGCTGAAGGGGCACACCACGCGCCGCGTCGACAGCCGCGACGGCATCAGCGACGGCCTCGGGCGGCACGTAGAGCGCCACCACCTCACTGATGTCCCCACCCTCCAGCGGCGGCAGCGGCAGCCGGTCGTGGAACGTCCGTCCCATCGCGGCGGCCTGGTCGGTTGTCAACGCGCTCCAGACACAGGCGCCGACCAGGAACAGCGGCGCCGGAGCGGACATCACGGACTCCGACAGCACCCCGAGGTCCTCTACCGACATCAGCTGAAGGTCGTCGAGGACGACCAGCACGGGTACGCCCGTCCGCGGCCGCTCGTCGCGTGAACCGGGAACCCTGTCGACGACCAGGCCGCCCCTCTCCTGCACCGCTTGTGCCAGCTCCGCCAGAACTCGTGTCTTGCCCATTCCGTGAGGTCCGGTCACGAGCACGCGGACGGCAGCGGCCTCGTCTACGCGGCCGTAGGCGTCCAGCAGCCGTGCCAGCTCGGCGTCGCGCCCGACGAACGTCGGTCCGACGAAGGTCAGTGCCCGCGGAAGCCCCTCGTACGACCCGCCGACGGCCCGCAGCAACCGGGCGTCCTGGGAGAGCACCATGGCCTCGACCGCTTGGAGGTCGGGCCCCGGCTCGACGCCCAGGTCGTCGACCAGCGACGTGCGGGCTCGCTGGAAGGCGCGCAGTGCGTCGCCCTGGCGACCCGACCTGTAGAGCGCCGTCATGAGCTGGCCCCACAGCCGCTCCCGCCACGGGTGCAGGCTGACCAGCGCCTCCAGCTCCGCCACCAGCTCCTGCCCAGAGCCGGTGCCGAGGTCCGCTGCCACGCGGTCCTCCACCGCCGCGAGCCGCATCTCCTCGAGCGCCGCCCGCTCAGCGGACGCGAACGGTGCGTCGAACTCGGCGTACGCCTCGCCCCGCCACAGCGCCAGCGCCTCGCGCAACGTCGCCGCTGCCGCCGTCGGGTGACCTCGGCCGAGGTCTTGCCGTCCGGTGGCCGCCAGGGCACGGAACCGCTCCGCGTCAACGTGCGCCGGGTCCACCGCCGCGACGTAACCGGGGCTTCTCGTCAGCACCAACGCAGCGCCTTTCCCGGGCAGAGAACGTCGCAGCCTGGAGACGTAGGACTGCACGGTCTTCTCCGCACCGCCCGGCGGATCGTCCCCCCACATCCCTGTGACGATGGCTCTGACGGAGAACACCCGGCCGGGGGCCGTGAGCAGGAGCGCCAGCAGGGCGCGCTCCTGCGGGCCGTGCACGTCCAGCAGGTTCGTTCCGTCG
The DNA here is from genome assembly GCA_035646835.1 of Actinomycetales bacterium. Lineage (GTDB taxonomy): Bacteria > Actinomycetota > Actinomycetes > Actinomycetales > DASROP01 > DASROP01. The sequence continues at coordinate 2,591 of DASROP010000277.1, read as the reverse complement.
CGGACCTCGAGCGGCCCCAGCACGCGGAAAGTGGTCGCGCCGTCGGTCGAGGGCGTGCGCGGTCGGGTCGACGTGCCGCTGGTGCGCATCTCGCGTGAAGCGTCCCGCCGGCGTCAGACCCCCGCAAGTGGTTTGCGAGTTCTCCCCGCAGCGTGTGCCACCGAGTCGCCAGCGGAACGTCGCTGGCCTGTCAGCGCCCGCGGTGATCGTCCTCGCACCGCTGGTCCTCCGGACCGGCCACTGCTCGAGGAGGAATCATGACCCGAGGGCCGAGCCTGCGCACTCTCGCCGCAGCCGCTGCACTCGCCACGCTGAGCGTCACGTTGACCGCGACCCCTGCCGCCGCCCGGCCGGACGCCGGAGGCGGGAGCGGCGCGCGGTCCGACTCGGCTCAGGGCGACTGTTCCCTGAGCCGTGTGGACCGTCAGCTCGTCCGCTGCGACCACCTCACCGGAGCCGGGGTGGCAGCGCCGCTGTCGGTGCCGGAGCAGTAACCCCGCCGGACCCCCGGACCGCGCCCGGACCCAGGAGGGGCCTTGCCTAGCAGAACGAGGCCTGCACGACCGCTGACGTTCCTGACCACCACGCTGGTCGTGGGCGCGTTCGTCGCGACCCAGGCGCTCTTCGTCGCCCCGCGCCAGGCTCGTCCACGCGTCGCGGACGACCCGCCGCTACTTCCGCCCGACCGACTGACCCTCACCGACTCCTGCTGCGTGTTCCACGTCTGCGGACGGGGCCAGAGGTGGAACACGCAGCAGGAGTCGTAGGAGCGGCGGTGGCGGGGCGTTAGCCTGCGCGCCGTGGGCATCCAGATCTCGCCGAGCATCCTGTCGGCCGACTTCTCCGACCTCGCCGGCGAGCTGAGCAAGATCGCCGGCGCCGACTGGGCGCACGTCGACGTGATGGACAACCACTTCGTGCCGAACCTGACCCTCGGGCTGCCCGTGGTCGAGCGGCTCGTCGAGGTCAGCGGAGTGCCGGTCGACTGCCACCTGATGATCGACGACCCGGACCGGTGGGCGCCCGGGTACGCCGAGGCCGGCGCGAAGAGCGTGACGTTCCACGCCGAGGCCGCGGCGGCGCCGGTGCGTCTGGCCCGCGAGCTGCGCCGCCTCGGTGCCAGGGCGGGGCTGGCCCTCAAGCCCGCGACCCCGATCGAGCCGTTCGTCGACCTGCTGCCCGAGATCGACATGGTGCTGGTGATGACCGTCGAGCCGGGCTTCGGGGGCCAGCCGTTCCTCGACGTGTGCCTGCCGAAGGTGCGGCGCGCGCGTGAGGCGATCCGGGCCGCCGGGTTGGATGTCTGGGTCCAGGTGGACGGCGGGGTGTCGGCGTCCACCATCGAGCGGGCCGCCGAGGCGGGGGCCGACGTCTTCGTCGCGGGGTCGGCGGTGTTCGGGGCGGACGACGCGGGGTCGGCCATCGAAAAGCTCCGCGCCCTGGCCGCCGCCTGCTGACACGCCACCTCGCGCCGCCGCCGGTCGGTGCGGTGGCACACTCCACCTCGTGGACTTCTTCGACCAGATCCTCAACGCGCAGATCGCGTTCGGCGACCAGCACGTCCTGTGGCGGGAGGTCGTCGGCAACCTCTTCGGCCTCGCATCGGCCGTCGGGGGGATGCGCCGCCGCGTGTGGGCCTGGCCGGTCGGCATCGTCGGCAACGTGCTGCTGTTCACCGTCTTCCTCGGCAGCGTCTTTGGCAACCCGCAGGGCGTGACCCTGCTCGGCCAGGCGGGCCGGCAGGTCTTCTTCATCGCCGTCAGCATCTACGGCTGGCGCCGCTGGCAGGAGTCCAAGCGGCAGGCGGACGGCGACAGCGCGCCGGCGATCGTGCCGCGCTGGGCGACCCGCCGCGAGCGGGTCGGCCTCGTCGTCGCGGCGGGCGTCGGCACCGTCGTGTTCTCGCAGATCTTCGGCGCGATCGGCTCGTACGGGCAGTGGGCGGATGCCTGGATCTTCACCGGCTCGGTCCTCGCCACCTACGGGATGGCCCGCGGCTGGACCGAGTTCTGGCTGATCTGGGTGGCGGTCGACCTGGTCGGCGTCCCGCTGCTGCTGGTCGCGGGCTTCTACCCGTCGGCGGTGCTGTACGCCGTGTACGGCGTCTTCGTGATCTGGGGCTTTACCGTCTGGGTGAAGGCCCAGCGGCAGGAGCGGCCCGCGGATGCCGGCCGCCCGGACAGCCCCGCCGTCGAGACGGTCGGCTGACCGGGCGACCTGGCCCTCAGACCGCAGCGGGCTCCGACAGTCGCTCGGACGACGTCCCCGTCGTCCACAGCGAGTGCGCGAGCAGGATGGCCAGGACGACGTTCGCGCCGAAGGCCATGCCCACTCCGAGCGGCCCGGACACGAGCATCAGCGCGGCGGTGCTTGCGGCGGGGACCGCCAGCAGCCACCAGCTCGTCATCCCGGCCCGGGCCAGGCCGGCGAGGAGGAGCGGCAGGCCGAGGGTTGAACCGATCATCTGCGGCACGGACCAGCCGGTGATCAGGCCCGGCAGGGGAGCGGCCTCGCTGATCTGCACGGCCGTCTCGACCGACGTGATGCGGGCTGCGGCCGAGTCCATCCAGTCGACCAGGACGGCACCGGAC
>DASROP010000276.1:0-5589 GCA_035646835.1 Actinomycetales bacterium | reverse complement strand
GGATTATCGCTGATCGCGCTCTCACCGCCGCCCCGATCCCCGGATCGGGATCGGCGCCATCAGGCCTTGGCGCCCCCTCAGCAGGCGAGTCCAGAGCGTTCGTCACACACCTCTTGCACCGAAGTGGCCGGGCCCCTGCCTCGGGGACGCAAGCAGCGGGGATGACGCGAATCCCGAGCAGATTGCGCCCGGCCCGCGGATTCCGTGGCCACTATGTGGCCAAAACGAGGCCAAAACAGCGGCCAACAGGCTGTCGCAAAATGGCGCCAAAGATCGAGTCGGCCACAACCAGTGGCGATTCGCGGCACCTTCTGCCCACCATGTTGAGTCGTCCGCTCGCCGTCCGCGCATTTTGCGACAGCCTGCCAACCACGGATACCCGGGGAGAGCCACGGTCAATCGTTGAGGGTCCAAAAACGGCCTTGACCTGCTAAGTCGTATGGAGCGGGTGACGGGAATCGAACCCGCACTGTCAGCTTGGGAAGCTGATGTTCTGCCATTGAACTACACCCGCACGGCGCCGGAGCCCGGCGCGCGTCGGAGAGCATAACCGAGGCTACGGTTGCCCCCGTGCTGCTCTCCGACCGCGACATCCGCGCCGAGCTCGACTCAGGCCGCGTCGTCCTCGACCCCTATGACCCGGAGATGGTCCAGCCCTCAAGCGTCGACGTCCGGCTGGACCGCTACTTCCGGCTCTTCGACAACCACAAGTACCCGGTGATCGACCCCGCTCAGGAACAGCCGGACCTGACCCGGTTGGTGGAAGCCGAGGGTGATGGGGCGTTCGTCCTGCATCCCGGCGAGTTCGTGCTGGCCTCGACGTACGAGGTCGTCACACTGCCGGATGACGTCTCAGCTCGCTTAGAGGGCAAGAGCTCTTTGGGCCGCCTGGGGCTGCTCACGCATTCCACCGCGGGGTTCATCGACGCCGGGTTCTCCGGCCACGTCACGCTCGAGCTGTCCAACGTCGCGACCCTGCCGATCATGCTCTGGCCGGGGATGAAGATCGGCCAGCTCTGCTTCTTCCGGCTCTCGTCGCCGACCGAGCACCCGTACGGCAGCGGCAAGCACGGCTCGCGCTACCAGGGGCAGCGGGGACCGACCGCCAGCAGGTCGTTCCAGAACTTCCACCGGACCCAGGTCACGAGCCGACCGGAGGACTGAGCGTGCCGAGGTTCTCGCCGCCGGAGGTCCCGTCGGGAGCGGGGCTGGCCGACGTCCACCTCCTCCTGCTCCCGGCGCACGCCCAGCCGGGCGACGTGGAGGCGCTCGTCCTGACGCGCCTCCCCGACGCGCGGGACGGCGGCCCCGGCCTCCGGTTGTCGCGGTACGTCCGGCTGGTCGGGCCCGTGGTGCTGGACGACGCCACCGCGGCGGTCGCGGAAGTGCCGCCGGGGTGGGATGCGGCCTACGTCCTGCGGGCGCCGTCCGAGCGGGACGAGCCGCCTCTTCCCGGCCTCACCGACCGCGACGGGCTGTACCGCGCCTTCCCCGGCGGCCTCCCGATCCGCGCCGAGCGCCGAGGTGTCGACCTGCTGCTCGCCGTCGCCCGTCGCCTTGACGGCGCTGTGCGGGTCGCGGGGTCCGGCGTGGTGCTGACCCCGGATCCGGGGGCGGTGGTCGACCTCGTCGTCCACTCTCCGTACTGGCTGGACCCGGAGACGACGCTCGCCGTGTGCACCTCCATCGCCCCCGCGGCTCGGCTCGCCGTCCACGGCAGCGAGTGGCGCGGCCCGCCGTCCGGGCTCGTCGACTCGCCCGCCGACGAGGCCGCGGCGGCCCTGCGTCCCGACCTGCGCGTCGCCTTGCACGCCTCCGCCGACCGGCTCGACGCGGAGACCCTCGCCGGCGAGGCGGTGCTCGACGCCTACGCCGTCGCCATCTCCACGGGTTCCGACGGGCTGGTCGAGGTGCGGGTCCACGTCGCGGAGTCGCCTCCACCCGCCCTCACCGGCGTGCCCTGGGCGGACCACGTGGTGAGCTACGAGATCCGGTGGTTCCCGCCCGACGAGGCGCAGGCCGCGAGCGACGCACCGGGACGTGCGCACGTCACCGCGCGGAACCGGGCGCACCGGCTCGTCGTCCCGCTGGCCGCCGCCCTCGCCGAGGCCTCGGACGGGACCCCCGTGGACGGCGACGGCTTCCTCGTGGACCGTTACGACCTGCGCGTGCCGTGATCGACGTGCTTGATCACGACGAGGGGGCGGGGTCTGGCTCGGCCCGCTTCACCGCGGCGAGCAGCATCTGGGCCACGTCGAGCACCTGAACCTCCTCGCGGGCCTCGCCGTTGGCCTGCGCCTCGGTCAGCCCGTCGGAGAGCATCACGCGGCAGAACGGGCAGCCGATCGCGATGGTGTCTGCGCCGGTCGCCACCGCCTCCGCCGTCCGGTTGTTGTTGATCCGCGTGCCGAGCTTCTCCTCCATCCACATCCGCGCACCGCCCGCGCCGCAGCAGAACGAGCGCTCCTTGGTCCGCTCCATCTCGCGCATCTCGACGCCCGGCAGAGCCCCGATCAGCTCGCGCGGTGGTGCGTACACCCCGTTGTGCCGACCGAGGTAGCAGGGGTCGTGGTAGGTCACGGTCGGCGCGCTGGCACCGGCCTTCGAGCCGCCGAGCCCGGACAGCGGCTGGTCCGGCGCCGCGACGGGGGTGAGTCTGCGGTCGCGCACGAGCCGGTTCAGCAGCTGCGTGTGGTGGACCACCTCGTAGGTGCCGCCGAGCTGCGGGTACTCGTTCCCGAGTGTGTTGAAGCAGTGCGCGCAGGTGACGACGATCTTGGTGGCCTTGGTCTCGTTCAGGGCCTCGACGTTGGCCTGCGCCAGCATCTGGAAGAGGAACTCGTTGCCTGCCCGACGGGCCGGGTCCCCGGTGCACGACTCCCCGTCACCCAGCACGGCGAAGTCGACCCCGGCGGTGTGCAGCAGCTCGGCCACGGCCTGGGTGGTCTTCTTGGCCCGGTCCTCGAACGCCCCGGCGCAGCCGACCCAGAACAGGTACTCGACCTCGCTGAGGTCCGCTGGGTCGTCGGCGGCCGGGCCACCGATTTCCTTCACCTCGAACGGCAGGTGCTTCGCCCACTCGAGCCGTGTGCGCGGCGACATGCCCCACGGGTTCGCGTTCTTCTCCAGGTTCTTGAACAACCCGCCGAGCTCGCTGGGGAACGCGGACTCGATCAGCACCTGGTTGCGTCGCATATCGACGATGTGGTCGACATGCTCGATGTCGACCGGGCACTGCTCGACGCAGGCGCCGCACGTGGTGCACGACCAGAGCACGTCCGGGTCGATCACCCCACCGGAGAACGGGTCGTTCGGAACGCCCTCGCCGACCAGCGGACGCTGTGACTCCGCCACCGCGGCCTCGGACAGCTCGCCCCTCTCCTCCTCGGTCGCCATCAGCCACGGCGACTTGGCCGCTGCGTGATCGCGCAGGTTCATGATCAACAGCTTGGGGGACAACGGCTTCTCGGTGTTCCACGCCGGGCACTGGCTCTGGCATCGACCGCACTCGGTGCAGGTGGAGAAGTCGAGGAGTCCCTTCCAGGTGAAGTCCTCGACCTTGCCGACGCCGAGGGCGGCGTCCTCGTCGAGCTCGTCGATGTTCTCGAAGTCGATCGGCTTGCCGCCGACCGAGATCGGCTGCAGCTCGCCCAGGCTCGTGCGGCCGTCCGCGTGCCGCTTGAACCAGATGTTCGGGAACGCGAGGAAGCGGTGCCAGGCCACGCCCATCGTCGGCTGCAGCGCGATGGTGATGAACCAGGCCATCGACACCAGGATCTTCACCGCGGCCACCGCGACGATCGCGCTCTCCAGGGCGGAGGTCGACAGCCCGGAGAACGCCTCGCCGATGAAGAACGTCAGGGGGAAATGCAGGACGGTCGCGAACTCGCCCTCGCCGGTCTGCGCCTCCAGCGCGTACTCCAGCCCCCGCAGCGCCAGGACGCAGACGACGATCGCGAGGATCGTGTACTCGACGTAGTAGGCCTGCCAGAAGCTGGATCCGAAGAAGCGCGAGGAGCGACCGCCCTCGCCCGGTGCGCTGCGGGGGTGCTGCTTCTGCCGGATCCCGATCAGGGTGACGATGCCCACCAGCGACAGCCAGGCGATCGCCTCGCTGGCCCACTCCAGCAGCACGAAGTGGCCCAGCAGCGGCAGCACGAAAGCCGGGGCGAACAGCTGGCCGTAGGCCGTCATGAGCGTGAAGAACAGCAGCCCGAACGAGATCATCACGAACCAGTGCATGACCGCGACGACCGGCAACCTGGACATCCGGGTGTGGCCGAGGAACTCGCGCACCAGGGTCGCCGTCCGCGCCCCGGGCTCGTCGGTCCGGCCGGCGTCCGGCTGACCGACCCGGACCGTGCGGACGATCTGGGCCACCGTGCGGGAGAACAGCGCGATGCCGACAGCCGAGACGGCGAGGCAGATGACGATGGCGGCGACCTGCATGGGTCTCGGTCTCCCGTCGTTGGGCGGCGCGGCGGACCCACGCTAGACGGCGGGCCCCGGCGAGCCAGGCTACTGGTCGGTAACTACGCCGGCGATGCGACGATCGTCACGTGAAGGAACGGGCTGCGGCGGTGCGCGCCGCCCTGGTCCTGGTGGCCGTCGCGCTCGGTCTCGCGGTCGGTGCCGGCGCCGTGGCAGCGCTCGCCTTCACCCTAGTTCTTCGACCACGCATTCGTCACGGCGTTCGCCTGGTCCATGATCGTCGCGGCCGTCGTCATCGCCGTCACGGGCGGATCGACCGCCCAGCTGGCCGAGTCGAACACGGAGCGGCTGTTCGCGGGATCATCCGCCCAGCTGAGGCAGGACGACAGGCACCTCGGAGGCCTCACCGGCCTGGGTGTCTTTCTCTTCGTCGCCGTGCCGATCGGAGCGGCCGGGCTGCTGCTGCTCGGCTGATCAGGGCGTGCCGCGACCGCCGATCCGGCGTCCGAGCTCGGCGGCGGCGGCCCGGACCCTGGTCACCAGCGCCGGACGGTCGGCGACGTGCCGGGTCTCGAACGTGACGGCGGCGCCGGCTACCGCCCGCCCGTGGTGGTCGTGCACGGCAGCCGCCACCGACGCGAAGCCTGGCGTCACCTCGCCGTCCTCGAGGGCGTAGCCGCGGCGCCGGACGTCGGTCAGCAGGCGACGCAGCCCGCTCAGCGACGCCGGGCCGGTGCCGTGACGGTCGACGAAGGCGCCGGCGTCCGGGAACAGCGCACGCACCTGCGCGACCGGCAACGACGCGAGCACGGCCCGGCCGCTCGCGGTGAGCTGCGCAGGCAGGCGGACGTCGACGTCGGTGACCAGCGGTGGCCTCCCCGGCGCGCGCTCCTCGACGACGTACAGCACCTCCCGCCCGTGCAGCACGGCCAGGTGCGCGCTGTGCCCGACGTCGTCCACCAGGCGGGCCAGCACCGGTCGGGCCAGCCGGGCCAGCGGCACCTGCCGTGAGTAGGCGCCACCGAGGTCGAAGGCGCTGACCCCCAACGCGTAGCGCCGCTCCTCGGGCAGGTGGACGACGAAGCCCTCCCGCACGAGCACGGCGAGCAGGTGGTACGTCGTCGAGCGCGGGATTCCGAGGTCGCGGGCCAACGCGGC
>DASROP010000275.1:0-7289 GCA_035646835.1 Actinomycetales bacterium | reverse complement strand
GCGTGAGGGCGTGCCGACGCTGCCCGTGCTGCTCACCCGCCGGGCCGCGCTCGACGGCGACGCCGACGCGGCCGACCTCCTCGCCACGCTGGACGACGACCTCTCCGACGACGACGTGCTGGCCACCGCCGTGGAGCGGTTGCGCGCCCACCCTGCCCTCGACGCCGCACGCGCCGAGGCCCAGCAGTGGGCCGGCGACGCCGTCGCGGCCCTCGAGCCGCTGCCGCCGTCCGCCGTCCGAGAGGCGCTGGTCGCCTTCGCCGAGTCCGTCGCCGACCGCACCCGCTGACCCCTGCGTTGATCAAGGACCCTGTGCCCACCCCGCGTTGATCAAGGACCCCGTGCCTGGTCAGGTCGCGGCGGCCTGGGCGGCGCGCGCCAGTCGCAGGCGCGTCCTCGTCGTCCGGAGCAGGTCCATGGTGAGAACGGCGAGGGCGACCCAGACGAGCGCGAAGCCGAACCAGCGTGACGCGGGCATCGGCTCCGACAGGACGAACACGCCGATCGCGAACTGCAGCACCGGGGCGAGGTACTGCAGCAGGCCGATCGTGGTCAGCGGCACCCTCCGCGCGGCCGCCGCGAAGAAGAGCAGGGGGACGGCGGTGACGAGGCCCGTGAGGACAAGCAGGGCGGGGTGTCCCGGGGCGTTGTCGGTGAAGGTCCCGCGGCCGGTCAGCTCGAACCAGGCGATGCCCGCGATGGCCAGTGGCGCCAGCAGGGCGGTCTCGACCGACAGGCTGGCCAGCGCACCCACCCCGCGCCCGATGCGGTTCTTGGCCAGTCCGTAGAAGCCGAACGAGAACGCGAGCGCCAGCGCGATCCAGGGCAGCCCCCCGTAGTTCACCGCGAGCACGACCACCGCGACGACCCCAATGCCGATCGCCGTCCACTGCAACGGGCGCAGCCGCTCACGGAGCACGATCACGCCGAGCCCCACCGTGACGATCGGGTTCACGAAGTAGCCGAGCGACGTCTGGACGACCTGCCCGGAGTTGACGCCGTAGATGTAGACGCCCCAGTTGACGGCGATGAACACCGACGCGGCCGCGAGCAGGGCCAGTCGACGCGGTGAGCGGACCACGGCGAGCACCTGCCGCCAACCTCGGACGACGGTGAGGATGACGGCGCACACCAGCACCGTCCAGGCCACGCGGTGCACCAGGATCTCGACCGGGACCGCGGGCTTGAGCAGCGGGAAGAAGAGCGGGAACGTGCCCCACAGCAGGTACGCGGCGGCGCCGTAGAGCGTGCCTCGGCGCACCTGAGATTCATGGGATGTCACGGCGCGAGGCTACCCGGCGTGCATCAAGTCCTTGATCAACACGGTTGGGGTTGATCAAGGACTTCGTGCGCACCGTCAGGCGATGGACCAGGTGTCGTTGCCGGCCAGGAGGTCGGCCAGGTCGCCGTCCGTGGCGGGGCCGCCGGCGGCCTCCCGCGCCGCTGTCACCTGGTCGCGGACGAGGTCGTCGTAGGCGGGGCGGTCGACGTCGCGGAACACCCCGATCGGTACGTGCGCCATCTGCGGGTCGTCGAGCCGGGAGAGGGCGAACGCGCGCGTGGGGTCCTCGGTGTGGACGTCGTGGACGACCGCCCGGTCGGCGGCGTCGGCTGCAGCGACCACCTCGACACCGGCGCCCCGGGACGACGGCACGACCGCCCGTCGGTCGGACTCGGGGCCGAACACCAACGGCTCGCCATGCTCCATCCGGATCAGCCGGGCCTCGCCGGCCTCGCGGTCCTTGAGCACCTGGTACGCGTCGTCGTTGAAGATCGGGCAGTTCTGGTAGATCTCGACGAGCGAGGCGCCGCGGTGCTCGACGGCGGCGCGGAGCACCGACGTCAGGTGCTTGCGGTCGGAGTCCAGCGTCCGGGCCACGAACGTCGCCTCGGCGCCGAGCGCGAGCGAGACCGGGTTGAACGGTGCGTCGACCGAGCCCGCGGGCGTGGACTTGGTGACCTTGCCGACTTCGGACGTCGGCGAGTACTGGCCCTTCGTCAGGCCGTAGATCCGGTTGTTGAACAACAGGATCGTCAGGTTCACGTTGCGGCGCAGCGCGTGGACGAGGTGGTTACCGCCGATCGACAGGGCGTCCCCGTCACCCGTGGCGACCAGCACGTGCAGGTCCGGGCGCGAGGCGGCGAGCCCGGTCGCGATCGCCGGCGCCCGCCCGTGGATCGAGTGCATGCCGTAGGTGTCGAGGTAGTACGGAAAGCGTGCGGCACAACCGATCCCGGAGATGCAGACGACGTTCTCGCGCCGGATGCCGAGCTCCGGCATGAAGCCCTGGATCGCCGCGAGGATGGCGTAGTCGCCGCAGCCGGGGCACCAGCGCACCTCGCTGCCCGACGTGAAGTCCTTCTTGGTCTGGGTGACGCCGTCGCCGACGGCGGGCACGCCCTCGAGACCCGATCGGTGCGCGGGCGTCGGCATGTCGACGGTTGTCATCGCTGCCCCTCCACCGTGCTGTCCTCCTGAGCGAGCTTGCGGATGGCCTCGTCGATCTCGGCGGCCCCCAGCGGCATGCCGCGGACCCGGTTGTACCCGGTGATGTCGATGAGGTACCGCGCCCGAAGCAGCAGTGCCAGCTGGCCGGAGTTCATCTCCGGCACCAGCACGCGTTCGTACCGCCGCAAGACGTCACCGGTGTTCTGCGGCAGCGGGTTGAGGTGACGCAGGTGCGCCCGGGCCACGCTCAGGCCGGCCGCGCGGGCGGTCCGGACGGCGGCAGCGATCGGCCCGTACGTCGACCCCCAGCCGAGCACCAGGACCTGGGCACCGCCGTCGGGGTCCTCGACCTCCAGCGGGGGCACCTCAATGCCGTCGATCCTGGAGGCCCGCAGCCGCACCATCGTCTCGTGGTTGTCGGGGTCGTAGGAGATCTCGCCGGTGACGTCGGCCTTCTCCAGACCGCCGATGCGGTGCTCCAGGCCCGGCGTCCCGGGCACCGCCCAGGGCCGGGCGAGCGTGTCGGGGTCGCGCAGGTACGGCCGGAAGGCGGGCGTGCCGTCGTCCGACGTCGCGTTGGGCACGGTCGCGAAGTCGACGTCCATCGCCGGCAGGTCGTCGACCGACGGCAGCCGCCACGGCTCGGAGCCGTTGGCCAGGTAGCCGTCGGAGAGCAGCAGCACCGGCGTCCGGTATGTGGTCGCGATCCGCACGGCCTCCATCGCGGTGGCGAAGCAGTCGACCGGGGACGACGGCGCGATGACCGGGACGGGCGACTCGCCGTTGCGTCCGAACATCGCCTGCAGCAGGTCGGCCTGCTCGGTCTTGGTGGGAAGCCCGGTCGACGGCCCGCCGCGCTGGACGTCGATCACGACCAGCGGTAGCTCGAGCGAGACGGCGAGCGAGATGGTCTCGGACTTCAGCGCGAGCCCCGGGCCGGACGTCGTCGTCACCCCGATCGAGCCGCCGAACGCGGCTCCGAGGGCGGCACCGACCCCGGCGATCTCGTCCTCGGCCTGGATCGTCGTGATGCCGAAGCGCTTGAGGCCCGAGAGGGTGTGGAGGATGTCGCTCGCCGGCGTGATCGGGTAGGACCCGAGCAGCAGACCCAGGCCGCTGCGGTGCGCCGCTGCGACCAGCCCGTAGGCCAGGGCAACGTTGCCCGTGACGTTGCGGTACGTGCCGGGCTCGTGCTCGGCCGGGGCGACCTCGTACCGGACGGCAAACGCCTCCGTCGTCTCCCCGAACGCCCAACCCGCGCGGAACGCCGCGAGGTTCGCCTCCAGGATGTCCGGCTTCGACGCGAACTTGGAGCGTACGAAGCGTTCGGTGCCCTCGGTCGGCCGGTCGTAGAGCCACGACAGCAGCCCCAGCGCGAACATGTTCTTTGAGCGTTCGGCGTCCTTGCGCGACAGGCCGAACTCTTCGAGGGCCTTGGCCGTCATCGACGTCAGGGGCAGGTCGTGCACCTGGAAGGAGGAGAGGCTGTCGTCCTCCAACGGGCTGGTCGTGTAGCCGACCTTGGCCAGGTTGCGCTTGCTGAAGGAGTCGGAGTCGACGATCACCACGCCGCCGCGGGGCAGGTCGCCGACGTTGGCACGCAGCGCGGCCGGGTTCATCGCGACCAGGACGTCGGGCTGGTCGCCGGGGGTCAGGACGTCGTGGTCGGCGAAGTGCAGCTGGAAGCTCGAGACCCCCGCCAGGGTGCCGGCCGGCGCCCGGATCTCCGCGGGGAAACTCGGGAACGTCGCCAGGTCGTTGCCGAGGGCCGCGGTCTCGGCGGTGAAGCGGTCGCCGGTCAGCTGCATGCCGTCGCCGGAGTCGCCCGCGAAGCGGATGACCACCCGGTCCAGCCGCTGCACGCTCTTGGTCGTCATGACCCGGCTCAACGCCTTCGCCACTTCCCTTCGTCCCACCCATCGTAGATCGGCGCCGCCCCCTTGTGCGCGCGGGTCGCGGCTAGAGTCGGAACGTGTCCGGATCCCTCGCCACCGGCCCCTCGGCGTATGTCGTCGTCGGCGCGGTGCTGGCCGCCGGGATCTTGCTGTTCGCCGGGGGGATGGGGGCCAACGCGCTGCTGCGCCCGCGCAACCCGAGCGCCGCCAAGGAGACCACGTACGAGTGCGGCGTCGACCCGGTCGGCACCGGCTGGGCGCAGACGAATGTCCGGTACTACCTGTACGCGTACCTCTACGTGGTCTTCGCCGCCGACGCCGTGTACCTCTTCCCGTGGGCGACGGTCGTCGAGGGCTACGGGTGGCCGACGCTGGCGACGATGGCGGTGTTCCTCGGCGTGCTCGTCGTCGGGCTGGTGCACGCCTGGCGGCGGGGGGTGATGACGTGGCAGTAGCCCTGCCCGAGCCCCGACGACGGGACGATCCCGGGATCGGCCCGCTGCAGCAGCTGGCCCCCGACCCGATGCGCCTGGTCCTCAACTGGGGACGCCGGTACAGCCTGTGGGTCTTCAACTTCGGCCTGGCCTGCTGCGCCATCGAGTTCATCGCCGCGTCGATGGCCCGGCACGACTTCATCCGGTTGGGCGTGATCCCCTTCGCGCCCGGTCCGCGCCAGGCCGACCTGATGGTCGTGTCGGGAACCGTGACGGACAAGATGGCGCCCGCCGTCCGCCGCCTCTACGACCAGATGCCCGATCCCAAGTACGTGATCTCCTTCGGTGCCTGCTCCAACTCGGGCGGCCCGTACTGGGACTCCTACTGCGTGACCAAGGGCGTCGACCAGGTGGTTCCGGTCGACGTCTATGTGCCCGGGTGCCCGCCGCGGCCGGAGGCGCTGCTGCAGGGAATCGTTAAGCTGCAGGAGAAGATCGCCACCGAGCACCTGGGGCAGCGGTACGGGACAACCACGTGACCGAGTGGCCCGAGGAGCTGGGTGCGCGGCACTCGGACGCGAGCGGCACGCCCTGCGTCGACGTCGACCGCGAGCACTGGGCCGCCGCTCTGGCGCATGCGCACGACACGTTGGGACTCACCGTCTTCGACTGGCTCTCCGCCGTCGACGAGCCGGACGCCGACCCGCCGTCGGTCGACGTCGTCGTCCACGTCGTGGCCCACCAGCCGTTGCGGCGCCTGCTGATCCGCACGCGCGTGCCGTCGTCCGACCCCCGTCTCGCCAGCGCGACCACGACGTGGGCGGGGGCGGCGTGGCACGAGCGCGAGACCCACGAGATGTTCGGCGTCTCCTTCGACGGGTTCGACGACGGCACGGGCGCGGGGCTGCGGCCGCTGCTGCTGCCGGACGGCTTCGAGGGCACGCCCCTGCGCAAGTCGTTCGTGCTCGCCGCCCGGGCCGCCAAGCAGTGGCCCGGCGCGAAGGAGCCCGGGGAGAGCGATGCCAAGGCGTCGCCGTCCCGCCGCTCGCTGCTCCCCCCCGGCGTCCCCGACGCGACGGAGTGGGGGCCGCGCGATGCCTGACCTCGGACTCGTCGCGGAGGTGGTGCTTCGCGCTGCGCTGGTGCTCGCCGCCTTCCTGGTGCTGCCCCTGCTCGTCGGGCAGACCGAGCACAAGGTGATGGCGCACATGCAGGGCCGGATGGGGCCGATGTACGCCGGCGGGTTCCACGGCTGGGCGCAGCTCGTCGCCGACGGGGTGAAGTTCGCGCAGAAGGAGGACTCGGTGCCGGCGGCGGCCGACAGTGCTGTCTTCCGGCTCGCGCCCGCCGTGGCGCTCGTGCCCTATCTCGTGGCGCTGGCGGCGATCCCGCTCGCACCGGGGCTCGTCGGGGCGGACGTCGACGCGGGGCTGCTGTTCGTCCTGGCCGCCAGCGCCGTCGGGGTGCTCGGCACGCTGATGGGCGGCTGGGCGAGCGCCAACAAGTACTCGCTGCTCGGTGGCCTGCGGACCGCAGCCCAGCTGCTGGCGTACGAGCTGCCGCTCGTGCTGGCGGCCACCAGCGTCGCGATGGCGGCCGGGACCCTGAGCCTGTCTGGCATCGTCGAGCAGTGGCAGCCGTGGTGGCTGATCTGGCAGGCGCCGGCGGCAGCGGTGTTCCTGATCGCCGGAGCCGCCGAGCTTCAGCGCCCACCGTTCGACATGCCGATCGCCGATGCGGAGCTCGTGCTCGGGCCGTACACCGAGTACGGCGGGCTGCGGTTCGCGCTGTTCCTGCTGGCCGAGTACGCCGGGATCGTCGTGCTGTCGGCGCTGACGACGGTGCTGTTCCTCGGCGGATGGCGCGGGCCGGCGGACGACGTGATCGGCTGGTTCTGGACCCTGGCCAAGACCGGCATGGTCGCCGTCGTGGTGATCTGGGTGCGCGTCGCGTGGCCGCGGCTGCGGGAGGACCAGCTGCAGGCCCTGGCGTGGAAGGTGCTGGTGCCGCTCGCGCTGGCCCAGCTCGCCCTGACCGGTGTCGTGGTGGTCGCGCTGTGACCGAGACGCCTCTGCGGGGGCTGGCCCGTGGGCTCGCCGTCACCCTGAAGACGTTGGGCCGCAAGAGCCACACGGCCGAGTACCCCGACGTCAGGCCGGAGCTGCCGCCCCGCTCCCGCGGCGTGATCGCGCTGTTCGAGGAGAACTGCACCGTCTGCATGCTCTGTGCCCGCGAGTGCCCGGACTGGTGCATCTACATCGACTCGCACAAGGAGGAGCTGCACATCGAGGGTGCCGCCCGATCGCGGCAACGCAACGTGCTCGACCGTTTCGCGATCGACTTCTCGCTGTGCATGTACTGCGGCATCTGCATCGAGGTCTGCCCGTTCGACGCCCTGTTCTGGAGCCCGCAGTTCGAGTACTCCGAGACCGACATCGGCGAGATGACGCACGAGATGCCGCGCCTGCGCGCGTGGATGTGGACGGTGCCGCCCCCGCCCTTGCCGCACTC
>DASROP010000274.1:0-13393 GCA_035646835.1 Actinomycetales bacterium | reverse complement strand
CACGGTGGGAGATTCCCGACTCCCTACACCGGTGCTAACCGGATCAGGTTCGAGGGTCTGCGGCCTCTACCGCACTCTCAGCGCCTCCTTGGCGCTCCCCTGTCGTTGCACCGCCCACGCTACACCCGCACCCCCGCGTGCTCACGGGTGCCGGCATCACTCACCGGAACCGGTGGATTCGGCCGCGCGACGCAGGCCCCGACGCGCAATGCCGGCCACGGTGAGCAAGGGGCGGGTTGCCGTCGGGCACCCGGTGCGTCAGGGTCGAGGAGTGGGAGACAAGACGTGGAAGATCATGGGCATGGGCTCTGCCGTGCTCACGGGGATCGCGGCCAAGAAGATCATCACGGCCGCGTGGACGAAGGGCACCGGTCATCCACCGCCGGCGAACCCCGAGTCGCCTGACACCAGCTGGAGCGAGGCGCTCGTCTGGGCGCTGGCCTCCGGCGCGCTGGTCGGCGTGGCCCGGATGCTCGCGGCCCGAAAGGCCGCCAGCTACTACCGGAAGTCCGCGGGGCACCTGCCACGGGGGCTGCAGGAAGTCGGCTAGACCTCAGCCACCGCCGGCCGACTCGTCGCGACCGGCCCGAAGGTCCTGGGCGACGTTGCGTCCGGCGCCGCCCATCAGGGACTCGTGGTGGCCGCGCTGGCTCGGCCCCCGGCGCCCGATCACGAGCACTGCCACGCCCATGCCCAGCACGATCAGCACCGCGACCACGACGACGAAGTCCATCAGCGCCTCCCTTGTCTGACCCGACGGTACGCCGTCGCGCGCCGGCCCGTGAGACTCTTGGGCCATGGTGCTGCGCGCGCTCAGGGAGCCGAGGACGGGTCAGCCGTCCCCGCTCGCGCGCCTGCTCGCCGTCCTCGTCGTCCTCGGGATGGTCGGGATCAGCGCCCCTGTCCTGTTCCCGGCCGTCCGCTGGCTGATCTCGCTGTTCTGATCAGCCGCCCGGGCCGGAGCTGTCGCCGTCCTCCTCCACGACGCCGGAGGGCTGGCCGCCCTCGCACGTGAGCTCCAGCCGCACCCGGTCGTGGTCACGGCGGAACTCCACGCGCGCGGACGACGGCGACTCCCGCTCGGAGTCGACCCTCCAGCCGTTCGCCGGAGTCGCGTAGGTGACCGTGAGCGCGTCACCGGAACAGCTGACGGCCGACGAGCCGCCGCGCGTCGAGAACGTCCGCTCCTGCGGCGCCGGCCCAGTCGTGGTCGGCCCAGTGGTGGTCGGCCCAGTGGTGGTCGGCGCCGTCGTGGTCGGCGCCGTCGTGGTGGGTGCGGATGGCGTCGGCGTGCCCCCGGCCTGCGTCGACGGGACGACGGGCGCGACCACCTGCCGCCCCGCCGCGTCGATCGCCGTCCACGACAACCAGCCGACCACGGCGACGGCGATGACCCAGCCGACGACGGCGACGGCGAACGTCGCGCGGCGGCGGCTCACCGCAGGAGCCAGGACGTCATCAGCCGATCCTCGCACCGCGAGCCCCGGTACCGTCCGGTCCGTGGCGGTCATCCTGGTCGTGGAGGACGATGCCGGCATCCGGTCGGCACTGAGCAGGTCGCTGACCGAGCGGGGCCACGCCGTGACGTGGAAGCCGAGCGGGATGGACGGGCTGCAGGCGGTGATCGACGACCGCCCCGACCTGGTGCTGCTCGACCTCGGCCTGCCGGACGTCGACGGCACGCAGGTGCTGACGATGCTGCGGGCGGTCAGCGACGTCCCGGTGATCGTGCTGACGGCCCGGGACGACGACTCCTCGGCGGTGGGCGCACTGGACGCCGGAGCCGACGACTTCGTCGCCAAGCCCTTCGGCGCCGACCACCTGGAGGCACGGATCCGCGCGGTACTGCGTCGCCGTGGGCCCGAGCGACCCGACGAGCCGTTGGTGGTGGGCGGGCTCACGATCGACCCGAGGTCGCGGACGACGACCCTGGACGGAAGGCCGATCGACCTGTCCCGCAAGGAGTTCGAGCTTCTGCTGGCTCTGGCTCAGCGCGCAGGTGAGGTGGTGAGCAAGCGCGACCTGCTGGCCGAGGTGTGGCAGCGCCCCTACGGCGGAGGGGACCGGACGGTCGACGTCCACCTGTCGTGGCTGCGTCGCAAGCTCGGTGAGTCGGCGGCGCAACCGCGCTACCTGCACAGCTCCCGCGGCGTAGGCGTCCGCCTCGTCGCGCCGGACGAGGCCACGACCTGATGCGCCGCCGCGTCGTCCTCCTGATGGCCGCCACCTCATCGGTGATCGTCCTCGCCTTCGTCGTCCCCCTGTCCCTGCTGCTGCGGACCGTCGCCGAGGACCGTGCCGTCAGCGCCGCCACCCAGGAGGCCCAGAGCCTCGCGGTGCTCACCGCTGCCGTCACCGACCCGGCCGAGATCCCGCGACTGGTCTCGCTGGTCGAGGAGCGGTCCCCGCGGGTGACCACCGTCCTCCTGGCCGACGGGACGGTGTTCGGGGCCCCCGTCGGTGACGACCCGAACGTCGCGCGGGCGCAGGCCGGGGAGGCGTTCACCGACATCACCTCGGACGGTGCCTCGGTCTACGCCCCCGTCGTCACCGGTGGAGGCACAGCGGTCGTGCGCTCGGTGGTGCTGGGCGACGACCTCCACCGGGGCGTCGGCCGGGCCACGCTGACGGTCGCCGCGCTCGCGGTGCTGCTGCTGGTCGCCGCGGTGGTGGCCGCCGACCGTCTGGCCGTCTGGGTCGCACGCCCGGTCCGCGACCTGGCCACCGCGGCGGATGCGTTGCGGGCGGGGCACCTTGAGACCCGGGTGCCCGAGCGCGGGCCGCCGGAGGTGGTGGCATCCGCGTCCGCCCTCAACCGGCTGGCTGCCCGCATCGGCGAGCTGCTCGCCGCCGAGCGCGACGCCGTCGCCGACCTGTCTCACCGGCTCCGGACGCCGATCACCGCGTTGCGGCTCGACGCCGAGGGCCTGTCGACGTCCAAGCCCGAGGAGGCCGAGCGGGTGCGCGTGCATGTGACGTCGCTCGAACGGACCGTCGATGCCATCGTGCGCGATGCCCGTCGTCCGGTGCGCGCGTCCGTGGACGCGCGGTGCGACGCGACGGTGGTCGTTGCCGAGCGGGCGTCGTTCTGGTCGGCCCTGGCCGAGGACCAGGGCCGCCGGCTCGACGTGAGGGTCCCGAGCTCGCCGATGCTGGTGGCGGTCGAGCGTGAGGACCTCGCCGATGTCGTGGATGTGCTGGTGGACAACGTCTTCGCGCACACCCCGGACGGCACCGACTTCGCGGTGGAGGTGGCGCCGGACGGCGACTGGGTCGTGCTGACCGTGGACGACGCGGGCGGCGGAATCCGCGACAACGCACTGGTCGACCGCGGCGCCAGCGGTACCGGCTCGTCGGGGCTCGGTCTCGACATCGCGCGGCGCGCCGCGACCGCCTCCGGAGGCAGCCTGACCCTCGGACGTCGGCCGGCGGGCGGGACCCAGGTCACCGTTCGCCTGGGCCGCGCCCGCTCCTGAGGACGGCACCTCAGTGGTCGTCGCCGCCACGGTGGCCCGAGCGGTCGTCGTCCCCGTCACGGTGGCGGTCGCCGCCGTGGTCGTCGACGGTGGCGCTCGTCGACGGCGTCGCCTCGGAGGTGGTGGCGCTCGTCGACGGCGTCGCCTCTGAGGTGTCGCTGGTCGGTGACGTCGTCGGTGAGGTGCTGGCCGGGGTGAGCGTGACGTCACCCGGACCGCCGGCCGCGATCGCGACCGATGCTGCAGCTGCGCCCGCCACGACCAGGCCGGCGGCGGCGGTGTTGACAATGGTGGTGCGACTGGGGCGGAACATGTGAAGCCTCCCGGGTCGGGCGCCGTGGCGGCGCTGCGTGTGCGGACGTCCACCACCGTGCGACCGCGCGGCTCATGGGGGCCTTTGGTCACCGTCAAGGCAGCGATAAGGCGCCTAGGCTGGGCGCGTGAGCGAGCAGCCGGACCCCGATGCCGTCGACCTGGCCCACCGGCTGTTCGACCTCGCCCGTGCCGGTGACGACAGCCTGCTGTCCTACGTCGGTGCCGGGGTCCCTGCGGATCTGACCGACACGTCCGGCAACACGTTGCTGATGCTGGCCGCCTACCACGGTCACTCGGCGGTCGTCGCGGGCCTGGCCAAGCTCGGCGCGGACGTCGACGGGCTCAACGACCGCGGTCAGTCGCCGCTGGCGGGCGCCGTGTTCAAGGGCGAGACGGACGTCGTCCGCGCGCTCGTCGAGGCCGGTGCCGACGCCGACGCGGGCCACCCGACCGCCCGTGAGACCGCCCGGTTCTTCGAGCGGGACGACCTCGCTGCGCTGCTGCCCCAGGCGCGCGGATGAGCCCCGAGGAACGTGGGCTGGCCGCGGCTGTCGCCAGTGGCCTCGCGCACCGGGTCGTCCGCCATGGCAAGGTCTCGTCGGCCCGCGAGGCGGCCGTCGCCCGCGGCGTCGAGGAGTCGGGGCTGATCAAGACGCTCGTGGTGCGGCGCGCGGACGACGACTACCTGTTCGTGCTCGTGCCGGCCGATCGGGAGATCTCGTGGCCGAAGCTGCGCGCAGCGCTCGGCGTCAGCCGGCTCTCGATGCCCGACGCCGCAACGGCGTTGGCGGTGACCGGCTACGAGCGAGGCACCATCACGCCGTTCGGGGCGACGCACCCGTGGCCGGTGGTGGCCGACAGCAGCGTCGCCGACGGCGCGGTGGCACTGGGTGGCGGCGGCCACGGAGTCGCGCTCGTAGCCGAGTGGGACGACGTCGTCCGGATCCTCGGTGCCCAGGTGGCCGACGTCACCGACCCGGCTCGCTGACATCGAGGGCGCGGGCGAGTGGGACGCCCGGGCGGTACGCGAGGTGCTCGTGCGAGGGCGCGTCCAGCACCGCGAGGTCGGCCGGAGCACCCACGCCGAGGTGGCCGACGTCGTCCCGGCGCAGCGCTTGCGCCCCGCCGGCGGTCGCTGCCCACAGCGCCTCCGCCGGCGTCATCCCCGTCTCCCGCACCGCCAGAGCGATCACGAACGGCATGGACGACGTGAAGCTGGTCCCCGGGTTGCAGTCGGTGGCCAGGGCGACGGTCACGCCCGCGTCCAGGAGGCGGCGCCCCGACGGGTAGGGCTGCCGCGTCGAGAACTCGACGCCGGGGAGCAGGGTGGCGACCGTGTCGCCGGCGGCGAGCGCGTCGACGTCCGCGTCGGTGAGGTACGTGCAGTGGTCGACGCTGGCGGCCCCGAGCTCGACGGCCAGGCGCACGCCCGGCCCGGACGCGAGCTGGTTACCGTGCACGCGCAGTCCGAGGCCGGCGGCGCGCCCGGCCTCCAGCACCGCGCGGGCCTCGTCCGCGTCGAAGGCGTGGGGGCTGGCCGGCTCGCAGAACACGTCGATCCAGCGGGCGTGGGGCGCGCAGGCCGCGAGCATCTCGCCGGTGACGAGCGACAGGTACTCGGCCCGGTCGGTGGCCGGCGGCACGACGTGCGCGCCGAGGAACGTCGTCTCGGTCGTCACCGCACTCGCCAGCCGCAGCGCCCGCACCTCGTCGCGCGTGGTCAGCCCGTAGCCGCTCTTGACCTCGATCGTCGTGGTGCCCTGCGCGCGCATCTCGGCGACGCGCGCGGCAAGCAGCCGGGCCAGCTCGGCGTCGTCCGCCTCCCGCGTGGCCGCGACCGTCGTCGCGATCCCTCCCCCGGTGTACGGCTCCCCGCTCATCCTGGCCGAGAACTCGGCCGACCGGTCGCCCGCGAACACGAGGTGGCAGTGGGAGTCCACGAAACCCGGGACGACGGCACGCCCGTCCAGGTCGAGGCGGCGGTCGGCGTCCGGCGCGGCGGAGGCGGCCCCGACCCAGGCGACCCGACCCTGGTCGACCACGAGCGCGGCGTTGGTGACGACGCCGAGGCGCCCCCTGCCCTCGGCCGAGTTGGTGACCAGCTGACCGATCCCCGTGACGAGCGTGCTCATCCCACCCCTCCCCCGTGATCATGCACCTCGGTTCCCCACGGCGCGATCGCCCGCGACAGCATCGCGCCCACATCCCCGAGCCGGTGCCGCCCCCCGGACACCACGACACGGCCGCCGACCACGACGGTGTCGACGTCGGCCGCCGTTGCCGCGAGGACGATCTGAGCCGGGTCGATGCCGGCGGTCCGCACCGTGTCGAGGCGGACGGCGACGAGGTCGGCAGGTGCGCCGACGACCAGCCGTCCGCACTCCGGCCACCCGATCGCCGCGTGGCCGTCCCGCGTGAGCGCGCCGACCAGTGCCGCCGGCGCGATCCGGCCGCGCCGCCCCGATGTCAGGCGCTCGTGCATCTCCACGCCGCGGACCTCCGCGAGCAGGTCGACGACCGCGTGCTGGTCGCTGCCGACGCACAGGGGCGAGCCGGCGTCCGCGAGGGCCCGGGCCGGCCCGACGCCGTCGGCCAGGTCGCGCTCGGTGGTGGGGCACAGGCAGATCGACGTGCGGCCGGCGCCGAGCAGATCCACATCGTCGTCGGTCAGGTGCGTCGCGTGCACGGCCGTGGTGCGGGGGCCGAGGACGCCGGCGTCCGCGAGCAGTCGGGTTGGCGTCACGCCGTGGACGGCCAGGCAGGCCTCGTTCTCGGCGGGCTGCTCCGACAGGTGCACGTGCAGGGGGCCGGCCACGTCCGCGACGGCGGGCAGGTCGCGCGGCTCGACCGCCCGGACCGAGTGGATCGCCGCGCCGACACGGGTGTTCGCGTCGGGACGGATCCCGGCGACCCGCTCGGCCCAGGACCCGACGTCGGCGTCCGCGAAGCGCCGCTGCACCGGGTCGAGGGGTCGGTACCCGCCGGCGTCGAGCCCCCCGGCCAGGTAGCAGGTATCCAGCAGGGTCAGGCGGACGCCGGCCTCCGTCGCGGCCTGGCGCAGTGCCTCGGCCATCGCGTTCGGCTCGGCGTAGGGCCGTCCGTCGTCGCCGTGGTGCAGGTAGTGGAACTCGCCGACCGCGGTGACGCCGGCCAGGGCCATCTCGGCGTACACCGCACGGGCGAGGGCCAGGTACGAGTCGGGGTCGAGGCGTCGGGCGACGGAGTACATCGCCTCGCGCCAGGTCCAGAACGTGCCGCCGTCGGCGTGCGTACGGCCGCGCAGCGCCCGGTGGAACGCGTGCGAGTGGGCATTGGCGAAGCCCGGCAGAACCAGGCCGGCCAGCCGGACGTCGTCCGGTCCGGGAAGCACACCGACGTCCACGCCGGTCAGGACGCCGTCGCGCTCGGTGAGGCGCACGGACGCGACGGGACCGTCGTCCAGCCACGCCAGAGCGCTCCACCACGTGGTCATCGACCGACCACCGGACGGCTCAGGCCGCTGCCTCCTGCGGGGCACGCATCACGACGGAGCGCATCAGCGTCGCCGCGGCGGAGGTCACGGCCAGCATCACGACGGCCATCGGCACCGCGCTCGATGTGCCGAGCAGGCCGACCAGCGGGGCGGCGAGACCACCGAGGCCGAACTGGGCGGCACCGATCAGCGCCGACGCCGTGCCGGCGGCCTCGCCGTGCCGCGACAGCGCCAGGGCCGGCACGTTCGGGAACGTCAGACCGCACACCGAGATCACCACGAACAGCGGGACCAGGAGGCCGACCAGCCCACCCGCGCCGGTGAGCGTCGTGCCGACCAGGGCCAGCGAGGCGGCCGTGGCGATCAGCACGGCTGTCGAGAGCACCTGCCGCGGAGACCACCAGCGCAGCAGCACCGGGTTGAGCTGGGTCATCGCCACGATCCCGATCGCGTTCGCGCCGAAGACCAGTGCATACGTCTGCTCGTCGAGCCCGTACAGGCCCTGCAGCACGAAGGGGGAGCCCGAGATGTAGGCGAACATCGCACCGAACATCAGGCCGCCGACGAGGGCGAGGGAGACGAAGACTCGGTCGCCAAGGATCCACCGGTAGGTGCGCAGCGTCGCCACGGGCCGGGCCGACCGGCGGCGCGCCGGGGGCAGGGTCTCGCGCAGGCCGAGCGATGCCACCGCGATCAGGACCAGGCCGATGGCCGCCAGGGCCACGAAGATCCCCCGCCACGACGTGACCACCAGCAGCTGGCCGCCGAGGGTCGGCGCCAGGATCGGCGCGACACCGATCACGAGCATCAGCCGCGACAGCAGTCGCGCCGCTGCCAGGCCGGTGAACAGGTCGCGCACGATCGCCAGCGCGACGACGAACATGGCCGCGCCCGCGAAGCCCTGCACGGCCCGCGCCGCGGTCAGGAACTCGACCCCCGGCGCCACCGCGCACAGCACCGAGGCCAGGACGTGACCGGTCAGTCCGACGAGCAGCGGCAGCCGGCGTCCGAACGCGTCCGAGACCGGACCGACGACGAGCTGGCCGACGCCCAGGCCGACGAGCATCCCCGTCAGGGTCGCCTGCACCGCGGCGTCGGTCGCCTGCAGGTCCGCGGCCATCGACGGCAGCGCAGGCAGGTACATGTCGACGGTCAGCGGCCCGATGGCGATCAGGGAGCCCAGCACGAGCACGAGCTGCAGGTACCGGCCGCGGTCCATCGGCTCGGCAGCACCGGGGGACGCGGAGGAACCGCCCTCGTGCTGGACCTTCGCGGTCAGGGTCGGCTGTCGTCGCACAACTCACGGTAAGGCGCTCCCGGTCCCGGTCATTCCCGCCGGGCTCGCCAGATCGTCCAGGACGGCGGCGAGGGCGTGGACGCCGGCCAGGCAGTCGGCCTCGTCGGCGTGCTCCGCGGGCGAGTGCGAGACGCCGGTCGGGTTGCGCACGAAGAGCATCGCCGACCGGATGCCTGCCGCAGCCAGGATTCCGGCGTCGTGGCCGGCCCCGGTGGGCAGCACCGGGACACCGCCCAGGGTGGCGGCGAGCCGGTCGCGCAGGCCGGCGTCGAAAGCCGTGTCCGGCGTCCACGACTCCTCGACGGCGTCGACGCCGGCCGCGCGGGCGACGTCGTCCACGACCAGGCGGACGTCGTCGGCGTGCGGCCCTCGGGCGTCGAGCCAGGCCGTGACGCGGCTGGGGATGGCGTTGACGCCGCCGGGGTGGACGGTGAGCTTGCCGATCGTGGCCAGGGCGTGGTGTCGCTCGGCGGCGGTGCGGGCGGTCTGGATCGCCTGCGCCAGAGCGAGCATCGGGTCGTCGCGGTCAGCCAGGCGCGTGGTGCCGGCGTGGTCGGCCCGCCCGGCCAGGTCGAGGCGCCATCGCCCGTGCGGCCAGATGGAGCTGGCGACGCCGACCCCGGCGCCGGCGTCCACCAGTCCCCGACCCTGCTCGACATGGAGCTCGACGAACGTCCCGACGCGACGCAGCGTGTCGTCGTCCGGGCCGAGGTGTGCCGGGTCGTGGCCGGCCGCCGCCATCGCCTCGGCCATCGTGACGCCGTCCGCGTCGCGCAGCCCGCGGGCGCGATCGGGGTCGAGCCCGCCGGTGATCAGGCGGGACCCGGCACAGGCGATGCCGAACCTCGCGCCCTCCTCGTCGGAGAAGCACGCGATGCCGACCGGCCCCTGAGGCACCGATCCCTTCTCACGCAGCGCATCCAGAGCTGCGAAGGCGGTGACGACGCCCAGCGGCCCGTCGAAGGCTCCGCCGTCCGGCACCGAGTCGAGGTGACTGCCGAGCACGACACCCGGCCCGTCGGCATCGGGATCGCCCCACCACGCCCACAGGTTGCCGCCGCGGTCGTGGACGACGTCGAGGCCACGTGCCACGGCCTGGCCGGTGAACCACTCCCGCAGCTCGGCGTCGGCGCGGGTCCAGGCGAAGCGGTGGTAGCCGCCGGTGCTGGCGTCGCGGGCGACCGGCTCCAGCTGGCGCCACATGTCGGCGAACGTGTCAGGCACTCAGCTCTCCCGCATCGGGACGCGCACGCCACGGTCGGCGGCGACGGTGTCGGCGAGGTCGTAGCCCGCGTCGACGTGGCGGATCACGCCCATCCCCGGGTCGTTGGTGAGCACCCGCTCGAGCTTCGCGGCGGCCAGCGCCGTCCCGTCGGCGACACTGACCTGCCCGGCGTGCAGGCTCCGCCCGATGCCGACGCCGCCGCCGTGGTGGATCGAGACCCACGACGCGCCGGACGCGGTGTTGACCAGGGCGTTGAGCAGCGGCCAGTCCGCGATGGCGTCAGACCCGTCGGCCATCGACTCCGTCTCGCGGTACGGCGACGCCACCGACCCGCAGTCGAGGTGGTCACGCCCGATCACCACCGGCGCGCTCAGCTCACCGGACGCCACCATCTCGTTGAACCGCAGGCCGGCCCGGTCGCGCTCGCCGTACCCGAGCCAGCAGATCCTGGCCGGCAGTCCTTGGAAGGCGACCCGCTCCTGTGCGGCCGTGATCCAGCGCCGGAGGTGGTCGTTCTCTCCAAACAGCTCGAGGACGGCGGCGTCGGTCGCCGCGATGTCCTTCGGGTCGCCGCTCAGCGCCGCCCATCGGAACGGTCCCTTGCCCTCGCAGAACAAGGGCCGGATGTACGCGGGCACGAACCCCGGGAAGGCGAAGGCACGGTCGAAGCCCCCCTGCCGCGCCTCGTCGCGGATCGAGTTGCCGTAGTCGAAGACCTCCGCCCCGGCGTCCATGAAGCCCACCATCGCCTCGACGTGACGGGCCATCGAGGCACGGGCCCGGTCGGTGAACTCCTCGGGCTTGCGCGCGGCGTAGTCGTCCCAGTCGTCGGGGTCGATGCCCTCGGGGAGGTAGGCCAGCGGGTCGTGCGCCGAGGTCTGGTCGGTCACGATGTCGACCTCGACCCCGCGCCGCAGCAGCTCGGGCAGCACCGTGGCGCAGTTGCCCACCAGGCCGACACTCACGGCGCGCCGGTCGCGCTTCGCCTTCTCGCAGCGCGAGATGGCGTCGTCCAGGTCGTCGGCCACCTCGTCGAGGTAGCGGTGCTCGACCCGTCGGCGCAGCCGGGCCGGGTCGACGTCCACGACCAGGCAGACGCCGTCGTTCATGGTCACGGCCAGGGGCTGCGCGCCGCCCATCCCCCCGCAGCCGCCGGTCACCGTCAGGGTGCCGGCGAGCGTGCCGCCGAACCGCTTCGTCGCCACGGCGGAGAAGGTCTCGTAGGTGCCCTGCAGGATCCCCTGGGTGCCGATGTAGATCCACGAGCCGGCGGTCATCTGGCCGTACATGGTCAGCCCGAGGTGCTCGAGCCGCCGGAACTCCGGCCACGTCGACCAGTCGCCGACCAGGTTGGAGTTGGCGATCAGCACCCGCGGTGCCCACTCGTGGGTGCGCATCACGCCCACCGGCCGGCCGGACTGCACCAGCATCGTCTCGTCGTCCGCCAGCGTCGTCAGCGTGCGGACCATGGCGTCGAAGCTGTTCCAGTCGCGCGCGGCCCGGCCGGTACCGCCGTAGACGACGAGGTCGTCGGGGCGCTCGGCCACGTCGGGGTCCAGGTTGTTCATCAGCATCCGCAGCGGCGCCTCGGTCTGCCAGCTGCGCGCCGTCAGCGTGGTGCCGCGGGCCGCACGCACCGGTCGGGCTCCGTCCATGCCGCTCACCTCCGTCCTCTGTGCGTGTTGAGCAGTCTGAACGTCCCCTGAGGCAGCGCATAGTGCACAGAGGACGTCATGAGAGGGGGCCGGTGACGGTCTCGGCGGCTCGGGTGATCGCGTCGGTGCGGACGGCGACGACAACGGCCTCGATCTCGGGCGTCAGGTGGCGGTCGGGGCCGGGGGGCAGCACACCAGCAGCCCGGACGGC
Source organism: Actinomycetales bacterium (assembly GCA_035646835.1). GTDB lineage: Bacteria > Actinomycetota > Actinomycetes > Actinomycetales > DASROP01 > DASROP01. The sequence continues at coordinate 1,742 of DASROP010000274.1, read as the reverse complement.
GTCCCGTACGGCGGCCGTGGCGGGCGCGGGTTCGAGGGGCGCACGCAAGTCCAGGGCCCTGGCGGCCGTGAGGATCTCGATCGCGATCACCCGCGTGAGGCCGTCGAGGCTGCGGCGCAGCTTGAGGGCGGCCGCCCAGCCCATGCTCACGTGGTCCTCCTGCATCGCCGACGACGGGATGGAGTCGACGCTGGCCGGCATCGCCAGCCGCTTCAGCTCGCTGACGATCCCGGCGGCCGTGTACTGGGCGATCATGTGGCCGGAGTCGACACCCGGGTCGTCGGCGAGGAACGGTGGCAGGCCGTGGCTGCGGGACGCGTCGAGGAACCGGTCGGTGCGGCGCTCGGACATGCTCGCCACGTCGGCGGCCGCGATGGCGAGGAAGTCGAGGACGTAGCCGACCGGCGCACCGTGGAAGTTGCCGTTGGACTCCACCCGCCCGTCGAGCGTCACCACCGGGTTGTCGACCGCGGCGGCAAGCTCGCGGGACGCCACCGAGTCGGCGTGGTCGAGGGTGTCACGCGCGGCGCCGTGCACCTGCGGGGCGCAGCGCAGGGAGTAGGCGTCCTGCACGCGGGTGCACTCGTGCGGGTGGCGGTGGCTCTCCATGATGCCGCTGCCCGCGAGCAGGGTGCGCAGGTTCGCGGCCGACGCGGCCTGGCCGGGGTGCGGCCGCAGGGCCTGCAGGTCGGCGGCGCACACCGCGTCCGTGCCCATCAGCGCCTCGACGCTCATCGCCGCCGCGATGTCCGCCGCGACGAGGAGGCGGCGCAGGTCGTGCGCGGCCATCACCAGCATCCCGAGCATGCCGTCGGTGCCGTTGATGAGGGCCAGACCCTCCTTCTCGGCGAGCTCGACGGGCTCGATCCCGTTCTCGCGCAGCACATCGGACGCCGGACGGCGGGCACCCCGGCTGTCGCGGACGTCGCCCTCGCCCATCAGCGAGAGCGCGACGTGCGCGAGCGGGGCGAGATCGCCGGAGCAGCCGAGCGAGCCGTACTCGTAGATCAGCGGGGTGACGCCGGCGTCGAGCAGGCGCGCGTACGTCTCGGCGGTGGTGGTGCGGACGCCGGTCCGGCCGGTCGCGAGCGTCGAGAGGCGGAGCAGCATCAGCGCGCGCACCACCTCCCGCGCGACCTCCTGGCCCGACCCCGCGGCGTGCGACCGAACCAGGCTCCGCTGGAGCTGTGCGCGCATCCCCACGGGGATATGGCGGGTCGCCAGTGCCCCGAACCCGGTCGACACGCCGTAGTGGGCCTCGTCGTCGCCGGCGAGCTGCTCGATCACCGTTCGGCTGCGGGCGATCGCGGCCATGGCGTCGTCGCCGAGGCGGACGCCCGCACCGCCGCGCGCGACGGCGATCACGTCGTCCGGGCTGACGGGGCCGACACCGACCACGACGAAGGCTGCGTTGTCCATGGCCCCATCGCACACCCTCCGGCCGTCCGCGCGCGACGCCTCGCCGTCCAGTACCGTCTGGTATCCCAGACGCCCCCTCGACGATCAAGGACTCCATGCCCAGCTCGAGCCGGGTTCCCGCCGCCGAGCAGGTACTCGCGTTGCTGCGACGAATGGCGGCTCAGCCCGGACCCGCGTCCGCTGCCGCGTTGGCCCGCGACCTCGGAATCCCGCGCTCGACGACGTACCACCTGCTCGCCGTGCTCGTGCGGGAGGGCTTCGTCGTCCACCTGCCCGAGGAGCGGCGCTACGCGTTGGGGGTCAGCGCCTTCGACCTCGGTGGC
>DASROP010000273.1:0-4423 GCA_035646835.1 Actinomycetales bacterium | reverse complement strand
CGCGTGGACGAGGTGATCGTGCTGGAGTCGTCGGCCCGGGCCGCCCTGGCGACGCGCGTCCGGCTGGCGCTGGAGGTGGACCTGGCCCCGATCGACCGCGTCAAGAGCGGAGAACCGGTGGCGCCGGTGCCGCCGACGCCGACCGACGGGAGCCTGGTCTGGTCGGGCCTCGGGGTCGTCGTCGACGTGAGCGCCCCAGGCGCCGACGTCTCGGCCGACGGCGCCTCGGCCACGCTCGCGTGGGACGCCGAGCTCCCCCCTGGTGACCGGGTCGAGCTGACGTGGAGCGTTCGCGCCGCTGACGACGGCGCCGTCGTCGGAGCGCCGACGTCCCGCGACGACTGGGACGTCGACGTCAGGGCCGACGACCGGCGCCTCGGTCGCTGGGTCGACCGGGCCGTCGACGACCTGCGGGCGCTGCGACTGGTGACGACCGCCCACCCCGACGAGGTCTTCCTGGCCGCGGGGGCGCCCTGGTTCCTCACGCTGTTCGGTCGTGACTCGCTGTGGGCGGCGCGGATGCTGCTGCCGTTGGGCACCGACCTGGCCGGCTCGACCCTGCGCCTGCTCGCCTCGCACCAGGGCAACCGCGTGGACGCCTCGTCGGCCGAGGAGCCGGGCAAGATCCTGCACGAGCTGCGCCGCGACGGGCTCGACCTGCCGCACGACCCTGCCGGCGCACTGCACCTGCCGCCGGTCTACTACGGCACGGTCGACGCGACCGCACTGTGGGCCGTGCTGCTGCACGAGGCGTGGCGCTGGGGACTGCCCGAGGGTGAGGTCGAGGCGCTGATGCCCGCGCTCGAGCTGGGCCTCGAGTGGATGGTCACCCACGGCGACGCGGACGGCGACGGCTTCTGCGAGTACGTCGACCGGGACGGGACGGGGCTGGCCAACCAGGGCTGGAAGGACTCCGGCGACTCGGTGCAGTGGCGCGACGGGCACCTGGCCACTGCCCCGATCGCCTTGTGCGAGGTGCAGGGTTACGCGTACCAGGCCGCCGTCGGGGGGGCCGAGCTGCTCGACCACTTCGGGCGCCCGGACGGCGACCGGTGGCGGGCCTGGGCGGACGGCCTCGCCGACCGGTTCCGGTCCCGGTTCTGGGTCGGGGACGACGACGGTCCGTATCCCGCCATCGCGCTGGACGCCGACAAGCGACCGGTCGACTCTCTGACCAGCAACGTGGGTCACCTGATCGGCACCGGGCTGCTCTCCACCGACGAGGAGGCCGAGCTCGCGCGTCGGCTGATGTCTCCGCAGATGTCCTCCGGGTTCGGCCTGCGCACGCTGGCCACGACGGCCGCCGGGTACTCGCCGCTCAGCTACCACGGCGGCTCCGTCTGGCCGCACGACACCGCGATCGTGCTGGCGGGGATGGCCCGGAGCGGCCATGACGAGGCGGCTGCCGTGCTGACCGAGGGCCTGCTCGCCGCCGCCCACGAGTTCGACGGCCGCCTCCCCGAGCTGTACGGCGGTGACGCGCGCGCCGACGTGCCGGTGCCGGTCCCCTACCCGGCCGCCTGCCGACCGCAGGCGTGGTCGGCCGCCTCAGCGGTCGCCGTCCTGACCGCCGTCACCGGTCTGCGACCCAACGTTCCCGCCGGGCTCACCGAGCTGGCCCCGCTGACGCCGTCCCCGGTGGGGGCGCTGCGTGCCCGGGGGCTGCGGCTGGCCGACCAGCGCGTCGGCGTCGACGTCGACCCCGAGGGCAAGGCCACCCTCGTCACCGACTGACCCCGACGATCAAGGAACTCCGCGACGATCAAGGAACTCCCGGTCAGCCGCGGCTGACGAACCAGCCGCGCAGGGTGTCGATGCGCGCCTGGATCTGCTCGGCGGACGCCCGGGCGACCTCGCCCCCGCCGCAGCGGCGGCGCAGGTCGGCGTGCACGGCGCCGTGCGGTGTTCCGGTGCGCCGCGCCCACGCGGCGACGAGCGAGTTGAGCTCCTTGCGCAGCGCGGCGACCTGCCGGTGGACGGCGAGGTCACCCGCGGGCGACGCCTGCGTGGGCTGCGCCGACCCGCGCCTCGACCGTGACGCGACGTGCCGGGCCTGGCGCGACCGGAGCAGGTCGGCGACCTGGTCGGGCTCGAGCAGGCCGGGGATGCCGATGAAGTCGGCCTCCTCCTCGCTGCCGACCTCGGCCCCGGCCCCGAACTGGCCGCCGTCGAAGAGCACGTGGTCGAACGACGCGCGGGAGTCCAGGGCCTGGAACGCTCCCTGGTCCAGCTCGCCCGACGCGGTCTCGGCCCGGTTCGCGGCGGCAACCATGCCGTCCTCCGGTGACCACTCGCCGTCGACGCCGGGACGGTCGAGCGCATGGTCGCGTTCGGCCTCCATCTCTCCAGCCAGCTCCAGCAGCGACGGCACGCTCGGCAGGAACACCGACGCCGTCTCACCGCGCCGCCGAGCCCGCACGAAGCGCCCGATCGCCTGCGCGAAGTACAGCGGCGTCGACGCCGACGTCGCGTAGACCCCGACGGACAGGCGTGGGACGTCGACGCCCTCGCTGACCATCCGGACCGCCACCATCCACCGCGCCTGTCCCGACGCGAACTCCTCGATCCGCGCCGAGGCCCCCGCGTCGTCCGAGAGCACCACCACCGGCGGCTCCCCCGTCGCCCGGCGCAGCACCGCGGCATACGCCCGGGCCGTCGCCTGGTCGCTCGCGATCACCAGCCCGCCGGCGTCCGGCACTCCTCGTCGCACCTCCGTGAGCCGCCGGTCCGCCGCGGCCAGCACGGCGGGGACCCAGTCGCCGTCCGGGTCGAGCGCCGTCCGCCAGGCGTGCGCGGTCATGTCGTTGGTCATCGTTTCGCCCAGCTGGGCGCTCAGCTCGTCGCCCGCCCTGGTGCGCCAACGCATCTGGCCCGAGTAGGCCAGGAAGAGCACCGGCCGGACGACGCCGTCCGCGAGCGCCCGCGCGTACCCGTAGGAGTAGTCGGCGCGGGACCGACGAACACCGTCCCCGGCATCGACGTAGTCGACGAACGGGATCGCGGCGGTGTCGGAACGGAACGGCGTCCCGGTCAGAGCCAGCCGCCGCGTGGCGGGCTCGAACGCCTCCCGGACCGCGTCGCCCCACGACAGCGCGTCCCCACCGTGGTGGATCTCGTCCAGGACGACGAGGGTCGGTGCCGCCTCGGTCCGTGCCCGGTGCAGCAGCGGGCGAGCGGCGACCTGCGCGTAGGTCAGAGCGACGCCGTCGTAGTCGCGGCTGGTGCGGCCACCCGCGTTGCGGAACGCGGGATCCAGGCGGATGCCGACGCGGTGCGCGGCGTCCGCCCACTGGGTCTTGAGGTGCTCGGTCGGGGCGACCACCGTCACGCGCGAGATCAGGCCACGGTCGAGCAGCTCGGTCGCGACCCGCAGGGCGAACGTCGTCTTGCCGGCGCCTGGGGTGGCCACGGCGAGGAAGTCGCGGGGTTCGGCCGCGAGGTACTCCTCCAGCGCCTCGGCCTGCCACGCGCGCAGCTTCGCGGCCGTGCCCCAGGGTGCGCGGGCCGGGTAGGCAGGGGGCAGCTGGGACGCCGCGACGGTGCTCGCGTGGGCAGGGGTGTGCTGGGGGAAGTCAGGAACGCTCATCGGTCAGGCGAGGCTAGTCGAGGGTGCGGGCGCGGGAGCCGCAGGACGCGCCCGCGAACCGACGAACGCGGCGAGCAGACCGATCACGGCCAGCCCCGACCAGATCGCGAGGAAGGCACCGGCGTCCGCCCCGGCCCGCGTGTGCATCGCGGCGAACACCGCGCCGGCGGCCCCGATCCCGACCACGCTGCCGAGTGCCTGGCTGACCTGCAACGAGGCGCTGTTGCGGCCCTCCGCGCCGCGGGGCGACAGTCCGAGCATCAGCACGCTGGTACTGGCCATGCCGAGGCCCATCCCGAGGCCGGCGACGGTCCAGATAACGAGCAGCACCAGGGGTGGGACGGGGTCGGCCAGGACGACGACGAGCGCCGCGACGCTGACCGAGAGGAGGAGACCCCCCGCGGTCAGCAGCGCGTACCGGCGAACCTGCAGCCCGGGCCGGCCCTGCAGGTGCGCCCCCGCGGCCCAGCCGACGGCGCCGCCGGTCAGAGCCAGGCCCGCGACCGCCGGGGCGAGGCTCCGCTCCGTCACGAGCATCAGGGGCACGAACGCCTCGGCGCCGAAGAAGCAGCCGGCAAGCAGCCCGCGGACGGCGATCACGCTCGGCAGCCCGCGCACCGAGCGCAGCGTGCCGCTCGGCACCAGCTGAGGCAGCGAGACCGCGACCAGGACGACTCCGGCCACGATCGCCAGCAGGGCGGTCGGGGCCAGCAGGTCGCCCTGCACCGACCCCCACTGCAGCGCCGCGGCACCGCCGGCCAGGGCGAGACCCAGCACCGCGCGGCGCCGGTGCTGGGTCTCGCCCTGGCCGGCGGTGCCGCGGCGCTGCAGTGGGGG
>DASROP010000272.1:0-11460 GCA_035646835.1 Actinomycetales bacterium | reverse complement strand
GTCCAGCCACTTGGTGCGCTCAGGGACGGTCGTGAAGGCGCCGCTCGCCGACCCACGGCACCTGCTGGACGACGGGCTGACCGGCTCCGCGTCCGGCGCCTTCACGACCGCGCCCGAGCGCACGAAGTGGCTGGATCCGTGGGCGTGGCGGAGGTACGGCTTCGCCGTCACCGACCGGGCGCTGCTGTCGCGCAGCGGACGCTGGCACCGCCAGCTGGACGTCGTCCCGCACGAGCGCACGCAGAGCCTGGGCCTGACGCAGGGGCGACTGCAGCGCCGGCTCGGCCTGGCCTCGGTGGTCGCGCACTCCACCCCCGGGCCGGTGTCGCCCGCCGTCCCGCACCTCGATGCCGGCGTGGCCAAGGCCCTGCTGGCCGAGCAGGCCGCCCGGGCCCGCGCCGCCCGCGCCATCGCCGCGCCCCAGCGCTGGATGGATCCCGCGCCGCACCCGGTGCCGGTCGACCTGGTCAAGGGCGAGGACCGGGGGGCGTAGGCGACACGGTTCCCATCTCCGTGGCATCCAGATGGTAATCTGCTGCCATGAGGACGACGATCGACCGAGCGGGCCGGCTCGTGGTGCCGAAGCAGATTCGTGACCGCCTCGGCCTGGTGGCCGGGACCGGGGTCGAGATCAGCGAGCGGGACGGCGAGGTGGTGCTGCGGCCCCTCGGACCCGCGATCAGGCTGGAGGAGCGGCGGGGCCGGAAGGTGTTCGTCACCGACGGTCCCGACGCCGCACTCACCGACGACGACGTCCGCGCCCTGATCGACGAGTCACGACAGTGGCCGCGCGCCTGATCACCGCAGACAGCAGCGTCGTCGTCGCAGCCCTCTCCGGCTGGCACGTCTCTCACGCGGTCTCGCTGGAGGCCCTCGACGACGTCGAGCGGCTCCCCGTGCACGTGCTGATGGAGTCCTACTCGGTACTGACCCGATTGCCGCGGGGCCTGGCGATCTCCGCCGTCGAGGCCGCGGAACGCCTGAAGGCCGAGTTCCCCGGTGGAGCCCTCGGGCTGTCAGTGGACGACCACGTCGACCTGCTGGGGCTTCTCGGCCGCTCTCGGGTGATCGGCGGCGCCGTGTACGACGCGGTGGTCGGGTACAGCGCGCAGCGGGCAGGTGCCCTGCTGCTGACCGGTGACCGACGAGCCCTGCGCACCTACGAGGCGCTCGGTGTCGACGTCGAGCTGGTCGGCTGAGGGCGCTACAGCCGGGACAGCACCACGGTCGAGCGGGTCTGCTTGACGCCGTCGTGGTCGCGCACCGTCTCGAGCACCTCCTCGAAGTGCTGCATGTCCGACGCGCGGATGTTCACCATCGCGTCGGCGTCACCGGTGACCGTGAAGGCGGCCTGCACCTCGGGGATGTCGCTGACCATCGCACGGATCCGGGACGGCGGCACCCGGCCCTCGCAGAAGAGCTCGACGAACACCTCGACGGTCCAGCCGAGGGCGTCGGGGTCGACGACCGCGGTGAAGCCGCGCACGACGCCGTCCGCGCGCAGCCGGTCCACCCGCCGCTTGACCGCGGGGGCGCTGAGCGCGACCCGGGCCCCGATGTCCGCGAAGGTGCGGCGGCCGTCGTCCACCAGCTCTGCAACGATTCGCCGGTCGATGTCATCCATTTGCAAGAAACCACCTGTCTGATCGACGGAAACGGGTTCGGAGGCGCGTCTGGCTGGACCATACCCTCGCGATCATGCGTCGGTACCTGATGTGCGCCCCCGACTTCTTCGACGTCGTCTACGAGATCAACCCGTGGATGGACGCGAGCGCCCCCGTCGACCGCGACCTGGCGCTTGAGCAGTGGCACACGCTCGTCGGCACCTACCGCGGGCTCGGCCACGTCGTGCACGAGCTGGCCCCGCGCCCCGGCCTGCCCGACATGGTCTACGCCGCCAACGGGGCCACCGTCGTCGACGGCAGGGTCCTCGTCGCCTCCTTCGCCACCGCCCAGCGCACGGCCGAGGCCGCCCACCACGCCGCGTGGCACAGCGAGCACGCCCTCGAGCTGGGCTGGACCGCCGTCACGCCGCCCTCCCACACGAACGAGGCGGAGGGCGACTTCGCGGTGCTGGCGGACGTCGTCCTGGCCGGCTACGGATTCCGCACCGACCCGCGGGCGCACGCCGAGCTCGCCGAGGTGGCGGGCGTCCCGGCGATCAGCCTGCGGCTCGTCGACGAGCGGTACTACCACCTCGACGTCGCGCTCGCCGTCCTCGAGGACGGCCCGGTGCTCGGCGTTCCGGTGGGCACGCCGGGCCGCGGCAACATCGCCTGGTACCCGCCGGCGTTCAGCCCCAGCAGCCAGGCCGTGATCCGGCGGCTGTTCCCGGAGGCCCTGGTCGCGGCCGACGTCGACGCCGAGGTGCTGGGGCTCAACCTGGTCAGCGACGGCCGGCACGTCGTCGTCCCGTCGCGGGCCGAGAAGCTGGCCGCGCAGCTGGCCGAGGTCGGCTACACGCCCGTTCCGGTCGACCTCTCCGAGTTGCTCAAGGGCGGCGGCAGCATCAAGTGCTGCACACAGGAGCTGCGGCCCGCCGTCTGACAGTGCGCGCCCGCCGGCGTCAGCAGATCTGGATCAACACCGCGCGTCGGTGTCGAGCTGCGCCAGCTGGCCGTCGGAGTACGTCAGCAGGACCGGGATCTCCTCGACGTCGGGCAGCTCGAGGAACTCCTCCAACGAGGACGGCCGCGACACGAGGCCGGGCGGCGTCGCCGGGTCGGCGGAGGGCTGGCACTCGTTGATCACGACCATCACGTCGGGAGCGACCGGCACGTCGTAGGTGCTGCGCGTGTTCTGGTTGGTGAATCGTTCGTCCGTGTGGGCGACGACCGGGACGCCGTCGGACGCCAGCACCGAGTCCTCGACGCCGAGCACCGTCCACCGGTCGAGCACCAGCACCGGCTGGCCGGCGACCTCCTTGACGTCGACGATCGCGCCGGCGTCGTGGTCGCGTCCCAGCACGTCCCCCTCCTCCGGCTCGGGCTCCGCCGTGTCCGAGGGGGTCGGGCTGGAGGCCGTCACGGTCACTGTGCTGGGGGTCTGCGGCTCGCCGCCGGAACCGCATCCCGCCAGCACGGCGACGGAGCCGGCGGCGACAGCGCGCGCCAACAGGCGGCGGAAGGGGGCGAGATCGCGCACGAAGAGGAACTGTGTCAAGAGGGCGCGCCGTGTGTCCATTCCGTGACGAGGCGTGACGCGGCGTCCCCGCGCGGGTGCAGCACCCAGCCGAAGGCACCGAGGCCGCCCGGGTCGAGCAGCTCGTGCGCCTCGGACGACGCGGACAGCGCGGCCAGGTACGCCATCGGGTCGCCGGCAGCGGCGCCCACGGAGGGTCGATCCGCGCCGATCCCCAACCGCCCCAACGCCTCGGCCTGGGTCAGCAGCAGACCGTGGGGGGCCACCTCGACCAGGGCGTCGAGCGCCACGTGCGCGGTGAGGTCGGACGACCCGTCCGGCACCGGGGCGACCTGACGCCCGCCGCGGTACCCGGTCAGGGACCCGGACGCCGGACGCCGGTCTGCCGTGTGCCCGTAGTCGACCGCCAGCGCCAGGCCGTCGGAGACCCGGTGGACCAGCGACGCCCAGAGCTCGTCGCGGGTGCGGCCCACCTCGATCCGCGCTCGAGGGTCGGCGGTGGGCCACCAGCGGGCCGCCCACCGCAGGTCGGCGGGGCCGGCCGGGGCACCGAGGCGCTCGCTCCCGTCGCGGTCCACCTCGACGACGTGGGCCTCGCCGTCCGGGCCGACCTCGAGGACGGGGCAGGGCACGACGTCCAGCAGCTCGGTGCCGACCAGCAGGGTCCGGGTCATCGCGTCGGGGGCGGCGTTCGACCACGCGATCGCGGGGGGCAGGTCGTCGGGACGGGGGACGACGTCCACGCCGGTCAGGTCGAGGTCCGCGTCCGCGGCGTGCACCGCGACCAGCAGCTCGCCGCGGCCCGCGCCGACGTCCACCACGGCCTCGCAGCCGCTCGACCGGGCGAGCCGGGCGAGCGCGGCGCCGAGGCGGCCGGACGCGTGCGCCGCCGTCCGGAAGTGCCCGGCCGGTCCCTCGGGGCGCCGGTAGAAACCCGCCGGTCCGTAGAGCGCGTCGTGCCACGCCACGTCCCAGGGACGATGCGTCACGGCCGGCGCAGGACGACGGCCACGTCGGTGACCGTGAAGAGGAACTGCCCGGCGTCCGCGAGCCGTCGCAGCCCGTCGACCCAGCCCGCGGCGCGGGCGGCGAGGTCGGCGTCGTCCCTGGCGGCGGCGAGCATGCCCATCGCCACCTTCCAGGCCACGCTGCCGTCGTCGAACCGGCGGTGCGGGTCGGCCCATGCATCAACAGAGTCGGTGTCGAACACGGCACCGCGCGAGGCGCACGCGTCGGCGAGGGCCAGCAGCTTGCGGCCCATGAAGCCGTCGGTCCGCTCGGCCCAGCGGGGCACGACGTCGACGAAGCGGTCCACGAGGGTGCGGGTCAGCCCGTCGTCCGTGCTGGTGAACAGGGCCGTGTCCCAGTCGCTGTGGGCCAGCACCAGCCGGCCGCCCGGCCTGAGCACGCGGTGGCAGTCGAGCAGGTGGGCGACCGGGTCGGCGAGGTGCTCGACCACGTTGAGCGACGTGGCTGCGTCGAGCGACTCCGACGGCAGCGGGAGCTCGGAGTCGAGGTCGGCGATGCGGCTGCGCACGCGCGGGTCGGCGAGGACGTCGTCGTCCAGGTCGCTGACGTGGTCGATGGCGTGCACGACCTCGGGGTCCGCGCGCAGCAGCGCCCGCACGGTGCGGCCCACCCCGCAGCCCAGGTCGGCGACCTCGTCGCCGCCCCCGATCGCCGCGAGCTCCGCTACCCGTTCATGGCGTCCCACGCCGGTGACCCTAATGGCGGGGGAACCAGCGGTGGAGTCCGGCAGCTACTCGTCTGGTCCGACCGCCTGAATGGCGAGGATCGCGACGTCGTCGCGCTGTGCCATGGTCGCTGCCGGGACCAGGGCGTTCACGATCGACTGCGCTGATCGTCCTCGGTGCCGGCGCAGGATGGCGTCGAGGCCCCCCTGTCCCAGTCGCTGTGGACGGCCGGAGTCGAGCACGCCGTCGGTGAACAGCACCAGGGTGTCTCCCGGTCCCAGCTCAACATCCACGTCGGTCGCATGGGTCTCCTGCACGATGCCGAGCAGGGTTCCGGGAGCTCCCACCGTCTCCACGTACCCGCTGGCTCGCAGCACAGCCGGTCGTGGGTGTCCCGCGAGCGCCAGGAGCACGTGCGCGCCATCGGTGTGAGGTCTCACCACCGCGAACAGGGCCGTGACGAACGAGCCTTCGAGCGATGAGCGAGATTCGATGGTCGGCAGGATCGCCTGGTTGGTCTCGTGCAGGACCGCGCTCGGCAGGCGGTGGTGGATCGCGGCGGTGCGCATGGACCAGCGGGCCGAGCTTGTCACCCCGGCCGCTGCCGGACCCTTTCCGCAGACGTCGCCCATCGAGAAACCCCAGGACTGCTCATCGATGGGGAAGACGTCGTAGAAGTCGCCGCCGACCTCGAGACGGCTGGCCGGCTGGTACGCGGCTGCCAGCCGGACGAACGGGATGTCGGGCAGCGCCGGTGGCAACAGGCTCCGCTGCAGAGCCTGCGCGTGGAGCTCGAGCTCGACAGCACGCTTCTCGGCGTCGGCGACGGTCTTACGCGCGCGGAGACGCAGCTCGAGTTCGTCCATGACGACCGAGCCCAGGAGCGTCAGCGCGCGTAGCTGCTGCTCGCTGACCCGTCGAGGCTGCTGGTCGATGACGCACAAGGTGCCGAGGTTGTGCCCGTCATGGGTGGTCAGGGGAACGCCTGCGTAGAAGCGCAGACCCAGCTCCCCGGCGACGAGCGGGTTGGCCAGCGCACGCGGATCAGCCAGGGCGTCAGTCACCACCCACGGCTCTGCGCCCCGGATGGCCGACGCGCACAGGCCTGGGTCGCGCCCGACCTCATTGACATCCAGCCCGTGCCGGGCTTTGAACCAGATGCGGTCCCGGTCGACGATGCTGATGATGGCGATGGGGACATCCAGCAAGACCGCAGCGATGGCAGCGATCCTGTCGAAGGCCCCGTCCGGCGGCGTATCGAGGATGTCGTACCGGCGCACGGCGGCCATTCGCCGGGATTCCTCGTCGAGGTCGCTCATCGCCGTGGACATCGCGCTCACCTCGTTCCGTCGTCCATTCCGCGCAGGTTCGCAGAACGGCGCTTGCCGATCCTAGAGGCGTTCCTGACCTGCCATCAGAGGTAGTGGATCCCGCAACACCTACGCTGACGAGGTGGAAGCGCGCCAGCCGGAAGGCCCTGACGCCGTGTGGTTGGCGTGAGCGAGATCGTCGACCCGGCGCGACGACCCGGCCGTCTCGGCGTCGGTGTCGTCGGCGCGGGACGCGTGGGAGCGGTGCTCGCCAGCGCGCTGCGCCAGGCCGGGCACGCGGTGGTCGGCGCGAGCGGCGTCTCGGAGTCCAGCCGCGACCGGATCGAGACGATGCTGCCCGGCGTCCCCCTGCTCGAGGTGCCGGAGGTCGTCGAGCGGGCCGAGCTGGTGCTGCTGACGGTGCCGGACGACGTCCTCGAGGCCCTCGTGACCGGTCTCGCGACGACCGGGGCGTGGCAGCCGGGGCAGCTCGTCGTCCACACGTCCGGCCGGTACGGGACGGCGGTGCTCGACCCGGCGCTGCGGGCCGGTGCCATCCCGCTGGCCCTGCACCCGGCGATGACGTTCTCCGGCACCAGCCTCGACCTCGCCAGGCTCCCGGACTGCTGCTTCGGGGTGACCGCCCCCCGGCCGGTGCTGCCGGTGGCGCAGGCGCTCGTCGTGGAGATGGGTGCCGAGCCCGTGGTCATCGACGAGGAGCTGCGGCCGCTGTACCACGCGGCCCTGAGCCACGGGTCGAACCACCTGGTGACGCTGGTGGCCCAGGCCGCGCAGCTGCTGGGCCAGGCGGGAGTCGAGCACCCGGGGCGGCTGCTCGGGCCGCTGCTGTCGGCCTCGCTCGACAACGCCCTGCGGCGCGGCGACGACGCCCTGACCGGCCCGGTCGCGCGCGGGGACGCCGGCACCGTGGCCGCCCACCGGCAGGTGATCGCGCGCACCGGTGCCGCCGACGTCCTGCAGGCCTACCGGGTGATGGGCCGCGCCACCGCCGAGCGCGCCCTGGCGACCGGCCGGCTGGACGCCGCCTCCGCCGAGGCCCTCCTCGACGCGCTGGCCGACGACCCGCCCTGACGCCGATACCGTGTGCGTCCGTGAAACCCCTCGTGGTGCGCACCCGCGCCGAGCTCGCGGCCGCTCGAGGAGACCTGCCCGGCCCGGTCGCCGTCGTCATGACGATGGGCGCCCTGCACGCCGGGCACACCGAGCTCGTCCGGGCGGCGCGGGAGCGGGCCTCCAGCGTGGTCGCCACGATCTTCCTGAACCCCCTGCAGTTCGGGGTCGGCGAGGACCTCGCGAAGTACCCCCGCACCCTGGACGACGACCTGGCGCTGCTGGAGGCCGACGGTGTCGACCTGGTCTTCGCGCCCGGGCCGGACGTCGTGTACCCGGACGGCGACCCCGGCGTCCGCGTCAGCGCCGGCCGGCTCGGTGACGTGCTCGAGGGCGCGTCGCGGCCGGGTCACTTCGACGGGGTGCTCACCGTGGTCGCCAAGCTGTTCCACCTGGTGCGCCCGGACCTGGCGCTGTTCGGGCAGAAGGACGCCCAGCAGCTGCTGCTGATCCGGCGGATGTCCACCGACCTCGACTTCGGGGTCGAGGTGGTCGCGGTCCCCACCGTCCGGGACGACGACGGCCTCGCGCTGAGCAGCCGCAACATGCACCTGACCCCCTTCGACCGCGAGGTCGCGCTGGTGCTGAGCCGGGCGCTGCGCGCGGGCCGGGCCGTGGCGGCCGAGGGCGCCAGCGCCGTGCGCCGGGCGGCCCGCGACGTCCTGGTCGCCGAGCCGGGATGCCGCGTGGACTACCTGGCGTTGGTACACCCGACAGAGCTCGACGACGTGCCCGAGTGGTACCGCGGTCAGGCGCTGCTGGCCGTCGCCGCCCGGATCGGCGCCACCCGCCTGATCGACAACGTGCCGCTCGTGGTGGGCGCGCCGACCCAGACCTGAGGAGACCCGTGCTGCGCCCGATGCTGCTCGGCAAGATCCACCGCGCGACCGTCACCGACGCCGACCTGCACTACGTCAGCTCCCTCACGGTCGATGCCGACCTGCTCGACGCCGCCGACCTGCTGCCCAACCAGCAGGTCGACGTCGTCGACGTGACGAACGGCGCGCGCCTGACGACGTACGTCATCGGAGGCGAGCGCGGCAGCGGCACCGTCTGCGTCAACGGCGCCGCCGCGCACCACGTGCACCCGGGCGACGTCGTGATCGTGATCGCCTACGGGCTCGCCGACGAGACCGAGGCGCGCGACCGTCGTCCGCACGTGGTCTTCGTCGACGCCGACAACCGGATCGTGGAGGCCGGCGAGGACGCCGGGCACGTGCCGGACGGGTACGGCGTGCGGCCGTCGGGGCTCCGGATCGAGGGCCGGGACCTGGGTGCCCACCACTAGCGCTCCCGTTCTCGCCCGTCGGCTGGCGGCGCCGGACGCGGGCTGGACGGCGACCGCCGACGTCGTGGTCGTCGGCTCCGGCATCGCGGGGCTGACGGCGGCTCTGCGCCTGCGGCGCCGGGTGGGTCGGGTGCTGCTGGTGACCAAGACCGTGCTCGTCAGCGGGTCGACGCTGTGGGCGCAGGGCGGGATCGCGGCCGCGCTCGCGGAGACGGACACCCCCGAGGCGCACCTGGCCGACACCCTCGCCGCCGGGGCCGGGCTGTGCGACGAGGCCGCGGTGCGCGCGCTGGTCACCGAGGGTCCCGAACGGGTGCGCGAGCTGGTCGCACTGGGTGCGGTCTTCGACACCGACCCCTCCGGCGACATCGCGCTGACCCGGGAGGGCGGGCACGGCGCCGACCGGATCGTGCACGCCGGCGGCGACGCCACCGGCGCGGAGATCTCCCGAGCCCTGGTGGCCGCGCTCGAGGCGGTGCGCGACGACCCGGGGATCGAGGTGATCGAGCACGCGCTGGTGATCGACCTGCTGACCGCCGCCGACGGCACCGTGTGCGGTGTCTCGTTGCACGTGATCGGCGAGGGCTCGCGCGACGGGGTCGGCGCCGCGCTCGGCCGCGCGGTCGTGCTCGCGACCGGCGGGCTCGGCCAGGTCTTCACGTCGACGACGAACCCGCGCGAGGCGACCGGTGACGGGACGGCGGCGTCCCTGCGGGCGGGTGCCGCGCTCGCGGACCTGGAGTTCGTGCAGTTCCACCCGACCGTGCTGTGGCTCGGGTCCGCCGCCCGGGGGCAGCAGCCGCTGATCTCCGAGGCGGTGCGCGGGGAGGGGGCGCACCTGGTGGACGCCGGCGGGGCGCGGTTCATGCCTGCGGTGCACCCGATGGCGGAGCTCGCGCCGCGGGACGTGGTCGCGAAGGCGATCGTGGCGCGGTTGGCGGCGACCGGCGCCGACCACGTGCTGCTCGACGCGCGGCACCTGGGGCGCTCTTTCCTGCGGTCGCGGTTCCCCGGGATCGGGGCGCGGCTCGCCGACCACGGCTACGACCTCGCCGAGGACCTGGTCCCGGTGGCCCCGGCCCAGCACTACCACTCGGGCGGGGTACTCACCGACCTGTCCGGCCGCACCTCGCTGCCCGGGCTGTACGCGGTCGGCGAGACCTCCTGCACGGGGGTGCACGGCGCCAACCGGCTCGCCTCGAACTCGCTGCTCGAGGGGCTGGTGTTCGCGCACCGGATCGCGGACGACGTCTCCTCGCGGCTCGGCGCGGGTGAGCTGGCCCAGGCTGAGGCGGTCGAGCGGCCCGGCCGCGCGGCCCTGGTGCCGGCGGCGTCGCGGGTCGCCGTCCAGCGGGCCGCGTCGTCCGGCCCCGGGGTGGTCCGCTGCGCGGAGGGCTTGCAGACCGCGGCCTCTGCGTTGGCCGCCGTGCCGACGTCCACCGGCGCGCCTGAGCCTGCCACCGCGGAGTGGGAGACGACCAACCTGCACCAGGTCGCCACCGCCCTGACCCACCTGGCCGCGCTGCGCACCGAGACCCGCGGCGGCCACCTGCGCGAGGACTTCCCGGACGCCGACGACGCGCGGTGGCGCGTGCGGCAGGTGGTCACCCTGGACGACGACTCGCGCCTCGCCGTCCGGAGGCTGGCCCTCCGGTAACCGTCTGTTGAGGTGGCCGAAACGTCGCACATGGAGAGCATCTTCTACCCAGGGCTACTTCGCCGCGAACCCTCTCCGTGAAAGTAAAGTATTGGATGAGGTTGGTGCCGTAGGCTCCCGCGGTGGTAAACGATCGGCGAGAAGCGCGGAACGCGGTGCAGGCGATCGCGTTCATTCAGGCCGGGTACTTCAGCGCGTCCCAGGCCCGGCAGGTGGGGTACTCCTACCAGGCTCAGAAGTACCACGCCGACCACGGCAACTGGACCCGCGTCGACCGAGGCATCTTTCGGCTGCCGGGCTGGCCGTTGGGCCCGGACGACGGGTATGTGCTGTGGCACCTCTGGGCACGGGGCCAGGCGGTGGTGTCCCACGACACGGCCCTCGTCCTCCACGACCTCTCCGACGTCGATCCAGTCCGGGTGCACCTCACCGTTCCTCCGGCTTTCCGCGCCGAGGACGAGAGTGTGGTCCTGCATCGGCACGCGCTGGCCGACCACGACCTCGAGGAGCGTCAGGGCTTTCGGGTGACCTCATCGCTTCGCACGCTCCTGGACGTCGCGTCGACAGACTTGTCGCAGGAGCACGTGGCCAAGGCTGTGGCCGAAGCTCTCCACCGGGGATCGACGACCCCCCGACGGCTCCGCTCGCGTGCCGATGCCATGGGGGACCGGGCAGCCTTGCGCATCGAGCGCGCCTTGACGGCGTTCTCGGTGGACAGTGACCACGGTTCGGCCGGTCGCGTTGGCCGCTCCGGGTAGGGTCCGAGGGGCTGCCGATGAGGTCAGGGGGCAAGCGTGGATGCGTTCGAGGTTCACCGGCGCCTCGTGGGGGATTACCGCAGCTTCACCGAGGGCTTCGTCAGCATCCGTGACCGCCGCATCCGCACTGCGGTCGAGAAGCAGAGCGCGGACGGCGCCCAGTGGCCCGATCCCTGGCTCTCGCTCAACCCCTCGTTCGAGTCCGGCGGACGTGTCGACGAACTCGTCGACGATGGGCTGCTCCACCGTGTCGCAGCTGGAGAAGCGGGACCCAGCATTCGTTGTGTTGCCCCGCTACCGGGTCCCGGAGGTCGAAGTGGCGGCGGCGCTGTCCGGGCGCTGGGACAAGCGTTGGCTGATCGGCGTGCGCGACATCACGAACAGCACAAACGAGCGCACGGTGATTGCAGGGCCGCGACGTTGACGACGCCATGACCGAGGCAATCTCCTCCGGCGAGCCGTACCGGACGATCATCGACCC
>DASROP010000271.1:0-3764 GCA_035646835.1 Actinomycetales bacterium | reverse complement strand
CGGGGTCGCGCTCGGCAGCACCCTCCAGCGGGACCGGCTCGACCGGGGTCGTCCCCGCCCCGGTGGCCGTCTCGGCGGTCTCGCCGATCGGTGCCGGCAGGCCGGCCGGCAGCTCGCGCAGCCGGTCGAGGCGCGGGTCGGAGCCCGCCCCCGCGGCCACCAGGACGGCCGGGTCGATGTCCGGCACCGCGCTGGTCACGTCGTAGACGCTGCCCGGCAGCGGCTCGCCGGCGGTGACGAGGTCCCCCGTCTCGGGCGCGACCTTGACGACGACCCCCTCGACGGACGTGGCCCGCGCGGGCGCGGGCAGCCACGGGCCCGGCAGCGCCCCCAGCCCGACGCGGGTCGACAGCGAGCGCGTCGGTGCGTCGGTGCCGGACGGCGGCAGGCGGGTGCCGGCGACGACGTAGGTCTCGCTGGTGGCCCAGGCCGACCCGTCGTAGGTGTCGAGCGAGACCTGACGCAGGTGCTCGGTCGGCGCGAGGCCGGGCGACACCGCGAAGAGCGGGGACGGCGGCGCGGCCAGCCACTGGCTGACCCGCGAGAGGGGGCTGACCCCGGACGTCGTGTCCCGCTCCAGCTCGACCAGGACCCTCGGGTCGAAGGGTGGCCGCTCGCCCGCGAACGGCAGCCGCGGCCCGGCGACGACGCCGACCGCCGCGGCGACGGACCCGACCAGCAGGACCGTCGTGGCCCTCAGCGCGGTCGAGACCGGGTCCGGTGGCCGAGGGACGGCGGGGACTCCGGTGCCCGGCGCGGGGACCACCCGCGAGAGCGCGAGGTGGGCGGCGCCGACGCCGGCCAGCGCGGCGGCCAGGGGCAGCGGGCTGCCGGCGGCGGGCAGGCCGAGTGCGACGGCGACGGCCAGGACGACGACGGCGGGGACGAGCGACAGCACCACCAGCGGCGACCGCAGCGCCGCCTCGGCCGCGAGCGCGCCGGCCACCCAGATCACCACGAGCACCGCGAGCACGGCAGCCGAGTCGGCCACCGCGGGAAGGGTGGACAGCAGCAGCGTCCGCCAGGTGCCACCGAACGCGCGCAGGGCCTCGACCGGTCCCGGTCCGGGTGCCACCGCGGATGCGACGAGCGGCCCGCCGACCCCGAGCACGAGCAGCGACAGGGGCAGCGTCACCGAGGCCGGCGCCGTCCCGCGGCCCGGCCGCACCGCGCACGCCACGGCCAGCAGCACGGCCGGTCCGGCGGCCCCGAGCGCCACCGGCAGGAGGCTGGCCTCGGCCCCCAGCACGCGGGCGAAACCCCAGCCCGCCACGGCCACCGCGAGCGCCGCCGTCCCGACCAGCGGCAGCCTCGCCCTCGCTGTCACGTTCTCCGCGGCGGCCTGACCGCGCTGGGCCTGACGACGGGTGAGGGTGGGCGCGGTCATCGGCGTGACCAGATGTTCCACGCCAACGATGCGGCGGCCGCGTCCTCGGCGGCCACGACCACGACCTCCTCGCCGGTCGCGACACCGGGAGCGCCGTCGGGCACGAGGCGCACAAGCAGCGCCCGGTCGTAGCGGCGGCCGAGCGTGCGCACCGCGGAGAGGTCCGCCTCCCCCTCGCGTCCGGACAGCGCCCCGGTCACGCAGACCACGATGCTGTTGCTACGGCGGTGGTCCAGGGCGTCGGCCATGTCGAGGAAGCCGCCGTCCAGCGACGTCTCGACCCCGGACAGCAGGTCGAGCACCGCCCGGGTCTCCTCGTGGCTGCCCTTGGCCTCCATCGACACGCCGGCCGATGTCACCAGCCGGCACGGGAACTGGGACCGGGTCGAGGCGGTGAGCAGGCTCGCCACCAGGTCGACCGCCTCCTCGAACCGCTCCGCCGTGTCGTAGGCACTCGCCCTGGTGTCGAAGAGCACGGTGGTGTGCGGCAGCGCGGTGTCGACGTGCTCCTTGACCATCAGGGTCTGCAGGCGGGCCGACGACTTCCAGTGCACGTGCCTCATGTCGTCGCCGCGCACGTACTCCCGCAACGCGTGGAAGGTGATGGATCCCCGCGGGGCGGTGTCGGACGTCGGACCGTCGAGGTGGCGGGCCCGGCCCGAGGCCGCCAGGTCGAGCACGTGCACACGCGGGTGGACGTGCATCCGCTCGAGCGTCCCCAGCTGCTGCCGCCGCCGCCACAGGCCGAACGGGTCGGCCCGCTCCCAGCGCAAGGGGCCGACGTCCAGCACCGCCCGGCGGGCCGTGGGCAGGCGGTACGTGGCCTGCCGCGTACCGCCACGGGGCAGGGTCGGGACGGCGATCGCGACCTGGGTGTCCACGCCGTTGCCGGCGCACGGCTCGAAGGCGTCCACGCGCAGCCTCCGGGCGGTCGAGAGGTTCTTGACCGTCAGTACGCCGACGCAGGGCTCGCCGCGGGTGACCCGCAGGGGTCGGATCTCGCGCTCCAGCTCGACCCTCGGCCGGCCGCTGACGGCGACGGCCCCGAGGCCCAGGACGACGAGCCCGGCCACGGCGAGGGCCAGCAGCTCGGGGTAGGCGAGCGCGTAGCCGGTCGCGAGCAGGGTGCCGCTCACCACCAGGGTGGCCCAGCCCGCACGCGTCATCGCCGTCCCCCGACGGTGCTCAGGCGACGCCGACGACGCCGGGCACCGCGGTGGCGTCCAGGACGCGCTCGACCAGCGCCTCCTGCGTGACACCTCGCACCTGCGCCTCGGCGGACAGCAGCACCCGGTGGGCGAGCACCGGCACGGCGAGGGTCTTGACGTCCTCCGGCGTGGCGTAGTCGCGGCCCTCGGCCGCGGCCCGCACCTTGGCGGCGCGCAGCAGGGCGATCGAGCCGCGCGGGGAGGCGCCCAGCCGTGCGTCGGAGAGCTGGCGGGTGGCGGCCACGACGGACACGACGTAGCGCTGGAGCTCCGACGCCGCGTGCACCGTCTCGGTCGCGGCGATCATCGACGCGACCTCGTCCACGGCGACCACGGGACTGAGGTCCTCGGGACGGCGGTGGTCCGTGCGGCCGTTGAGGATGGTGATCTCGGCGTCCGTGTCGGGATAGCCCATCGCGATCCGCATCAGGAAGCGGTCGAGCTGCGCCTCGGGCAGGGCGTAGGTGCCGTCCATGTCGATCGGGTTCTGCGTCGCCACCACCATGAACGGGCGCGGCACCGGGTGCCCGACGCCGTCGATCGTGACGTGCTGCTCCTCCATCACCTCAAGCAGCGCGGACTGCGTCTTCGGCGAGGCCCGGTTGATCTCGTCACCGAGCACGATGTTGGCGAAGACCGGGCCGCGGTGGAACTCGAACTCCGACGTCTTCTGGTTGAAGATCGAGACGCCGGAGACGTCCGAAGGCAGCAGGTCGGGCGTGAACTGGATGCGGTGGTAGGTGGCGCGCACCGACGCCGCGATCGCCCGAGCCATCGTGGTCTTGCCGGTGCCGGGGACGTCCTCGACCAGCAGGTGGCCCTCGCTGAGCAGGCAGATCAGGGCCAGGTCGACGACGTCGTCCTTGCCGCGCACCACCTGCCGGACGTTCTCGGCGATCTTCTCGAAGCCGCGCGCGACGTCGCCGATGTGCACGAGCCGACCCCCTCAGTCAGTGCGAGATGCCCGCACATGGTGACACAGCGGGCAGATCCGAGGTTCGCTGCCGTTCTGGTCGTGAACACGGCGCTCAGGGGGCAATTTCACAGCCACTACGGCCGCGAACCCTGGACGAGCTCGACCACATCCGGCGCGACAGCTGCGAAGCCGCGGTCCAGCGTCGCCACACGACCACCCTTCCCTCTCGCCAGCTGCGCCAGGTACGCGTCGG
>DASROP010000270.1:0-15129 GCA_035646835.1 Actinomycetales bacterium | reverse complement strand
GTGTCGCCCCCGCCGCGGTGCACGACCCGGACGCCGACCTGGACGACGACGTCGTCGCGATGACCGCCGCGGCGGGGGCGACACGGCACGGCGCGGTCACCGTGGCGGCGCGCGACGCGATCACGATGGCCGGCCGGTGCTCGGTCGGTGACGTGCTCGGGGTGGTGGACGGCGACTTCGCGGTGATCGGCTCCGACCTGACGGAGGTGGCCGCGGACGTGCTCTCGCGCCTGCTGTCCGGGGGTGGTGAGCTGGTCACCCTCGTCACCGGTCAGGACTGCCCGGCCGACCTGACCGACGTCCTCACCGCTCGGGTGCTCGACCAGCGCCGGGAGGTCGAGGTGGTCGTGCTGGACGGCGGGCAGCCTCGCTACCCGCTCCTCGTCGGCGTGGAGTGAGACGCTGCGCCCCGTGGTCGACAGCCCCGTGTTCGACAACCCCGTGCCCAACCGTCCTGCCAGCGCGCTCGACCGGCCCCTCGAGCGCGAGATCGGTCCACGCTCGGCCAAGCCCCTGGCGACGCTCGGCCTGCGGACCGTCGGCGACCTGCTGCGCCACTACCCGACCAGGCTGCAGCGGCTGGGCCAGCTGACGCACTTGGGCGACCTGGTGCCGGAGGAGCACGTCACGGTGCTGGCCGAGGTCGAGTCGACGACGTCCCGCCCGATGCGCGCCCGCCACGGGTACCTGATCGAGTCCGTGATCACCGACGGTCGCGACCGGCTTCGCATCGCGTTCTTCGCCAAGCGCAAGAACATCGCCGAGTGGCGGGTCGGGCAGCTCAAGCCGGGGAACCGGATGATGTTCGCCGGCAAGGTGGACACCTACCGGGGCGACCTCCAGCTGGCGATGCCGGAATATCAGCCGCTGGACGACGAGTTCGGCGAGGCCGAGGCGCAGGCGAAGATCGACACGCCGGTGCCGATCTACCCCGGCTCGACCAAGGTCCCGTCGTGGGTGATCCAGAGCGCCGTGCAGGTCGTGCTCGGGCCGCTGACCGCCGACGAGGTGCCCGACCCGTTGCCGCGAGCGGTGCGGGAGCGCAAGCGGATGCCGTCGGCGCTCGATGCCTTCTGGCTGGTGCACTCCCCGACGGACGCCGAGCAGTGGGAGCGGGCGCGCGCGCGGTTCCGGTACGAGGAGGCCTTCGTGATGCAGGCGGCGCTGGCCCGCCGGCGAGCCGCGGCCCGGGCGGTGGCGGCGACACCCCGGCCGGTTCGGGACGACGGCCTGCTGGCCGCGTTCGACGCACGGCTGCCGTTCTCGCTCACCGACGGGCAGGTCGCGGTGGGCGCCGAGATCGCGGACGAGATGGCCTCGGAGCACGCGATGAACCGGCTGCTCCAGGGAGAGGTCGGGTCCGGAAAGACCGTGGTCGCGCTGCGGGCGATGCTCGCCACGGTGGACGCCGGGGGTCAGGCGGCCCTGCTCGCGCCGACGGAGGTGCTCGCCCAGCAGCACCACCGGTCGATCACGGCGATGCTCGGCGACCTGGCCGCCGGAGGGATGCTCGGTGGGCACGAGCTGGCCACCAGGGTGACGTTGCTGACCGGCTCCCAGCCGGTCGCCGTCCGCCGCAAGGCGATGCTGGAGGCCGCGAGCGGCGAGGCCGGGATCGTGATCGGTACCCATGCCCTGCTGGGGGAGACGGTCGACTTCTTCGACCTCGGGCTGATCGTGGTCGACGAGCAGCACCGGTTCGGCGTGGAGCAGCGGGACCTGTTGCGCGCCAAGGCAGGCCGCCCGGCCCACGTGCTGGTGATGACGGCGACGCCCATTCCGCGGACCGTGGCGATGACCGTCTTCGGCGACCTCGACACCTCGACGTTGCGCGAGTTGCCCGCGGGCCGGCAGCCGATCACCACGCACGTCGTCCCCGGCGACAACCCCGCGTGGGTCGAGCGGGTCTGGGCGCGCGTTCGCGAGGAGTGCGACGCCGGCCGGCAGGTCTACGTGGTGTGCCCGCGGATCGGTGACGACGCCTCGGAAGCCTCCGGCGACGGCGCGGAGCCACCGGACGCCGGGGAGGAGGGCGCGCGCCCGCCGCTCGCCGTCCTCGACGTCCTGGAGCTGCTGCGCGCGCACCCCGTGCTGGCAGGGCTGCGGGTCGAGGTGCTGCACGGCCGGCTCCCCACCGAGACCAAGGACTCGGTGATGGGGGCCTTCGTGGCCGGCGAGGTCGACGTGCTGCTGGCCACCACCGTGATCGAGGTGGGCGTCGACGTCGCCAACGCCACCGCGATGGTGGTGATGGACGCCGACCGTTTCGGTGTCTCGCAGCTGCACCAGCTACGGGGGCGTGTCGGCCGGGGGAGTGAGGCCGGCCTGTGCCTGCTGGTGAGCGAGGCCCGGCCGGGCTCTCCCTCGCGCCGGCGGCTGGACGCGGTGGCCGAGACGCTCGACGGGTTCGAGCTGGCCGTCGTCGACATGGAGTCGCGGCGCGAGGGTGACGTGCTCGGCGCGGCCCAGTCGGGCGTGACCTCGTCCCTGCGGCTGCTCAAGGTCACCCGCGACGAGAAGATCATCGTCGAGGCCCGCGGCGACGCCGTCCCGCAGATCGAGGTCGACCCGGACCTGCACTCCAGTCCGGCTCTGGCGCAGGCGATCGCGCAGCTGCTCGACCCCGACCGCGAGGCCTTCCTGGAGCGGGGGTGACCACGCGTTGACGCGCATCGTCGCGGGGTCGGCGCGAGGACGCAGCCTGGTGGTTCCCCGTGGGAACGCCACCCGGCCGACGTCCGACCGGGTGCGGGAGGCGATGTTCTCGCGCCTCGACCACGAGGGGGTCGTGTCGGGCTGCCGCGTCCTCGACCTCTTCGCCGGCTCCGGGGCGTTGGGGCTGGAGGCCGCGAGCCGCGGGGCCAGCGAGGTGTGGCTCGTCGAGAGCGCCAAGCCGGCTTTGGCGGCGTGCCGCCGCAACGTGACCGACTTGGGCCTGCCCGGGGTCCGTGTGGTCGCCGCCGGAGTGGAACGGGTGCTGGCGGACGACTCCCCCGAGCCGTTCGACCTGGTGCTGCTCGACCCGCCGTACGCGCTCGGAGAGCTGGACCTGGTCCGGGTGCTGCGGCAGCTGGTCTCGGGGGAGTGGCTCGCCCAGCGGGCCGTGGTGGTGGTGGAGCGCAGCGCGCGGACGGGCGAGCCGTCGTGGCCGTCGGGCCTGGCGCGCTTCGACGAGCGTCGCTACGGCGAGACCCAGGTCTGGTTCGCCGAGCCGTGGTCCGACAACGAGGTCGCCTGATGCTGGTTCGCTCGGCCGTGCCGGAGGACATCGAGGCGATCGCGGCCTGCCACGTCGCCTGCTGGCGCGAGGCGTACGCCGACCTGCTCAGCGCCGGGTACCTGGCCGAGCTCGACCCGGCCGACTTCCGGGTGCGCTGGGCCGCCTCGCTGGCCGACCCCTCGCGGCCGAGCTGGGTCGCGGAGGACGACGGCCGCGTGGTCGGCTTCTCCGGCACCTGCCCGTCGCGCGACCAGCCACCGGTGCGGCAGCTCGAGCTGAGGTGCCTGTACCTCCGGCGCGACTACCAGGGCGGCGGCCTCGCGCAGCAGCTGCTGGACCGGGCGCTGGGTGACGTGGCCGCCAGCCTGTGGGTGGCCGAGGACAACCCGCGGGCACGGGCCTTCTACACCCGCAACGGCTTCCGACCCGACGGTGCCCGCGCGAGCCTGCAGCAGATGGAGGGCCTGACCGAGGTCCGACTGGTGCGCTGACCGCCGCCCGGCACCGGGGCGCGTTAGGTTGTCCGCCGTGCGACGCTGCGTCTGCCCCGGGTCCTACGACCCCGTCACCGCCGGCCACCTCGACGTGATCCGCCGGGCGGCCGCGCTCTTCGACGAGGTCGTGGTCGCCGTCCTGCACAACCCGAACAAGGCCGGCACCTTCTCGCCGGCCGAGCGCATCGCGATGCTCACCGAGAGCCTGGACGGCGAGGCCGGCACCATCCGCGTCGAGGAGATGGCCGAGGGGCTCCTCGTCGACTTCTGCCGGCGGGTCGACGCCCATGCCGTGGTCAAGGGGCTGCGCGGCGGGACCGACTTCGCCTACGAGCTGCCGATGGCCCTGATGAACCGGCACCTGACCGGGCTCGAGACCGTCTTCCTGCCCGGCGACCCTCGTTTCGAGCACGTCTCGTCCAGCCTGATCAAGGAGGTCGCCGGCTACGGCGGCGACGTCAGCGAGCTCGTCCCCGAGGCGGTCCTGGCACGGCTGAAGGACCACCCGTGACCGCGCGCGTGCACACCCTGCTCGACGAGCTGTCCGACCTGGTCGCGCACGCCCGGGCGATGCCGATGAGCGCCTCCTGCGTCGTCCACCGCGGCGAGGTCCTCGAGCTCGTCGACGCCGTCCGGCAGACCCTGCCCGCCGAGCTGCAGCAGGCCGGTGCGGTGATCCACGGGGCGGACGCCGTCGTCGACCGCGCGCACGGCGAGGCCGAGGCGATCGTGGCCGAGGCCCGTGAGCGCGCCGAGCAGCTGATCTCCGACCAGGCTGTCGTCGCGGCCGCCACCGCCCGGGCCCAACGGCTGGTCGAGGACGCCGAGGCGGAGGCCGTGCGCCTGCGCGCCGAGGCCGACGACTACTGCGACCGCCGTCTCGCCGACTTCGAGATCGACCTCGACCGCGTGGCGCAGCAGGTCCGCCGCGGCCGGGAGAAGCTCCGGACCCGTGGGGGCACCCCGCCCGAGGAGTGACCGCCGTTTTGGGTGCGTCCGGCCCGCTGGGATACGCTGCGGAGTCGGTCAACGCCCCGTCCTGCAGAGGAGTACGTGCCCAGCCTCGATCCGCGCTCGCCGCTCGTGCTCGACACCGTCGAGCTCGGACGACGTCCCGGATCGATGCGACGCGTCCAGCGTACGGTCGGGGCACCGACCGATCTGGGCACCGAGGTGATCGGTGTCCGGGAAGGATCCGACCTCGGGCTGGAGCTGCGGCTCGAGGCGGTGATGGAGGGCGTCCTCGTGTCGGGAACGGCGCGGGTGACGGCCGCCGGGGAGTGCGTCCGGTGCCTGGACGACGTCGAGCGCGAGCTCGAGGTCGACCTCCAGGAGCTGTTCGCCTACCCGGGCAAGTCACCCGAGGGTGACGCCGAGGACCTGCGCGAGCTCGAGGGCGACCTGCTCGACCTCGAGGGCGTGCTGCGCGACGCGGTGGTGCTCGCACTGCCGTTCCAGCCCGTGTGCTCCGACGAGTGCCCCGGCCTGTGCTCCGAGTGCGGGGCACGGCTCGCGGACGACCCGGGGCACCAGCACGACAGCGTCGACCCGAGGTGGGCGGCGCTGCAGACGTTGGTCGCCGAGGGCGACCAGAAGGAGAGCTAGACGTGGCGGTCCCGAAGCGGAAGATGTCCCGCAGCAACACGCGTCACCGTCGCTCGCAGTGGAAGACCACCCCGGCGACGCTGACGACCTGCCCGGTGTGCGCGGAGCAGCGGCAGCCGCACCTGGCCTGCCCCAGCTGCGGTGCCTACAACGGGCGGACCTACGCCGAGGCGCTGCGCCCGGAGCACGAGGCCCGCTGATCCGGCGGTGACACAGGGCGCAGCGACCTCCGGTGACGGGGCGCACGACCCGCTCGCGGACCTCGACGCCGGTCTGGGCGTCGCGATCGACCGCGAGCTGCTGCGTCGTGCCCTGACGCACCGGTCCTACGCCTACGAGAACGGCGGCCTGCCCACCAACGAGCGGCTGGAGTTCCTCGGCGACTCGGTGCTGGGACTCGTCGTCACCGACGCGCTCTACCGCCGCCACCCCGACCTGCCCGAGGGGCAGCTGGCCAAGCTGCGCGCCGCCGTCGTCAACATGCGCGCCCTGGCCGACGTCGCCCGGGGCCTCGACCTCGGCCGGCACGTCCTGCTCGGTCGCGGCGAGGAGACCACCGGTGGCCGCGACAAGTCGTCGATCCTCGCGGACACCCTGGAGGCCGTGCTGGGCGCCGCCTACCTGACCCTCGGCATCGACGTGGCCAGCGCGCTCGTGCACCGGCTCGTCGACCCGCTGCTCGAGTCCTCCGCGACCCTCGGCGCCGGCCTGGACTGGAAGACGAGCCTGCAGGAGCTGACCGCCTCGGTCGGGCTCGGCGTCCCCGAGTACGCGATCGAGGAGGAGGGCCCCGACCACGCCAAGGTCTTCCACGCGGCCGCCGTCGTGGGCGGCGTCGCCCACGGCCGCGGGGTGGGCCACAGCAAGAAGGAGGCCGAGCAGGAGGCCGCCTCGACCGCATGGCGTGCGCTGCGCGACCGGCACGCCGACGGCGTCGACGCCGCGGGGCTGGAGTCCCTCGCCACCGGCGACAACGACTGACCGATCGCCTGCCTGACCGTGCCGGAGCTCCCCGAGGTCGAGGTCGTCCGCCGCGGCCTGGCCCGCTGGGTCACCGGCCGGCGGGTCGAGGGCGTGGAGGTCCTGCACCCGCGGCCGGTGCGACGGCACCTGGCCGGGTCCGCGGATCTCGTCGCCCGCCTGCTCGGTGCCCGCGTGGACGACGCCGTCCGGCGCGGCAAGTACCTCTGGCTCCCGTTGGACACCGGTGAGGCCCTGCTCGCCCACCTGGGGATGAGCGGTCAGATGCTCCTGCAACCGCCCGACGCGGACGACGAGCGGCACCTGCGCGTGCGGGTGCGGTTCGGCGACCGCGAGCGTGAGCTGCGCTTCGTCGACCAGCGCATGTTCGGCGGGGTGTCCGTCGTCGGCCTCGAGCCGACCCCCGACGGGCTGCCGGCGGGTACCGGGGGCGAGGGGACGCCGTCCGAGCCGGTCCTGCCTCACGAGGTGGCGCACATCGCCCGCGACCCCCTGGACCCCTACCTCGACGCCGCGGCCCTGACCGCGCGGATCCGGTTGCGGCGCACCGGCATCAAGCGGGCCCTGCTCGACCAGGGTCTCGTCAGCGGCGTCGGCAACATCTACGCCGACGAGGCGCTCTGGCGTGCCCGACTGCACTACGCGCGGCCCACCGAGACGCTCAACCGTCCGGAGGTCGCGCGGCTGCTGGACGCCGTCCGCGCGGTGATGCTGGAGGCCCTCGGCCAAGGCGGCACCAGCTTCGACGCCCTGTACATCGACGTGAACGGCGACAGCGGCTACTTCGACCGCTCGCTCGCGGTCTACGGGCGCAACGGACAGCCGTGCCCGCGGTGCGGCAGCATCGTGCGGCGCGACCCGTTCATGAACCGCTCGTCCTACACCTGCCCGGGCTGTCAACCGCGACCGCGGCGCGCGCGATGGTGAGCGATCCGTGCTCACACACCCAGCCCTTGCTCACGCCGAGCCGGTTCTGACGTCGATCCTGCCGCCGAATACCGTACTGGCGTGAGCACGCCGGGGGAGCGCCTGCCGCGGACCCGCCTCTCCGCCTTCGTGCGCGGCCGGGTCCAGGGGGTCGGGTTCCGCTGGTGGGTGACGTCGGTGGCCCTCGAGCTCGGCGTGGAGGGCTTCGCCCGCAACCTGCCGGACGGCCGTGTCGAGGTGCTGGCCCAGGGCTCGCGCGCGGCCTGCGAGGCGCTGCTCGCGCGGCTGTCGGCGGACGACGACCCGCGCCGGCCCGGCCTCGTGGACGGCGTCACCAGCAGCTGGCTGGACCCGGTCGACCTGCGCGGCGGCTTCACCGAGCACTGAAGCGTCGCTCGACGATCATGGACTCCGTTCCACCCATCCCGATCCGTCCGGGCGACGGCGGTCGTCGACCGCGCGGGCTCCGAGCCCGAGCAGCCGCTCGAGCTCCTCGTCGCGCCGCGAGCGAGCGAGAAAGTGCTACCGTGTAGACACCATGAGAAACAGTGTGGGAATCCGGGACCTGAGGCAGCAGGCGAGTGCCGTGCTCAGGCGTGTCGTCGCCGGCGAGACGGTCGAGGTCACCGACCACGGCCACCCGATCGCGCGCCTCGTGCCCCTCCGCAACGGCGTGCTGGACCAGATGGTCCTCGAGGGCCGTGCGACGCAGGCGGTTGGCGACCTCCTGGACGTCGCCGGCGAGATGGGCCTCCCGGTTGCCGCCGGCGGCCCGAGGCTCCCGTCGTCGGCGCTCGCGGAGATGCGTCGGGATGAGAGGTAGCGCCGCGTACCTCGACACGTCGGCCTTCGTGAAGCTGATCGTGGCCGAGCCCGAGTCGACGGCGCTGGGGGCCCGCCTTCGGCGCTGGCCGGACCGGGCGTCGTCCACCCTGCTCCGCACCGAGACGGTGCGAGCGCTCCAACGCTCCGGGCACGGTCACCTCGTGGGAAAGGCCCGGCGCCTGTTCGGAGCGGTCCTCCTCATCCGAATCGACGAGCCGCTGCTCGATCGTGCCGGAGACCTCGAGCCCGCAGACCTGCGCTCGCTGGACGCGGTCCACCTCGCCGCCGCCCTGTCGATGGGCCCGGACCTCGGGGTGCTGCTCACCTACGACGACCGGTTGCGGGACGCCGCCTTGGCCCAAGGGCTGGACGTCGAGTCCCCGAGGTGACGTACAGCGGCTACCCCACGCTCCCGGCGGGCAACACCCATGTGCAGCGCTGCGAGCAGTCTCCGCTGGCGTATATCCCGCGATGGCCGAACGCATGTCGACAGGCTGACGTCATCCGGTCCTGCGATCGAGCGGCCCACAGCCGGGACGGCGTCGCCGTCGAGGGCGACGGTGAGAGTCGCGTGAGGAGAAGCGAAGACCGAAGCCTTCCTGGCGATGCGCGCCCTTCACGGCAGTGCGACCTCGAGTCCCTCGTCGGCGAGGAGGACCTCGCCGTCGAACACCTCGGCCGCGTCCGTTCGTGAGCGCTCGCGGTCGTTGCCCGGCCAGAAGTGGGTGAGCATGAGGCGGTGGGCGCCGGCGTCCCTGGCCGCGGCGCCGGCCTGCCTGGCGCTCAGGTGCATCGGCGGCCCCGACGGCGACGGCGGGACGTCGGTCTGCTGATGACGGTCGCTGGCCTCGACGACGAAGAGGTCCGCGTCACGGCCGAGCTCGGTCAGCGCGGCGTCCGGGCCGGTGTCGCCGGTGTAGGCCACGGTCAGTCCCGGCGACTCCAGGCGGAGGCCGGCGTTGAGCACGTAGTGGGGCAGCGACCGGCTGGAGAGCGTGAAGGGGCCTACGCGCAGCGGCTCGGCCGGCAGCGCCTGCCAGTCGAAGACGGAGCGCACCGCGTCATCGTCGTCCTCCTCGAGACCCTCCAGGTGGGTGACGATCTGCTCGGGCGAAAACAGCGGCACCGGCGGCGCGGACGGGCGTCCGAACCACCGGGCACGGAACAGTCCGTGCAGGTCGAGCATGTGATCGGGGTGGGCGTGGGTCACGACCACCGCGTCGATCCCGTCCCCCACGACCGAGCCGAGGTGGGCCAGCAGGCGCGGCAGGGTGCCGTACCCGAGGTCGAGCACGATGCGGAAACCGTCGTGCTCCAGCACGAAGCCGCTGCACGCCCGGCCGGGTTCGGGCCACGCGCCGCAGCTGCCCAGCACCACGAGGCGACTGCTCACGGGATCACTGTGCCAGGGGCATCGAAGTGCTTGATCACGCGGAGGGGCGGTTAGGGTGGCGCCCGTGCACCTGAAGACCCTCACCCTCAAGGGCTTCAAGTCCTTCGCCTCGGCGACGACCCTGAACTTCGAGCCCGGCATCACGTGCGTGGTGGGCCCGAACGGCTCCGGCAAGTCCAACGTCGTCGACGCCCTGGCCTGGGTGATGGGGGAGCAGGGCGTCAAGAGCCTGCGCGGCGGCAAGATGGAGGACGTCATCTTCGCCGGGACCGCCGGCCGCCCCCCGCTGGGCCGCGCCGAGGTCTCGCTGACGATCGACAACACCGACGGCGCCCTCCCGATCGAGTACACCGAGGTGACGATCACGCGGACGATGTTCCGCAGCGGTGGCTCGGAGTACCAGATCAACCACGCACCGGTCCGGCTGCTCGATGTCCAGGAGCTCCTGGCGGACTCCGGCATCGGCCGCGAGATGCACGTCATCGTCGGCCAGGGCCAGCTCGACACCATCCTGCGCGCCACCCCCGAGGACCGCCGCGGCTTCATCGAGGAGGCGGCCGGAGTCCTCAAGCACCGCAAGCGCAAGGAGAAGGCGCTGCGCAAGCTCGACGCGATGCAGGCCAACCTCACGCGCCTGGGCGACCTGACCAGCGAGATCCGCCGCCAGCTCGGCCCGCTCGGTCGCCAGGCCGAGGTCGCCCGCCGCGCCCAGGTCGTGCAGGCCGACGTCCGCGACGCCCGTGCCCGGCTGCTCGCCGACGATCTGGCCCAGCTGACGGCGACCTTCGAGGCCGAGGTCGCCGACGAGTCCGCCCTGCGGGCCCGCCGCAGCGAGGTGGACGAGGCCCTGGCGACCGCCAGGACGCGGCTGTCGACGCTGGAGTCCGAGGCCGACGAGGCGGCTCCACGCCTGACCCGGGTGGCCGACACCTGGTACCGCCTGTCCAGCCTCAGAGAGCGGCTGCGGGGGACGGCGACGCTGGCCGCCGAGCGCACCCGGCTGCTGGGCTCGGACGGCGACGACGACCCGGTGGAGACGGCGGACGACGGGCCGGAGACCCCTGAGGACCTGCGGGCCCAGGCCGCGCGAGCGCGTGAGGCCGAGCGTGGGCTGGCCACCGAGGCCGAGGCGTCCCGAACCGCGCTCGCCGCCGCCGTCGCGACCCGCACCGAGGCGGAGGAAGCGCTGACCACCGAGGAACGTCGCGTCGCCTCCCTGCTGCGGGCAGCCGCCGACCGCCGCGAGGGGCTGGCGCGGCTGTCCGGCCAGGTCGGCGCCCGCCGCAGCCGCGTCGAGGCGGCCGACGCCGAGATCGGCCGGCTGCAGCAGGCCGTCGCCGAGGCCGAGGTGCGCGGCGGTTCGGCGCAGCAGGAGTTCGGCGCCCTGGAGAACCAGGTCGCCGGTGTCGAGGAGGGCGAGGAGGGTCTGGACGCCGAGCACGAGCGTGCCGCCGCCGACCTCGAGGAGGCCACCGCGCAGGTCGAGCGCTGGCGCGAGGCCGAGCGGACCGCCGAGCGGGACCGGGCCGGGGCCGGCGCCCGCTCCGAGGCGCTGGAGATGGGCCTGGCCCGCAAGGACGGATCCGGCGCCCTGCTCGCCGCCGGCAGCCGGTTGTCCGGCGTCCTCGGGTCCGTGGCCGCGCTGGTGACGGTGCGCCCTGGGTACACGGGCGCGGTGGCGGCCGCCCTGGGTGGCGCGGCCGACGCCGTCGCGGTCGAGTCCGTCGACGTCGCCGTCGACGCGGTGCGCCTGCTCAAGGACGACGACGCCGGCCGCGCCGCGGTCCTGGTCGGCGGCGGCACCGGCGGTGCTGCGGCACCGGACGTGACCGGGCTCCCGGACGGCACCGTCGCCGCCGCGGACCTCGTCGAGACCTCGGAGTCCCTGCGGCCCGCCCTCGCCGAGCTGCTGAGCGGCATCGTCGTCGTGGAGGGGCTGGCCGAGGCCCGTGCCGTCGTCGCCGCCCGCCCCGAGCTGGTGGCCGTCACCTCCGACGGCGACGTGCTCGGTGCCACGCTCGTCCGCGGCGGGTCAGCGTCCGCACCGAGCCTGCTGCACGTGCAGGCGGCGGTGGACGAGGCGCGCGACGCCCTGGCCGACGCCGTCCGGCGCGGTGAGCAGGCCCGGTTCGCGCTGCAGCGGGCCACGGCCGCGCGCGACGAGGCGTCAACGCGCGTGGAGGCCGCGCTCGACCGGCTGCACGACTCGGACGCCCGCCTGGCTGCGGTCGCGGAGAAGCTCGGCCACCTCGGCGCGGTCGCCCGTTCCGCGCGGGCCGAGGCAGAACGCACGCAGGGGTCGCTTGCTGCGGCCACCGACTCCCTGGAGGCCGAGCGCAGCCAGCTCAGAGAGCTCGTCGAGCGGCTGCGACTGGCCGAGGACGCCCCGGACACCGAGGAGCCGGACACCGCCCGGCGCGATGCCCTCGCGGCGGCGATGGCCACGACCCGGTCCGCAGAGATGGAGGCCCGGCTCGCGCTGCGGACGTCCGAGGAGCGGCTGCACGCCATGACCGCCCGAGCCGAGTCGCTGGAGCACGCCGCCGCCCGCGAGCTGGAGGCCCGCGAACGGGCCGCCCGCCGCGCCGAGCAGCGCCGCGAGCAGGCCCGGGTCGCCGCTGCCGTGGCGGTCGGGGCCCGCGCCGCGCTCCAGGTGCTCGAGGCCTCCCTCGAGACGGCGTCCCGGTTGCGTGACGAGGCCGAGTCCGAGGGCGCGGCCCGGTCCACGGACCTCGGGGCCGTGCGCCAGCACCTCGACGCCCTCGGTACCGAGCTGGCCACGCTCACCGACTCGGTGCACCGCGACGAGGTGGCCCGGACCCAGCAGCGCCTGCAGATCGAGTCCCTGCAGGCCCGCGCCGTCGACGACCTCGGGATCGACCCGGCCGTGCTGGTCGAGGAGTTCGGGCCGCACCAGATGGTCCCGCCCTCGCAGGCCGCGCCGGGCGACCCCGAGCCGGAGGCACCGGCCGAACCCACACCGTTCGTGCGCGAGGATCAGGCGAAGCGGCTGCGCCGAGCCGAGCGGGCCCTCGGTCAGCTCGGGCGCGTCAACCCGCTGGCACTGGAGGAGTTCGCCGCACTGGAGGAGCGACACAAGTTCCTCACCGACCAGCTCGGCGACCTCGAGCGGTCGCGGCGGGACCTGATGGGGATCGTCCGGGAGGTCGACGAGCGGGTCCAGCAGGTGTTCGCCCAGGCCTACGCCGACACCGCCGCCCAGTTCGAGCTGGTCTTCGCTCGGCTGTTCCCCGGCGGTGAGGGGCGACTGGTGCTGACCGACCCCGACGACATGCTCACCACCGGGATCGAGGTGGAGGCCCGGCCGGCCGGCAAGAAGATCAAGCGGCTGTCCCTGCTCTCCGGCGGCGAGCGGTCGCTGACCGCGGTCGCGCTGCTGGTGGCGCTCTTCAAGGCCCGCCCCAGCCCGTTCTACGTGCTGGACGAGGTCGAGGCCGCGCTCGACGACACCAACCTCGGGCGGCTGCTGACGATCATGGAAGAGCTTCGCGAGGACAGCCAGCTGATCGTGATCACGCACCAGAAGCGGACGATGGAGGTCGGCGACGCCCTCTACGGCGTCACCATGCGTGGCGACGGCGTCACCGCGGTGGTCAGCCAGCGGCTGCGAGAGACCCAGCCCGCCTGACCGGTTGCCGGCGTCCGTGGGTGGGTACCGTAAGGATGTGACATCCGTCCTCGTCGGCATGGCCGTGTGCGTGATCGCGGCCCTGCTGGTGCTCGCCCTCGTGGCGGTACCGCGCCTGCGCGGGGGCGAGAAGCTGCTCACCCGCGACGGCGAGCAGACGGTCCGCGACGCCTCCCGCCGGGCCAGGGCGCTGGCCTCGCAGGCCGTCGACCGGGCCGGCGTGGTGGCGGCCGACGTCCGCGACAAGGCCGAGGAGGCACGCAGCCGCCGCGCGACCGAGTCCGACGCTGCCGAAGCCGATGCGTGGTCGGCGCCCACCGCCGTCCGACCTGCCGCGTCGTCGCCGCAGCGGGAACCGGGATCGGGAGCACGGACGGCCACCCTCGCGGCTCCCGTCGCGGTCAGCCCGGCCCAGGACGCCACCGCGCCCCCCGTCGGGCCCGCGCCGCAGGTCATCGACCTGCGGGAGCCCACCGCGAAGCGCGAGGCCCCCGCCGAGCCCTCGGCGTTGGCGACCCGGCGGCAGCGGCGGCACCGCGACGCGGATCTCGGCTGGGGCGAGCCCCGACCGGGCCCGCGGCACAGCCGCTGACGCTGCTGGGAGACTGCCGCTCGTGGAGCTGATCGTCGCCGTCTCCGTCGTCCTGGTGCTGCTCGTCATCGGGGGCGTCGTCGCGTTCGTGCGCCGCGGGGGAGGCGGCACGGCCCCACCGGAGACCGTCGACCAGGACCCAGAGACCCTTCCGCCTCCCGCGGAGGCCGTGGCCGAGCCCGAGGCGCCGGCCACGACCCTGGAGACCCCCGACCCGGTAGCGGGCCGCCTGGCGCGGCTGCGGGGCCGGCTCGCGCGCTCGAACAGCGCCCTCGGCCAGGGCCTGCTGACCCTGCTGTCCCGCGACACCGTCGACGAGGCCACCTGGGACGAGGTCGAGGAGACGCTGCTGCTGGCCGACCTCGGTACCGGCCCCACCGCCGAGCTGATCGACCGGCTACGCGAGCGGGTCCGGGTGATCGGCACGCGGGAACCCGCCCAGGTGCAGGCGATGCTGACCGAGGAGCTGCTGGAGCTCATCGGTGAGGACGTCGACCGCTCGCTGGCGACGGTCCGCACCGAGGGCCGGCCGGCCGTCGTCCTCGTCGTCGGGGTCAACGGCACCGGCAAGACCACCACGGTGGGCAAGCTCGCCCGGGTGCTGGTGGCCCAGGACAAGGACGTGCTGCTCGGGGCGGCCGACACGTTCAGGGCGGCAGCCGCCGACCAGCTGACGACGTGGGGCGACCGGGTGGGGGTGCCCACGATCCGGTCCGACCGCGACGGCGCGGACCCGGCCTCGGTCGCGTTCGACGCGGTCCGGGCCGGCACCGAGGTCGAGGCGGACGTCGTCCTGATCGACACCGCCGGGCGGCTGCAGAACAAGGTCGGCCTGATGGACGAGCTGGGCAAGCTCAAGCGGGTCGTCGAGCGCGCGCTCGGCGACGGCAGCCGGATCGACGAGGTGCTGCTCGTGCTCGACGCCACCACCGGTCAGAACGGGATGCGCCAGGCCCAGGTGTTCTCCGAGGCGGTCGACGTGACCGGCATCGTGCTGACCAAGCTCGACGGCACCGCCAAGGGCGGCATCGTCGTCGCCGTCCAGCGCGAGCTCGGCGTGCCGGTGAAGCTGGTCGGGCTGGGGGAGGGACCGGACGACCTCGCGCCGTTCGAGCCCAGGGCCTTCGTCGACGCGCTGCTCGCATGACGTCCCTGCTGGCGCGCCGTCACGTCGTCCGAGCCGGTCCTGGAGGAGGGCTCGGACGCGCGGGTCGTCGTCCACCTCGCCCTGAGGGTGCGGACCGAGACGGTCGGGGTCCTGTCGGTCACGTTCTCCACGACGGGCCGCCCGGACGACGGCATCGACGCCGGCACGCTCGCGGTGCTGCGCAAGGCGGCGCAGGAGCTCGGCTACGTGCTCGTGGGCGCCGGAGCGTGGAGCGACCACGTCCCGGTGGCGCGCCGCGTCCGCCCGATGACGCTGCCCGCCGAGCTGCAGTGGTC
>DASROP010000269.1:0-7513 GCA_035646835.1 Actinomycetales bacterium | reverse complement strand
GAGGCGGAACGCGTCGAACTCGGTCACGCGGCCCGATGCTACCCGTGCTCGGTCAGGCGCCCAGCAACCGATCGAGCAACGTGAGCCGCCGGAGCAGGCCGCGTTCGTAGGGAGCCGCCCTCCCGGAGGCGGTCGCGGAGGACCGTTGCTTCTGCCACCCGCCGAGCATCCGGACGATGCCGACGGCCACCTGAGAGGCCCACGGGAGATCTCCCGGAAGGGAGTGCCGGACGAAGTCGGGTTCGACCTCGTCGAGCAGCGTCTCGGCGTCGTCGGACCCGAGGACGAGCTTGGCCGCGTCATGGCCGACGGGCAGCCGCCCGGCCAGCTCCCAGTCGAGCAGGACCAGGCCGCCCCTCGTCGTCCGCAGGACGTTGCTCAGCACGGGGTCACCGTGGGCGAGGGCGGTGACCACCGACCGTCGCTCAGTGAGCAGCTCGCGCAGCCGCCGTGCGAGGCCGTGCGGCACGGCCTCCGTCGCGGACGACGGCGGGGTCGGCAGACCGTCCCAGAGCCCGACGATCTCCTCGACCGAGATGTTCGTCAGCACCGGTGCTCACGGGTCTGCGCTCCCAGCCGAAGTGGGCGCCGGCCCGGATGAGGCCGGGGAGAAGAGTCCGGACGACGTCGGCTCGTTCCCCGGGACGGGGATGGACGCCGTCGACGAGCCCTTCGACCAGCCAGTCGACCTGTCGCCGCGACGAGCCGTGCTCGAGCAGGGGCGGAACGGCGACGTGGTCCTCGATGGCGCCGAACCGGGCCAGCACCGTCGCCGCCGCGCGCAGGCGGGACGGCCGGCGCAGGGTGCGCGCGTGGATCGCCGCCGTGGCGCCCAGGGCGGGATAGAAGGCCCGCACCCGGGCAGCGCCCCCCACGAGCTTGGCCAGCCGGACCTCGTCGGCGGCCAGGCGACGCTCGAGGTGGAGCGGGACGGCCGCTCCCTCGCGCCCCCGCAGCTTCTCCCCGTCGGCAGGGGAGGGACCGGCGCGTGCGACCAGGTCACCGTTCGCGGCCACCCGCCGCAGGCGTCGCCCCCGCACCTCGAAGGTGGCCCTCTCGCCCGGCGTGGGAAGGACGTTGCTCGCGGACTCGGCTCGCTCGACCAGGTCGAGCGCGGCGGCAACGCCGTCGGGACTCCGTCGCGAGGTCGATGGGAACACCTGCCGAAGGTATCGACGTCAAGTGAGACCCAGATGAGAAGCCGAACGGCGGTGCACGAACGCCGCTGACGAGTCCGTTACTCTCGCCCGCCATGCGCATCTCCGTCATCGGCTGCGGCTATCTCGGAGCGGTGCACGCAGCGTGCATGGCGGAGCTGGGACACGATGTGGTCGGCGTCGACGTCGACGCCGCCAAGGTCGAGGCGCTCGCGGCCGGCAAGCCGTCGTTCTACGAGCCTGGGCTCCCCGAGCTGCTCACCAGGGCCCTGGCCACGGGCCGGCTCCGCTTCACCACCGACATCTCGGAGGCGGCCGACGCCAGCGCCCACTTCGTCTGCGTCGGGACGCCGCAGCGGCGGGGCGAGTTCGCCGCCGACATGACGTACGTGGACGCCGCAGTCACGGCCCTCGCACCGCACCTGACCGGGCGCAACCTGGTGATCGGCAAGTCGACGGTGCCGGTGGGCACCGCCCAGCGGCTGGCCGCCCAGCTGCGCGACGGCGGTACGGACGGTCAGGACGTCGTCCTGGCCTGGAACCCGGAGTTCCTCCGCGAGGGGCACGCCGTGCACGACACGCTGCACCCGGACCGGCTGGTCTACGGCGTGCCGGAGGGGCCGGACGGCGAGTGGGCACGATCCGTGCTCGACGAGGTGTACGCCACCGCTCTGGGCGACGACACCCCGCTGGTGGTCACCGGCTACTCCACCGCCGAGCTGGTCAAGGTGTCGGCGAACGCGTTCCTCGCCACCAAGATCTCCTTCATCAACGCGATGGCCGAGGTCTGCGAGATCTCGAACGCGGACGTCACGCAGCTCGCCGACGCCATCGGGTTCGACGACCGGATCGGCCGCAAGTTCCTCGGTGCCGGGCTCGGCTTCGGCGGCGGGTGCCTGCCGAAGGACATCCGGGCGTTCATGGCCAGGGCCGGCGAGCTGGGCGCCGACCAGGCCCTCGCGTTCCTCAAGGAGGTCGACGCGATCAACATGCGCCGGAGGACGCGGATGGTCGAGCTGGCCCGGGAGGTCTGCGGCGGCTCACTGATCGGCCAGCGGATCGCCGTCCTTGGCGCCGCGTTCAAGCCCCTGTCCGACGACATCCGGGACTCCCCCGCCCTCAACGTCGCCGCACAGATCCAGCTGCAGGGCGCGTCGGTCGTCGTCACCGACCCGGCCGCGCTGGAGAACGCCCAGCGCGCCTGGCCGGACCTCTCGTACGCGCCGGACGCGCAGACGGCCTGCCAGGGCGCCGACGCGGTGCTGCTGCTCACCGAGTGGCAGGACTACCGCGACCTCGACCCAGCCGCCCTGGCCGGCGTCGTCCGTCAGCGCCGCATGCTCGACGGGCGTAACGCGCTGGACCCGCAGCGGTGGCGTGACGCCGGGTGGACCTACCGCGCGCTCGGCCGCCCGCGTGCCTGAGCTCCGCGACGGCATAGCCTCCCTCTCATGACGACAGCAACCGCCATCGGCGTACTGCCCCGACGCTTCGAGCTCTTCGACCAGATGCTGCGAGTGTTCCCACCCGGGCACCTGGCGGACATCGGCGCAGGTCCCGGGATGTTCTCCTTCCGCGCCGCGCAGGCCGGCTGGAAGGTGACGGCGATCGACGCGCGATCGGACCGGTTCCCCGCCCACAAGTCCGGCATCGAGTGGGTCACGGGGGACGTCCGGAAGGTGCCGTTGGGCGGGTACGACGTGATCGCCTGCCTCGGCCTCTTCTACCACCTGACGCCGGAGGACCAGGTGTCGCTGCTGAAGCGGTGTGCCGGGACGCCGATCATCCTCGACACCCACGTGGACAGCGGTGAGAGCACGCACCCCCTGTCGGAACGCGTGAAGGTCGGCCGCTATCACGGGTCGTGGTACCGGGAACCGGGGGAGACGACGTCGTCGTTGGGCAACGAGCAGTCCTTCTGGCCGACCCCGGACTCGTTGTACCAAATGTTGCGGGACTGCGGGTACCCGGTGGTGTTGGCGGCTCAGCCGTGGGTGAAGCCGGACAGGACGTTCTTCCTGGCGTTGCCGGAGGGGTACGACCTGGGGCGCGCGCCGTGGACCCCCATTCCCGCACGGGACGAGGTGGAGGTGCTCGCGCGCACCGTGTGGCGTCGCGGACGTCGACTCGCCGGCCGGGTGAAGCGGCGTACCACGCGCTTGGCCCGCTCGATGCGACCGGCCGGTTAGCGCGGATTTCCACGCAACTGGTTCGGGGCAACCGTGCGGGGCGTTATGGCCGGTGTGTGGGTCCGATGTCCACGTTGGACAACCGGTTGCGGCCGGTAGACAGCCCAAGCCGACCTGACAAGCTTGCTGCGATCTAACTGCTGAATCACAGGTATGTAAGTCCAGTCATCCTGGTCGGACTATGGCGCGATGTCGGGTTCCTTCGTGACCAGCCTTACAAACATTGACGAATCAGCCGACACGCCATCGATCGTGACCTTCCGGCCCCCCATCATCAGACGCGGTATAACCGTCATATGACAGCCAGATCACCACAACAGGCGGGTGGGGAGCGGTTCACCAAGCCCGACGAAGTGAACCACCGCCGCTACGAAGCGTTGCGGGCGTTCTACGTCGATGGCCTGACCCATGCCCAGGCCGGCGACCGGTTCGGCTACACCCGGTGGGCGATGGTCAATCTGGTCCGCGAGTACCGGGCCGGGCGCCTGGAGCTGTTCGCCCCGGCACGCAAGCCCGGCCCGGCGCCCGGGGCAGCGCCGGCGAAGGACCGGGCCCGGGGCCGGGTGATCGAGCTGCGCCGAACCGGGCTGTCCACCTACGAGATCTCCACACGCCTGGCCACCGAGGGCACCCCGTTGAACCGGACCAGCGTCGCCGAAATCCTCACCGAGGAAGGATTCGGCCGGCTGCTACGCCATCCCGAGCCCGCCGCCAGCACCAGCCCGGCCACACCCGGGCGCGACACCGCCCTGCCCCGCACCGGCCGCCTGGACTTCGCCACCTGGCCCGCCACGGTGGAGACCGGCAAGGCCGGGCTGCTGCTGCTCGTGCCCGACCTGCTCGCCCTCGACCTGCCCGGGCTGGTCACAGGAGCCGGCTACCCCGGCACCCGCGTCGTGCCCGCCGTCAGCTGGCTGCTGTCGCTGCTGGCGTTGAAACTCACCCGCACCCGGCGGGTGAGCCACGTCGATGACCTGCTGCTCGCCGACCCGGCCGCGGCCCTGTTCGCTGGCCTGTCCACCCTGCCGAAGAAGTCCGCGCTGACCGACTACTCCTACCGCACCAGCCACGAGCACCAACGCCGCTTCCTCGCCGCCTTGGATACCAAGATGATCAAACGTGGGTTGGCGACCGCCGAGGATGCGATCTTCGACCTGGACTTCCACGCCATCATGCACTGGGGCCACGACCCCGTGCTGGAGAAACACTACGTACCCACCCGCTCCCAGCGCGCCCGCTCGGTGCTGACCTTCTTCGCCCAAGACAGCGGCACCCACAACCTCGTCTACGCCAACGCCGACGTGTCCAAGGCCAGCCAGGCCCGCGAGGTCATCGCGTTCTGCGACCACTGGAAGGCCGTGTCCGGCGCCGACCCGCACATGCTGATCATGGACCAGAAAGTCACCACCCAACCGGTCCTCGCCGAACTCGACGAGCGCGGCGTCAAGTTCCTCACCCTGCGGATGCGCTCACCCGCCCTGGTAAAGCAGATCAACAGCCTGAACGGCAAGGACTTCAAGACCATCACCTTGAACCGGCCCGGCCGATACAACCGGCCCCGAGTACACGACTCCCGCGTACGACTATCGAACTACCCCGGCACCGTGCGCCAGCTCATCGTCACCGGACTCGGCCGCGAGGCCCCCACTGTCATCATCACCAACAACGACGACCTACCCATCAAAGCGCTCATCACCCACTACGCCCGGCGGATGACCATCGAACAACGCCTCGCCGAGATCATCGGCGCCTTCCACGCCGACGCCCTGTCCTCCACCGTCAACCTCAACGTCGACCTCGACATCATGCTCTGTGTCCTCGCCCAAGCCCTGACCGCCGCGCTGCGCGCCCGCCTCCCCGGCTACGCCAACGTCACCCCCGACGTCCTGCAACGCCGCTTCCTCGAAACCCCCGGAACAATCACCACCACCGCAGACGCGATCACCGTCCGCCTCGACCGACGCGCCTACGCACCCGTACTCCGCCAAGCCGACCTGCCCAACGACACCACCGTGCCCTGGTGGGGAAACCGCACCCTGCGCTACGAAATCACCTGACCCCTTGCCCCGAACCAGTTGCATGGAAATCCGCGTTAGTGCCGAGAACCGTGATATGGCCATCGCGCCCCTCCGACGCCGGCCCGCACATGCGGCCCCTCCTGCCACCTGCCGGGTGCTGCGCCTGCGCTCCCGCGGCGTCGCGTGGCTGGCCGCCGCGGCGGTCGCCGTCCCCCTGCTCGGCTTCGCCGCGTCCCAGCCCGTGACGGCGCAGGCCGCCGCGACCGCGACGTTCAACGACTCCTCGCTCGGCCGCGTCGCCGGCACCTTCCACTACGTGGGGCGGTGGGATGAGCGCAGCGGCGGCGGCAAGTACCTGGGCGACGACCACGCGTCCTCGAGGAGGGGCTCCTATGCCCTCTTCCGGTTCAAGGGAACCCAGCTGCGGCTGTACGGGGAGAAGGGTCCCGAGCACGGCCTGGCCGAGGCGCGGATGCACAAGTCCACGACCACGACGTTCGACACGTACTCCCCCACTCGGCGGGAAGGCGTGCTGCTGTACACGTCGCCCGTGCTGCCGGACGACTACCACGTCGTCAAGGTCTCGGTGCAGGGCCGCGGCGTCACCGGCCCCTCCGGCGCCCTGGTGGCCCTCGACCGCGCTGTCGTGACGTCCGACGACGGCAGCGCGATGGTCCCCGATCCCACCACGACGACCACTGTTCCCAGCAGCACCACGACGAGCGCGCGCCCCACGACCACCAGCTCCACGACGACCGACACGAGCAGCCCGACGCAGACCGACACCTCGCCCCCGCCTGGACCGTCGGCGCCCGCCGGTGCGTACCTGGTGGTGAGCCGCGACCACCTGATGTCGCTGCCGACCAGCGGTGACGCCTGGGAGGCCATGCTGGCGACCGCGCGGGGCAACCCCGGAACGGCCAACCTGCGAGACCAGGACAACAAGCACGCCGGCCGCGTCGTCGCCGCCGCCCTGGTCTACGCCCGGACCGGGCAGACCGCGTTCCGCGACAAGGTGGTCGCGGAGCTGACCGAACTCGAGAACAGCTCGCTCGACGGTGCGCGGGTGCTCTCCACCGGTCGTCAGCTCGGGGGCTACGCCGTCGCCGCCGACCTGGTCGGCTACCGGGACAGCTCCTTCATGGAGTTCCTCGGCGCGCTGCGCACCTACGAGCTCGGGGGCCACGGCCGCTGGACGGCGATCACCCAGACCAGCGAGGAAACGTCGTCCAACTGGGGTGCCTGGGCCCTGGCCAGCCGGATCGCGGTCAGCGCCTACGTCGGTGACACGGACGACGTGGCGCGCGCCGCCACGGTGTTCCGCGCGTTCACCGGCGACCGCTCGGCCTACGCCGACTTCCGCCCCACCCAGGACTTCGACCCCTCGTGGGCCTGCTCGACGCGGTGGGTGCCGATCAACCCCGCCTCCTGCGGGGACCGCTCGGGCGCGCTCGTCGAGGACATCAGCCGCAGCGGCGGCTCGTACCCGAACGTGGACGAGACGGGGATCATGTACTCCTGGGAGGTGCTCGGTGGCGCGACGCTGAGTGCACGGGTCCTTGCCAGGAACGGGTACCCGGACGTCTACCAGTGGGGTGACAAGGCCCTGCTGCGCGCGGCGCAGTTCCTCCACCGCAACGGCGGCTACCCGCCGCAGTACTCCACGAACCAGTACACGCCGTGGGAGATCAACAACGCATATGGCACGTCCCTCGGGCCCGTCAACGACGCCGGCTACGGGCGGCAGTTCGGGTACACCGACTGGCTGAGGTAGTCACCCGCCGGAACGTACGATGACGCGGTGCGCAATCGCCGGGGGAGTGCGGGCCGGCGCGTCGCCGCCGGGGTGGTCGCACTCGCCCTGCTCGGTGTCGCGGGGCTGCTGCTCGGGCTGCGCGAGGACGGCGGGTCCGTGGACGGCGCCGCCCCACCGTCGCCCGTGCCGGACGTCCACTACCTGACCGTGGACGGCGCCGTCCTCGCGGGGCTGCCGGCGTCCGGCCAGGCCTGGGACGCCGTCGTCGCGGCCGCCGCGGGAGACCTGGGGGAGCCCGACCTCGCCGACCAGCACAACGTCAACGCCGGCCGGACGTTCGCCGCCGCGCTGGTCTACGCTCGGACGGGCGACCAGGCTTACCGCGAGGCGGTC
>DASROP010000268.1:0-15307 GCA_035646835.1 Actinomycetales bacterium | reverse complement strand
CGCCGTCACGGAAGATCACCGACCTGAACCCGTCCCACTTCGGCTCGTAGAACTGACCAGCGGGGATCTCGGCCGCGGGCTTGGCCAGCATCGGCGAGACGGGTGGCATCACAGGAAGGTCCACGCGCTCAGTCTGCCCCGTTCTCTGCCAGCCCTGGCACCGGTAGCCTCCGGCTGTGGCCGACGACACCGATGACCAGCCCACCGCCGTCCCCGACGCCG
Organism: Actinomycetales bacterium; assembly: GCA_035646835.1. Lineage (GTDB taxonomy): Bacteria > Actinomycetota > Actinomycetes > Actinomycetales > DASROP01 > DASROP01. The sequence continues at coordinate 15,085 of DASROP010000268.1, read as the reverse complement.
ACGTGATCGTCGTGCTCACCGAGCAGGCGCTGGACGCCGGCGACGCGCAGCGGATCAGCGACCTGCACGCGGGTGAGGACCTGTCCTACCGCGTGCTGGTACCGGCCGACACCGAGCGCAACCTGCTCGCCGACGTGATCGACCACCTGAGCATGTTCCACCTGCGCGAAGCGCTGCACTCGCTGCGGCACCGCACCGACGAGACCGAGGCGCGCACCGAGGCCGGCCAGGCCTTGGCGGCATCGGTGGAGGCGCTGACCGCGCTCGGCGTCGACGTCCGCGGCACGGTGACCGAGGACGACCCGATCCCGGCGCTGCGCCACGCGGTCGAGCACTTCCGCGCCCGCGAGGTCGTCGTCGTCACCCGCCCGCACGCGGTCGAGGACACCTTCCACCGCGACTGGGCGTCGAGGGCGCGCGAGGAGCTGGGCGTCCCCGTGCTGCACGTCTACGCGGGGACGACGTTCCTCGGCTGACCGCGACCGTCCCTCAGCCGACGACGACGGGGATTGCCACGCTGACCCAGGGACCGTCCGCACCCGGCGTCGCGGGGACGCCGGCGACGGTCACGGTGTGCTCCCCCGACGGCCACCCCCCCGGCGGCAGGGCCTTGACGAGCAGCTGGTCGCCGTCCGCGCCGGAGACGGTGACGCCGTCGGCGAGCGGCTCGCCGTCCAGGAGCACCGTGCCCGAGCCGCCCCCGGCGGCGAGGTAGACCGAGACCGGCTCGTCGGCCGCCAGGTCGCGCGTGCCCGGCTCGGGCGACACTGCTTCGGGGAACGAGGCCGCGAACGCCTCGACCACGGCGTCACGGTCGCCCTCGGGGTGCACGATCCACGACTCCGCGTCGGTCTCGGTCATGCCCTCGCGGGTCACAGTGCCCCGGAGCACGACGAGCCAGGCGTCCGGCTGCGAGGGGATCACCACGGCGCTCCACTCCGGGTCCTCGGCGCGGGCGTAGGCCCCCATTCCCTCGGCGAGACCCGAGCTCAGCCCGTCGAGGCCGCCCTGGCTCTCGACGTTGCGGAGCGACAGCGCACCGGTCAGCTCCGTCAGGGTGTCGGTGTCGCTCGCCTGGGCGGCCTCGAGCCACTCCTGGACGACGGCGATCGCCTCGTCCGCGGTCGTCCCGGGCTCGGACGGCGGTGCGCTCGTCGGGCTCTCGGAGGTGATGGACGACGCCGGTTCCGCCCCGGAGGTGCCCGGCCCCCCGCTCCCCGCGTCACCACAGCCAGCCAGCAGCACGGCACAGGCGGCGACGAGTGCGTTGATCCTCATACGGGACAGACGCCCCCGCGAGCGCCCACGTTGCGTCGGGCGGGTTCAGTCACGGGTCACACCCGTCATCCGGAGGTCCGCGAACAACCACACCGCGATGCCGGCGAACACCGCGGCCACTCCGACCAGCGGCGTGATCGTCCCGACCGACGTGGCCAGCCACGCCAGCAGGAGAGGGACACCGAACCCCAGGTAGGCGAACGCGTAGAACGCACTGTTCATCGCCCCCCGCGTGTCCGGTGGTGCGAGCCGCGCCGTGAGTGTCAGCCCGGCGGTCAGGCACAGCCCTGCCCCGGCCCCCAACAGGACGGCGGCCGGCAGCAACCACGCGCCGGACTGGGCCAGCACCGCCACGGCACCGACGGCGTACCCGACGGCGCCCAGCCCCGCCCCGATCGGTGCGGCGAGGGGCCCGAGCCGGTGCGCGGGTGGCGCGGCGGCGGCGCTGAACGCGAGGGTCAGCCCGGCGATCAGGCCGGCGTAGGCCACGCTCAACCCGTCGCGGTTCACCTGCAGCGGGAGCAGCGTCGCCGCCACCGACGGGAACGCGTAGACGCCGACCGCCGTCGGCGCCAGCACCGTCCAGAACGGTCGCCTGGCCCCGGGCGGGAGCCCGAGCCGCAGCAGCGGCCCCGTCGTCCGGCCGACCACCGTCTCCGGGACCCTGACCACCACGGCCAGGCCGACGACGAGCACCGCGATGTGGACCAGGTACGGCAGCGTCGTCGGCAGGGGCGCGTACTGCGCGAGCAGCCCGCTCATCACCGGTGCGATGGCGAACCCGAGCGACGTCGACACCGCCCCCCGCGTGGCCGCGGAACGCCGTCGTTCGGGTCCGGCCAGATCCTGCAGCCAGGCGTTCGCCACCGAGAAGACCACGCCCGAGACCACTCCCTGCAGCACCCGCCCCACGTACAGCAGGGGGACGCTGCTGTCCGCGGGGATGAAGATCAGGGACGCCACGCCGGACAGGACGGCGAACGGCAGCACGAGGCGCCGGCGTCCGAACCGGTCGGATGCCGCACCGGCGACCAGCAGGGCGGCGATCAGCCCGATCGCGTAGCACCCGAAGATCGCGGTCAGGTCCGCGTCCGACAGCCCGAGGCGCTGGCGGTAGGCCAGCAGCAGGGGCGTCGGGACGTTGGTGCCCAGGGCGACGGTGAAGAGGGCGAACGTCAGCCGGTCGAGCGTCCGCCATCCGGGCTCGCGGCGCACGGGGGCCGCGGAGGCGGACGACATGGACAGCACGCTACGCGGGATCTATAGCTCACTACCCCTCGCCGTGGCCCGGTCGCGGCGACGCCTTGCTGGCCCGCGTCAGCGGAGCGCGACCTCGACTCCTCCGGAAAATGCCGAGTCGTGAAGTTCGATCCTGTCCAGTACGGCTCCCGCAGGGACGTCGAAGACGACCTTGCCCCGGAGCTGGTTGCCGGGGTTGATCTCCTCGATGAACGAGTTGCTCTCGTCCATGTAGAAGCCCGCCTCGGTGTCGGCGCTGTACTGCTGATCCGCGTCGTTGTACACGTAGGTGTTGTCCCCGAAGAAGGTCTGGGCCTGATCTCCGATATTGGTGATGGTCATGTCCACGAGGCAGAACTGGCCCTGAGGGGTGACGTTGAAGAACTCCTCCCCGATCTGGCCGACCCCGCACTCCAGCCCGTTCACGACGAACTCGAACTTGCCGTCGCGCACCGGTGCCCCGATGCCCGCGACGGCGACCTCCGGGGCCGGCTCAGAAATCGGGGCGGGCTCCTCCGTCGGCGCCTCGGAGGGCACCGGCTCGGCCGGAGCCTCCTCAGCAGCTGGCTCGGCGACCGCGACCTCGTCGACTTCGTCGGCACCGCCGCCGCCCCCGGCCACGGCGGCCGAGCACGCGACCATGAGCAACAGGAGGCTCCCGCCGATGATGCCCACCTTGGCACCGGTACCCAGGCCCTTCTTCTCGTCCACCCAGAGCTGCCAGCCCTGCGGGGCGGGACCCCACGAGGGATCCGGTTGCCAACCCTGTGGAGGTACCCATCCGGCGGGCGCTGCCGGCCAGTTCGGTGGCGGATTGAAACGCTTGCTGGCTGCCATGTTCTCGGTTCTCCCCGTCTGCGATATTTCTGTGACCGTTCAAGTCCTCCCTGTTCGTTCGCCCCTGGTCGGTCAGCCCTTGAGCCGACAGGGGTGGGAACGTGAGGCCGACGCCTGTGGTTGCATCGGGCATGAGGTGGTCACAGAAGATGAAGCCGACCGAGAGCACGTACCCCGCCGCTAAGACCGAGGACGAGTGGCGATCCCAGCTGAGCCCGGACGAGTACACGGTGCTGCGCGAGGCCGGCACCGAGGCCCCGTTCGTCGGCGAGTACACCGACTCCCACCAGGTCGGTGTCTACTCGTGCCGGGCGTGCGGCACGGAGCTGTTCCGGAGCGAGACCAAGTTCGACTCGCACTGCGGCTGGCCGTCGTTCTACTCACCGCTCGCCGAGGACCGCGTCGAGTACGTCGATGACACCTCGATGGGGACCAAGCGCGTCGAGGTCCGCTGCGCGAGCTGCGGCTCGCACCTCGGTCACGTCTTCGAGGGCGAGGGGTACGGGACGCCGACCGACCAGCGCTACTGCATCAACTCGATCTCGCTGACCATGAAGCCGGCCGAGACCGCTTGATCGGCTCGGGTGCGGTGACCGTCCACCGTTCCTCGTGGGCGGACCTCGACCCGTTGGTGCTGCACGACATCGTGCGCCTGCGGGTCGACGTCTTCGTGGTCGAGCAGAGGTGTCCGTACCCCGAGCTCGACGGCCGGGACGTCGAAGCGGGAACCGAGCACGTCTGGACGACGGACGGCGGCGGCGTCTCCGCCTACCTGCGGGTGCTCGCCGAGCCGGGTGGCGCGCGGCGGATCGGTCGCGTCGTCACCCGGGCGGACGCCCGTGGCGCAGGCCTGTCGGCTCGCCTGGTCGCGGACGTCGTCGCGCGCCACGCCGACGTCCCGCTCGTCCTCGACGCCCAGACCTACCTGACCGGCTTCTACGCAGGCTTCTCCTTCGTGGCCACCGGCCCGGAGTTCCTGGACGACGGCATCGGCCACGTCCCGATGCTGCGGGACCCGTCGACGTCGGGCAGGGTGGCAGGCATGAGTACTGACCCGACGGACCCTGGCTTCCCGGAGCCGGCCGACCCCGACACCGACCCTCTGGCCGACGACCGCGACCTGACCGAGGCCGGCGACTCCCTCGACGAGCGCGACGACCCGCAGTCGCTGGCCACCGACGGTCTGACCAGGGACGTCGACGACGACACATGGGAGGCGCCGCAGCGCCCGAGCGTCGCCAGCGCCGAGGGGTACACGCCGAGCGAGGAGGCCGGTCGCGAGTCGATCGACGACCGGCTGCTCCAGGAGGAGCCCGAACCCGATCCCGCGGCAGCCGGCCAGGGTGACGCCGACCACGACCTGCGGGAGACCTGACTGGGGCCGTTCGGGGGACTCCCAGTTCGTAGGGGCGGGGTTATCCTGCACCCCGGACTAGCGCCGGAGCGACATGATGCCGATGGGCGGGGCCACGACCGCGCACGACTCGTTCCGTCACGAGGCGACGTTCTACCGCGGCAACGAGGACTTCGTGACGTCCGCGGCGCCGTTCGTCCGGGAGGCCGTGCGCGGTGGGCAGCCGGTGATGGTCGCCGTCGTCCCCGAGCGGCTCCAGCTGCTGGGAGAGGCCCTCGGCGACGACGCGAAGGACGTCGAGTTCGTCGACATGTCCCGCCTGGGACGCAACCCCGCCAACATCATCCCCGCGTGGCGCCAGTTCATCGACGAGCACTGCGTGGACGGGCGTCCCGTGCGGGGGATCGGTGAACCGGTCTGGTCCGGCCGCAGCGCCGTCGAGATCGCCGAGTGCCAGCTGCACGAGGCGCTGCTGAACATGGCACTGCCGCCCGACACCGCGATGTGGCTGCGCTGCCCCTACGACGTCACGGCCCTGGACGACGGCGTGATCGCGCACGCGCGGCGCAGCCACCCGGCCCTGGTCGACGGCGACTCCTACTCAGGCAGCGTCGACTACTCCGGCGCCGACCTCGTCGAGGCCCTGTTCGAGGCGGCTCTCGACGAGCCAGGCGCCACCGCATCGGCCATGCGCTTCGGCCGGGAGGACTACGCCGCCGTCCGCCGGGCCGTGCAGTCGGCGGCGAGGGCGGCCGGGCTCACCGAGGTGCGGGCGACCGAGGTCGCCCTGGCCGTGCACGAGATCGCCACCAACAGCGTCAAGCACGGCGGCGGTCAGGGGTCGCTGCGCGCGTGGATCACGGGGGACGCGCTGGTCTTCGAGCTGCGCGACGGCGGTGTGATCGCCGACCGGCTGGTGGGACGCACGACGCCGTCGACCAGCGCCGAGGGTGGTCGCGGCGTGTGGCTCGCCAACCGGCTCTGCGACCTCGTCCAGCTCCGCTCGGGCTCCGACGGCACCGCCGTCCGCCTGATCAGCTGGCTCGATCGTTAGGGCAGCTGCTCCACGAGCTCGGCCAGGGGCACGCGTGGTCCGGTGAAGAAGGGGACCTCCTCGCGCACGTGCAGCCGCGCGTCCGTGGCCCGGAGGTCTCGCATCAGGTCGACGATCCGGTGCAGCTCGTCGGCCTCGAAGGCCAGCACCCACTCGTAGTCGCCCAGAGCGAACGACGACACCGTGTTCGCCCGCACGTCGGGGTAGGTACGGGCCGCCATCCCGTGCTCGACGAGCATCCGGCGCCGGTCGTCGTCCGGCAGCAGGTACCAGTCGTACGAGCGCACGAACGGGTAGACGCACAGGTACGCACGCGGCTCCTCCCCCGCCATGAACGCCGGCACGTGGCCCTTGTTGAACTCCGCGGGACGGTGCACAGCCACGTTCGACCACACCGGCTCGAGCGACCTGCCGAGCCGCGTCCGCCGCAACCGCCGGTAGGCCTCCTGCACGGCCTCGACGGTGGGCGCGTGCCACCAGACCATCAGGTCGGCGTCCGCCCGGAGCCCGGCGACGTCGTAGAAGCCGCGGACGACGACGTCCTTGCGCCCCAGCTCCTCCAGCAGGCGGGCGACCTCGTCGGCCAGCCCGGCGCGGTCGGCGTCGACGGTGCCGCGGACGGCGAAGACCGACCACATCGTGTAGCGGATGCTGTCGTTGATGTCGCGTGCCCGGGTCGTCATCCGTCCATTGTCTCAGGCGCGACGGCTCGGGCGTCAGCTGATCGCGGCCAGCACCCGTGCGGCGGCCTGACCGGCGGTGGCGATGCACGCCGGCACCCCGATCCCGCCGTAGGTCGCGCCGGCGAGCTCCAGGTGCGGCACCGACGTCATCTCGCCAAGAACCGCCTCGACCCGGTCGACGTGGCCGACCTCGTACTGCGGCAGGGCGCCACCCCATCGGGTGACCCCGCCGGCCACGACCGGCAGCGACCGGCCGAGCATCTCCTCGACGTCGCGCACCGCTGCGGCCAGCAGGTCGTCGTCCGGCCGCTGCAGGGTGGCCTCCTCGCCCACCCGACCCACCGACATCCGCAGGACGTCGCGGCCCGCGGCGGACTCGGCGACCCAGGCCCACTTGCGGGTTGAGAACGTGACCGCCTTGACCAGGCGACCCTCCACCGGGGGCACCAGCACGCCGGACAGCTCGGGCTCGCCCAGGCTCCCGCCGTCCGTCACCACGGTGATCACGGCCATGCTGGACGTCGTCACACCGGCCAGAGGTGTTGCGGCGGCTGGGATCTGGGTCGCCAGCAGTCGAGCGGCGCGCTGCGCGGGCAGCGCGAGCACGACACCGCTCGCGTCGACGCTCGCCCCGCGCCCCGCCGGGCCGAGCTCCAGCCGCCACCCTCGGCCGCGTCGCTCCAGCCGCTGGACGCAGGCGCCCGTTCGCACCGTCGCGCCGCGGTCCACCAACTGAGCGTGCAGCGTCTCGGCGAGCCGGGCGACCCCACCGCGGACGCCGGCGAACACCGGGTCGGCGCCCGCCCCGGCCGCCGTGCCGGCGCCCGTCGCCTGCGCCCGGACCGCAGCCAGCAGACCGCCACCGTCGGAGGCTGACGGCCACAGGGTCGGCACCGTCGCGCGGAGTGACAACCGCGATGCGTGGCCCGCGTAGACCCCGCCCAGCAGCGGCTCGACGAGCCGGTCCACCACGGCCCGGCCCACCCGCCCCGCGACCCACGACGCGACGTCGGCGTCGCCGTCCACGGGGGTCGCCGGCCGGTCCCGTTCCGCCGCGACCTCGGCGACCTCGGCGTCGGTCAGCAGGCCGCGCAGCGCCTGCGGGTCACCGGGAACCCCCATCACCGTGCCGGACGGCATCGGGTGCAGCGCCCCCCGCGACCAGATGGCGGCGCGGCTGGTGACCGGGTGGACGACGTCCTCACCCAGACCGACCTCGTGCAGCAGGTCCACGGCCTCCGGGCGGCGCGCGAGGAGCGCCTCGGCGCCGACGTCCAGGGTGACCGGGTGACCGTCGACCTCGAACGTCTGCCGACGCAGCACGCCGCCGGTCCCCGGACCCTGCTCCAGCAGCACGACCGGCGGGGCCCCGTCGGCGGTGGCGAGGCGCCAGGCCGCGGTCAGGCCGCTGATGCCACCCCCGACGACGACCACCGGAAGCCGCTGCCTGCTCACGGGCGCCAGCCTCGCACGCCTCGACACCGGATCGAGACCGGACCGCAACCGACGGAGGGAACCGCGTCGGCACTCTCGAACATCCGAGGCCCGACGCACCGGATCGCCCACCAGTGGAGGCCACCATGTCGAGCACCGCGCGCATCCCCGTCCCACGAAGCTCGCGGCTCGCTACCGGCATCGGCCTCGCGCTCGCCGTGCTGCTCGCGGGCTGCAGCGGCGTCGGTCAGATGGGAGGTGCCGACTCCGCGGGCGAGTCGGCCGAGGACACCTCGTCCGCAGCGCTGGGCGGCGGCGATGCCGACGCCGGCGGCGGCGATTCGGCCGGACCGGTGTCCGAGTCCCTCGCCGGGCCCGTCGCGGTCTCCGAGGAGCGCCGGATCCGCCGCGGTTCGGTCAGTGTGGAGGTCGACGGCCTGACCAGGTCGGCCGCTCAGGTCCGCGACCTCGCCGCCTCGCTGCAGGGGTACGTGTCCGACGAGAGCATCGGGCTCCAGAGCGTCCCGGACGTGTCCTTCGACGACACCGGCGAACCCTCCCCGCCGCGGGTGCTCGGACCCGGCGAAGCCCGCCTGGTGCTGCGGGTGCCGTGGTCAGCGATGGCGGAGGCGATGGAGGGAATCGCCGCCCTGGGTACCGAGCTGAGCCGGTGGTCGACGGAGACGCCGGTCGAGACCGCGCTCGTCGACCTGGAGAGCCGGATCGCCACCCAGACGACGAGCGTGGAGCGCATCCGCGACCTGCTGGACCAGGCGTCGTCGCTGGACGACGTCGTCCAGCTCGAGTCGGAGCTGTCGCGGCGGGAGGCAGACCTGGAGTCGATCCAGGCGCAGCAGGCCGCACTGGCCGGTAAGGCGGCGATGGCTACCGTGACCGCCGTCCTGCAGACCGCCGACCGGGCCGCTGAGGCCGAGGACGGCGACGGGTTCCTCGCCGGTTTCGCGGCCGGGTGGGACGCCCTGGAGACCTCCACCGTGGCCCTGCTGACCGTCCTCGGGGCGCTGCTGCCGTTCGCGATCGTCGCCGCGCTGGTCGGGTTCCCGCTGTTGACGTGGCGCCGCAACGCCCGCCGCCGGCGTCCGACCCCCCAACCCCAGTGATCGTCGGCAGCAGGTGGCTGTGATCACAACCACCTGCTGCCGACGATCACTGGGGGCAAGCGTCAGCGCGCGGAGGCGGAGTGGACGAGGTCGACCACCCGGTGCAGGACGTCGGGGTCGGTGGTCGGGATCACGCCGTGGCCGAGGTTGAACACGTGGCCCCGCGCGGCGCGTCCGGCCTCGAGCGTCGCGAGCACCCGGGCCTCGACCGCGTCCCACGGCGCGAACAGCAGGGCCGGGTCGAGGTTGCCCTGCAACGACCGATGCGGCCCGACCCGTGCCGCCGCCTCGTCGAGGGGCAGCCGGAAGTCGACACCCACCACGTCGGCCCCGGCCTCGCCCATCGACCCGAGCAGCTCACCGGTGCCCACGCCGAAGTGGATCCGCGGCACCCCGAGGTCAGCGATCCCGGCCAGCACCGCCGCGGAGTGCGGCTGTACGAAGCGCTCGTAGTCGGCCCGCGGCAGCGCACCGACCCACGAGTCGAAGAGCTGGACGGCGCCGGCACCGGCCTCGATCTGCAGGCGCAGGTACGTGGTAGCCACCGCGGCCAGGCGCTGCATCAGGGCGTCCCACAGCCCCGGGTCGCCGTACATCAGCGCCTTCGTGTGCTCGTGGTTGCGGCTCGGACCGCCCTCGACCAGGTAGCTCGCGAGTGTGAACGGCGCACCGGCGAACCCGATCAGCGGGGTGTCGCCGAGCTCGCGCACCAGCAGCCGCACCGACTCCGCCACGTCGTCGACCTGCGCGGGGTCGAGCGACGGGAGTGCCTCCACGTCCTCGGCGGTCCGCACCGGCGAAGCGACCACCGGCCCCGTGCCGGGCACGATCTCCAGGTCGACCCCCGCGGCGTGCAGCGGCACGACGATGTCGGAGAACAGGATCGCCGCGTCCACGCCGTACCGGCGCACGGGCTGCATCGTGATCTCGGTGACCAGCTCGGGACGACGGCAGGCCTCGAGCATCGTCGTGCCCTCGCGGACCCTCAGGTACTCCGGCAGCGAGCGCCCGGCCTGGCGCATGAACCACACCGGGGTGTGCGGCACGGGCTCACCCCGGCAGGCGCGGAGCAGCGGGCTGTCGTGCACGGCAGCAGAGAGGGGCACCGCGGAATCGTGCCACGCCGCCGGTCAGCCCGCCGACATCAGGACGACGCCACCCAGCGCCGCCACCACACCCGCCTGCTGGACCGGACGCAGCAGCTCGGAGAGCACGAACCGGGCCAGCAGCACCGTGACCACCGGGTAGAGCGAGGCCACGACCGCGGTGACGCTCAGCAGGCCCATCGTGCTGGCGATGCCGAAGGTGAGGTTCGCGCCGGCGTCGGCGACGCCGATGGCAGCCAGCGGCAGCAGGTGCCGGGTCCGCACGCCGCCCACCGTCCGCACGACCAGGGCCAGGACGACGAACCCCGTGACGCTGGTGGCGCGCATGCCGACGAGGGTCATCAACGTCGAGGACTCCGCGCCGCGGCCGATGAACGTCAGGGCGAGACCGAACCCGACGCCGGCCAGCGCGGCGAGCACGACGGGTCGCGCGCGGCCGGCTCCCCCGAGCTCGGGGCCGCTGGCGGCGGCCGCGCCGAGCAGGGCCACCACGATGCCGACGACCTGCAGCGCACTGGGCCGCTCCCCCGAGGCCAGGCCGATCAGCACCGGGACGACGGCGCCGAGCGCGGCGATCGGCGAGACGACACCCATCGTCCCCGACGCCAGGGCGGCGTAGAACGCCACCAGCGCCAGCGTGCCGACCACACCGGACATCACGGACCAGAGCACCCAGCCGGTGGGCGCCGTGTAGGCACCGGTCGCCAGCGCGGCCACCCCCACCGCCAGCAGCCCGACGGACTGCGACCAGGCGACGACGGCGACCGGCGGCAGCCGGCGCGAGACGAGGCCGCCGCCGAAGTCGGCAGACCCCCACAGCCCCGCAGACAGCAGGGCGAGCAGGGGTCCTCCGACGGCGGGCACGGCCGCCACCGTAGGGCGACTCGCGCGGGCGCGGGTTGCGGGTCCACGCGCGTGCGGCGACGTACGCTGCTCCGGTGGCGGTGCGTGAGGTGCCAGGAGTCGTTCCGGCGGCGTTCGAGCGGGCGGTCGAGGGGCTGCGCGACGTCCGCCTGCGGTCGGAGGTGGTGCTGACCGAGGTCCCCGCCCCGCAACGGATCGCCCCGCACTCCCTGGCGCTGACCGCTGACGTCGTCCTCGGCGACGCCGAGCTGGCCACCGGCCGATTCGTGCTGCTCCACGACCCGGACGGCCAGGAGACCTGGGAGGGCACCTTCCGCGTCGTCACCTTCGTGCGGGCCGAGCTCGAGCCCGAGATGGGCTCCGACCCGATGCTCGGGCAGATCGGGTGGACGTGGTTGGCCGAGTGCCTCGAGGGCGCCGGCGCCACCGCGACCGCCCAGGGCGGAACGGTCACCCGGGTGCTCTCGGAGAGCTACGGCGCCCTGGCCGACCGGCCGGCGAGCGTCGAGGTCGAGGTCCGCGCGTCGTGGAGTCCGGTGGGGACCGACCTGCGCCCCCACCTGCACGGCTGGGCCGATCTGCTGTGCACCGTCGCGGGGCTGCCGCCGCTGCCGCCGGGCGTGGCCCCTCTCCAGCGCCGGGCGCGCTGACTCAAGATCACCCACGCAGCAGCCGATGGTCTGGTCATGACCGCTGTCGTCGAGCAGACCACCACGCGGTGGCCCGTCCGCCAGGGCCGCTTCACCGCGCTCGTCGCGGTCCGTCACCCCGCCGCCCGCGAGACCGCCGTCCGGATCCTGCGCGCCCTGGGCGCCAGCGACGTCCTCGCCGCGACCACCGTCGAGGAGGCCCGGCGCGTCAGCACCGGCCGCCCCGGTGAGCTCTGCGTGGTCGAGGCGGGCCTCTCCGACGGGTCCGGCGTCGAGCTCGCGCGCGACCTCCGGCTGGCCGGCTGGCAGCGCACCATCGTGGTCTCGACGACCGACGACCCGTACACGGTGCGCGCTGCCCTGACCGCCGGCGTCCGCTGCTACCTCGGGACCGGCCACCCGACGTCCCCCGCGGCCAGCGTGCCCGCCAGCGTGCACGGCCTGTCCCAGCGGGAGGTCGAGGTGCTCCAGCTCGTCGCGGACGGGTGCTCCAACCGCGACGTCGGCGACGCCCTCGGCCTGTCCGCCCTGACCGTCAAGAGCCACCTGGCCAGGATCGCCCGCAAGGTCGGTACCGGTGACCGCGCGGAGATGGTGATGATCGCGCTGCGGGCCGGCGTCATCTCCTGACGGCCCCGCCTCACTCGTTCCACCGCATCCGCGGCCTACGGTGACGACATGGACGCCGACGCCTCGGGCGGCTCCGGCGCGCCGGAGGACGACACCGGTCCCCCCGCGCGCCCGCTCGATGCACCTCGCGACGGCGTCCCCGACCTCGTCGAGACCCCCGCCCGGCTCGCGGACGCCGTCGCCGCGATCGCGGCCGGCACCGGTCCGGTGGCGGTGGACGCCGAGCGCGCCAGCGGCTACCGGTACGGGCAGCGCGCGTTCCTGGTGCAGCTGCGCCGGGCCGGCGCCGGCACCGTGCTGGTCGACCCGGTACCGCTGCCCGACCTCTCGACACTCGCGCGCGCCCTCGGCGGGACCGAGTGGGTGGTGCACGCCGCGTCGCAGGACCTGCCCTGCCTGGCCGAGCTCGGGATGCGTCCCGGAGGTGAGCTGTTCGACACCGAGTTGGCAGCCAGGCTCGCGGGGTTCGACAAGGTCGGGCTGGCGTCCATCGTGGAGCGGCTGCTGGGGTGGCAGCTGGCCAAGGAGCACTCGGCGGTGGACTGGTCGACCCGCCCGCTGCCCGAGCCCTGGCTGAGCTACGCGGCGCTCGACGTGGAGGTCCTGGTCGAGCTGCGCGACGCGCTGGACGCGGAGCTGGCCTCCCAGGGCAAGGCCGAATGGGCGAGGCAGGAGTTCGCGGCGGTGCGTGACACGCCACCGGCACCACCGCGACAGGACCCGTGGCGGCGCACGTCGGGGCTGCACGCTGTCCGGTCCCGGCGCCAGCTCGCGGCGCTGCGCGAGCTGTGGACCGAGCGTGAGGAGATGGCCCGCCGACGTGACATCGCCCCGGGCCGCGTCCTGCCCGACCGCGCGCTGGTCTCGGCCTCGGTCGCGATGCCCACCAGCGCCGAGGACCTGGCCAAGCTGCCGATCTTCTCGGGCCCGGCGAACCGCCGGATCGCCGATCGGTGGTTGGGCGCCCTCGCCCGGGCGCGGAAGCTTCTCGACGACGAGCTGCCTCCTCACGCCCTGCCCGGGGATGGTCCCCCGCCGCCGCGCCTGTGGAAGGACCGTGACCCGGCCGCCGCAGAGCGACTCAAGGTCGCCCGCGCCGCCGTCACCGCCCTGGCGGTCGAGCACCGGGTACCCGTCGAGAACCTGCTCACCCCCGACTCCCTGCGCCGACTGTGCTGGACGCCACCCGAGACGATGGACGAGGCCTCGGTCGCCGAGGTGCTGGGCGCGCTCGGCGCCCGTGCCTGGCAGGTCGATCTGGTCACCGCGCCGCTGGTGGCCGCGATCACCGCCGACCCCACCGCCGAGTGACCAGCGCCACGCCGGACGGCGGTGCACGTCAAGTTACCGGCGAGTAGCCTGACCGGGCAGGCTCCGTCCCGGCTCAGGAGGCCCCGTGCCCCGCACCCTCAACGACGTCGTGTTCTCCGATGGCGTCCGGACCCCGTTCGGCAAGGCAGGCGAGAAGGGCATGTACGCCCAGACGCGTGCCGACGACCTGGTGATCAAGTGCATCCGCGAACTGCTGCGGCGCCACCCCGAGCTTCCCCCGGAGCGGGTCGACGAGGTGGCGATCGCGGCCACCACCCAGACGGGTGACCAGGGCCTGACGATCGGGCGCACCGCCGCGCTGCTGGCCGGGCTGCCGAAGACGGTCCCCGGGTTCGCGATCGACCGGATGTGCGCGGGGGCGATGACCGCCGTGACGACGACCGCCTCGGGCATCGCGTTCGGCGCCTACGACATCGCGATCGCCGGCGGCGTCGAGCACATGGGTCACCACCCGATGGGCGAGGGCGTCGATCCCAACCCGCGGATCGTCGCCGAGAAGCTCGTCGACCCGTCCGCCCTGGTGATGGGCGCCACCGCCGAGAACCTGCACGACCGGTACCCGGGCATCACCAAGGAGCGCTGCGACGCCTTCGCGGTGGCCAGCCAGGCCAAGCTCGCGCAGGCCTACGCCGACGGCCACATCCAGCCCGACCTGGTGCCGGTCGCCACGCGCCACGACGAGAAGGGCTGGGGGCTCGCGACCGCCGACGAGCCGCCCCGGCCCGGCACGACGCTCGACGACCTCGCCACGATCAAGACCCCGTTCCGCCCGCACGGCCGGGTCACCGCCGGCAACGCGGCCGGGCTCAACGACGGCGCGACGGCCTGCCTCCTGGCGAGCGCGCGGGCCGCTGCCGAGCTCGGCCTGCCGGTGCGGATGAAGCTGGTCTCCTACGCGTTCGTGGGGGTGGAGCCCGAGGTGATGGGGATCGGCCCGGTCCCGGCCACCGAGAAGGCGCTGAAGCAGGCCGGCCTCACCATCGACGACATCGGGCTCTTCGAGCTCAACGAGGCGTTCGCCGTCCAGGTGCTCGCCTTCGTCGAGCACTTCGGCATCGCGGACGACGACCCGCGCGTCAACCCCTACGGCGGCGCGATCGCCGTCGGGCACCCGCTGGCGTCGTCCGGCGTCCGGCTGATGACCCAGCTCGCGCGCCACTTCGAGGCGCACCCCGAGGTCCGTTACGGGCTGACGGCGATGTGCATCGGCATCGGGATGGGCGGCGCCGTGATCTGGGAGAACCCGCACCACGCGCGCTACGGGACGGAGGGGTACTGATGGGCGACGAGCGGGTCACCAGCTTCCATGTCCGGGACGTTGTGCTGCCCGGGGGCGCAGGCACGCTGGCCCTGATCACGATGGACAACGGCTTCGACCACACCAAGCCGACCACGTTCGGCGAGCAGGGGCTGGCGAAACTGACCGCGGCCCTCGACGACATCGAGGCCCGCATCGCCGGCGGGGACGTCGCCGCCGTGGGCGTGACCGGCAAGCCGTTCGTC